>JAQTQO010000004.1 GCA_028712155.1 Patescibacteria group bacterium | reverse complement strand
TGGGATGCACCGCCGTGCAGCGGATGTCGGTGCAGGGCGTCTTGACGCCGTTGGTAAGGATGCGGGAAAATCCGCCGACGGCGTTGTTGATGCTTGGTTGCGGATCGTAAGCGTTTACGATGTAGGCGAGATCGGCCGTATCCGTGATGAGCGCTGGGTAATCAACCATGTAGTCCGAATAGACCGTTCCCTGCGACGCCGCTAGCCCTCGCACGTCAGCAGGATCCCCGGACGTGTAGACTCCACCGTTGAGATCGTAGAAAGGGGTGGCGTTGATGGCCACTTGGACATTGTGCTGAGCGGCGAAATCGTACGTCGTCTGGAGTTTCGTTTCCGAACCCGGGTAACCATCGGTCGGGTTGTACGGGGTAGCGAGGAAAGAAATATCCGCGTCGCTCAAGTCGACATTGAGGATATGCATATTGTTCACGCGCGGCAGGCTGGCTATCCGGTGCGTGTGCACAATGCCCTTGAACGCCTGTTCGGTCGTGTCGGAATTTGTTTCGGATAATATTGTTACCCTGGCAGTATTGCCATTACTCTGGGCAATGGCAACCAGCGAGAAGGAAAGTACCGTGATTATTGACAAGAAAGAAAACAGCAATATTTTTTTTCTCATATCTTAAATACGTTAATAGTAAAATTTTTTAGACGGTGATTATGAATTTTGGCTCAACGATTCAAATTTTTGGCACTGGAACGTGGATTTTGATCCGCAATCATTATATCACCGAGTGAATACCTTCGGCTAATATCACGCGGAAAGATCCTGACAGTTTTCACAGGGGAAAAACCACTTGCGGATTTTTCCTCCGTTTGCGTTCACTTTTTCCGGAGGCGGGCGCCAGAGTGTATTTTATGATAGCATGTAGTATATGCGTGATGCGGGCAGACGCAGAACAGGCCCCCCTCTTTTTTGGCCAACCATAATTTCCTCTTTAGCAATTTTGGTTATTGCCGGTATCGTGGTCGGTGGGACACTAGTCGGACAAGCGCAAACCGCAAGTACCTGTGCCACGAAATCCGTGAATTCCGCCACGCTCATCAAAACTTTTCGTTTGCTTGATTTGACGGACGGTTTCGGTGTCTCGCCACTAAAAAATGGCGGGTTTTTATTGACCGGCGATACGCTCCCGGCCTCGGGCATGGCTGCTCCCAAGCCGTTTATCATCAAAACGGACGCCAAAGGAAATCCATCGTGGACTCGTTGGTTTTCCAGCCAGAGCTTAGCCTTGGGGCTCATGTCATCCCGGCGCATCGGGCGTCTCACCGTGGAGACCACCGACGGCAATATCATCATGGCCAATGATGTGCTGGATTTTGTGGATGAAAATGTCAAAGAAGTCTACGGCGACATTCTCATTACCAAATTGAACTCTCGGGGCACCCTGGTGTGGTCGTTGATGCTTGGCGATTACAGTCTGGACCGGCCGCAAAAATTATGGGCACTGCCGAACGGCGCCGTGATGGTTCTCGGCCGTTTCACCAAAACCGGTTATGGCGATGATATCGCCGACCTCGATACCGTGCCAAGATACAGCGCCTTCATCAAGATCGATAAAAACGGCAAGGTGGTACTCGCCAAAAAAATGGATTGGGAGGCCGAGGACATGGAGCGCTTATCCGACGGCAGTTTCATCGCCTTAGCCAACCTCACCGTTCCCAAGGCGGAGCAGCCGGAAAATGTTCTGGGGCCGGAAGTGGTGATGCACGCTTTGCCCACCATGATCAAACTCGACGGTAATTTCAATGTGTCCTGGTCGAAGAGCATGGAGATGATCCCGTCGGAAATTACTGCGCCAACGAGTTACTCCGGCGGCGGGGTCACGCTGGGCGTGACAAAAATTCGCATGGCGGGAGGTGATTTCCGCGCGGTTGAGGCAACGCCCGACGGCGGTTTCATCGCTTTCGGGTTTGACAATTTTGCGCTCACCCAGGGCTTAACCGGCGGATTGAATGTATCCAACGTCACTATTTTTTCACCGCGCCCTTTGGTGGCGGTGAAAGTGGACGGCGCGGGCGGATATGTATGGGCGAAAAAATTAACCGCCAGTCTGTTATCCGCTCCCGGTGCCAATGATTTTCAGGTGGTAAAAACTGCGGACGGGCAATTTATTTTCATGCAAGATGTGATGCGCGACAGCGACGGTATTGAAGCCAAAAGTACCGACGCCGCCCAAAAAAGGAAAGCATTCAATGAAAAATGCGAGGAACTGGGCGCGGATTGTTTTGATGCCGTCAACGTTATTCCCGAAATAAAAACGTTCGGCGACGCGGATACCGCGGCGATGCAGGTTTTGGCTGACGCCCAGGCCAGCAATATTGGCCTGATAAAAACCGACGCAGACTTCAACCCCCGCTGGGTGAAAAAATACGATATTGAAAGAGATCTGTCGGGCTACGGCATCGCGCCGACTGCGGATAAAGGGGTGGTGATCGCCGCCAGTCTTCTGACCACCGAACAGCACATGGTGATGATGAGCCTGGAACCTTACAAAGAAGCCGCTTTGATCAAGGTGGATGCCAACGGCAATGTGAGCGGTTGCGCCAAGGTTTCCGATCACCCCCAGGCAACCGTTGAAGACCAGAGCAGTTATCTGGTGATGCAGGACATGAGCGTTGGTGCGGCAGCGGATTTGAAATTGAACATCAATAAAAAAGTTAAGGAAAAAGTTCCCACGATAAAGAATAGGGCGCGCAATATTTGCACGTATAAAAAAGTCGCCGTGGCGCCAAACTGCGCATACCTGACCGCCGATACGGCAAGCCCGGTTGTTCCATCCGCGCCGGGGCAGGCCGCAACGCCGCCCGTTGCCAAGTCCTGGGTACAGATCAATTACGACAATACCAAAGAAGTCGCGGCGGAGGGGGAGAAGAATAAAACCGTGCATGCCGAGCTCCTGCCCATACTCAACCAGGTGTATAATAACCAGGTGAAGCTGAAGGACAGCATGAGCGGCATGTGGCTCACCTATGTTTTTTCGCGCCTGGCTACGCGCGCGGATGTGGAAGCGGTACAAAAAAAATATGAAGAGCTGGGTTATAAAATTGACGAATCTGAAGGAGGGAGTTTATGGGTTTCCAAGGTTGGCCTGACCCTGCACCTGACTTTTTCCATCCAAAATCCCATGCTGGGGAAATTGGAAGTGATGTTTTAATTTATTTACTCACTTAATGGTCATAGTAAATATGCCGTTCCCGAAAAAATATTACGCCGTTACCTTCATACCATTCGCTGCGGTCTTTTTATTTTTTTGTCTGCCGCTGATTTTTGCGGCGGCAAAAACTGACGATGAACCGGCCGCCAGTTATCCGGCGTGCGTGAAATCTCCGGCGTTCAAAAAAGACGCGTGCAACGGATACCGGATTATGACGTCAACCGAAGCTTCGGATGGGGTTTGTTACAATTTTGAGCAATGCCAGCAGGCGCTCATCTCGATGTCTTCCACCTCCTGCACGGATACCGACGGCGGAAAGGACTATGCCGTCAAAGGCACGGTGAAAGAAGGTGCGGAGCAATTCACCGAATACACCGATGTGTGTATGCCGGTGAGCGTGGCCAATCCCCAGGGGCATCTCCTGATGGAGCGAAGCTGCAACGGCTTTCGGATCCAAAATGAGTTTTATAACTGTCCTAACGGTTGCGCTGACGGAGCCTGTTTGGAAGAGCAGCCCAGCATCGAATGCGAAGGTGAGGATTGCCCGGTAGAACCGAAGGCCAAACAAACGTTCACGGTCTATGCCGGCGTTGAAGTGTATTACAAAAATTCCGCCTTTGAAGTGACCGGCGAAGCGAGCGATCTGAGCACGGGATTGTCGGAGCCTCTCGACATGCGCTGGTTGCAGGTTTCCGGCCCCCGGGGCGGCAAGGTTACCTTCAGTAATGCAAAATGCCTGGTGCCGAGTTTCGCCGCCTACTGTAAAACCACCATTTCCGCGACCAAAGACGGGGTCTACAAAATCCGGTTGAAAGTCGTCAACCCCAAGAAAATCAGCAGCTCCGATGATTTTGCGCTGGTGTGGGACACCACCGCCCCGGTGCTCAAGGAAGTGAAAAAAATTCCGAGCATCGGGAGCGACCCCAACCCGACCGTGACGTTCAGCTCAACGGCCATCAATGCCGTCAGCCCGGTGTATAACCGTTATGGCGACATCATCTATGGCGGCGCGTGCCAGGGGCATGGCACTTCTGCCAAGCAGGGCAACAATGTAATTGAACTGTTGACGTTGACGGACGGCACGTATGACGATTGCACCATTCAGGTGGTGGATATCGCCGGCAACATGAGCAAAGTTTTAAAAATTTCAAAATTCACCATTGACACCCTGCCGCCAACACCGCCCGTGATGGACCAGCCGGGAGATAACATTACCGACCCGTCGTACACGATCACCGGCACCAAAGAGGCCGGGACGTCGGTGTGGTGGGGGAATAAGCAGATCGTGAAACACAATGCCGATACGAGTTGGAAGTACAAAGTGAAGTTGAATATCGGGGAGAATAAATTTGTCATCTTCACCGAGGATGCCGCCGATACCAACAGCGAAAAGGTTACCTTGATTGTGACGCTGCAAAAACCGGTCTGCACTTCGTGGACGTATGGCGGGTGGGGAAAGTGCGATGACAACCAGCAAACGCGAAGAATTTTCTCGGCTTCGCCGCGGAAATGCGCCGGCGGCGAACCCGTGGTGTCGCGGGATTGCAAGGCGGAGAAAAACAAGCCGCTGTGCGAATCGTACATTTATTCCGCGTGGGGGAAGTGCCTGAACAATAAAAAAATCCGGGCCGTTGAGTCGGCTTTCCCGGCTGACTGCCGGGGCGGAGTCGGGCCGGAGCTCAGCGGAGAATGCGGCAAGGAGTTCTGCGATTTTGTGAATTACACGACCTGGAGCAGCTGCGATGCGGCGACGGGCAAAAAAACTCGCCAAATCGAGTCAACCTCTCCGGAGGTTTGCGTCGTTCAAAATCCCGTGTTGAGTATGGATTGTAACGGTTGCGAATCGTACAACTATTCGGCCTGGAGCGCCTGCGTCGATTATCATCAGACCCGAACCGTCGAATCGACGCTACCGGCGGATTGCCATGGGGGAGTTCAGCCGGTAGTCAGCCAGGAGTGCGGCAAAAAGGCGTGCGACTTCGTGTACTACACGGCCTGGAGCGCGTGCAACAAAACCACGGGCAAGCGCACGCGCCAGGTTGAATCCACCGTGCCAAAAATCTGCACCGTGGAAAATCCCGAGCTGGAAAAAGATTGCAACGCCTGCGAGTCATATAATTATTCGGCTTGGAGCACCTGCGTCAACAACAAGCAGACGCGAACGGTCACGTCCACCTTGCCGGCCGATTGCAGCGGCGGCGTGCAGCCGGAATTGACGCGGGAGTGTGGCAAGGGTACGTGCGACTTTGTCTACTACACGGCCTGGAGCGCGTGCAATAAAACCACGGGCAAGCGCACGCGCCAGGTCGAGTCAACGGTTCCAAAAATCTGTGTGGTAGATAATCCGGAGTTAGAGAAGGATTGCAACGCGTGCGAATCGTATATCTATTCGATGTGGAGCGCGTGCGTGAACAACCGCCAGACCCGAACCGTGGAATCTACCTTCCCCGAGGATTGCAGCGGCGGCGTGCCGCCGGTGTTGAGCCGGGAGTGCGGCAAAGATGCCTGTGATTACGTCTACTACACCGCCTGGAGCGCGTGCGACCAAAGCACCGGTATGCGCACGCGCCAGATCGAATCAACGGTTCCGGCGGTCTGCGTCCCCCAAAGCCCGTTACTCTCCAAAGAGTGCAATGCGTGCGAATCGTACATCTACTCGATGTGGAGTGCGTGCGTGAACAACCAGCAAACGCGGACGGTTGAAATACCTTTCCCGGCGGATTGCCACGGCGGCGCCGAACCGCTCTTAAGCCGGGAGTGCGGTAAGGAATTTTGCGATTTCGTCTACTACACCGCGTGGAGCAAGTGCGATAAAAGCACAGGCAAACGGACGCGCCAGGTGGAATCCACCGTGCCGGCGGTGTGCGTTCCGGAAAATCCCTGGCTGGAAAAAGACTGCGATCTGTGCGAGTCGTATAACTATTCGGCCTGGAGCAAGTGCGATGCCAGCGGCATCCAGCATCGCACCCTGGAAACGGATCCCACCGTGTCGCCGACGTTTCCCGCGGATTGTTATGGCGGGGCGCAGCCGGTCTACACCCGCACCTGTCCGCCGTGTGATTCATGGATATTCTCCGCGTGGAGCACCTGTAGTGGTGGCCAGCAGACCAGAACCATTGACCATGCGACCTACCCGCCGGATTGCTGGGGCGGCTCGCCGCAGCTTACGCGGTCATGCAGTTAAAATTCGGTTGGATGCGCTGCAGTGAGCTATCCATCCGTATTTGTTGGTTTGATAGTTGAAGCGGCAAGACAACATACAAAAAATGTCTATCCCTGAAGGTAGACATTTTTTGGTGGGCGGTGAGGGACTCGAACCCCCGACATCGTCGACGTCAACGACGCGCTCTAACCAACTGAGCTAACCGCCCGTACCTGATACTGTAGGGAAAAATTTTGTGCTTGGCAAGAGTGGGTAATTTACGGCGCTTGTTTCGGGGCGAATGCGTAAATCCGGTAGCTGCCTTTCGGGCTATCCAGCCGATAGAGCAGCGAGAAACGCGGATCGGTGCGATAGAGTTCATCGCGCAGCCGGACGTCGAGCGCGAAGTACAGCGGTTCGGGCGCAACATAGATGTGCGTGATGCCGAGTTGCTCAAGGCCGGCAACCGTGGGGGCCGAAAGCAGCTGGCGGTAGCGGGGATCGGAATTTTTCCAGTCGAAAAGGTGGAACGTATTCCAGTCGGCGAACGGGGCGACCCGCCCCCACAGCGTTGCGACTGCAACCGGATTTTGGGTCAGCACACGCGCATTGCGAGGAATTTTCCTCCGCGCGAACGTTGCAACCTGCTGCTCCTCCGGCGTGACCCAGCGGGGTGCGAGACTTGGCCCGGGATTGGACAGCAGTGCAAGGCGGGGGAGAGTGAAGGCGATCGTGCCAAACGAGTAGACGGCAACCAACGAGGTAACGGCAACCGCCGGGATCCATGGCCAGATGTGGCGTCGGTTTTTCCACCAGGAAACTGCGGTCGCGCCGAGCGCGGCGCCAGTAATCAAGTTGCCGAACTGCCGCAGCGGACCGAATCCCCGCGCAAGGTTAAAATCAAGCGTCGGATGGGTGATGAACAACGGGAGTACCGCGCTCAATCCTGCCGTCACCGCCAGCAGGCGCAGGACCGGCTGCGGGCGTTGCCAGAGAAAATTCAGCGTGATGGGCAGTAAAACCAGCAGGAGTCCGAATTCTTCCAACGTAAAACGGAACGCCCGCGGGTCAGTAAGCGGTAACGCCGCCGCCGGTTGCGTGGTATCCCAGCGGGGGAACGCCGGCGGAAATCGGAATTCCAGTTGGGAGAGTGCGCGTTGGTTGGAACCGCCAACGCCGACACCCAAGCTTCCGCCCTGGACCAGCACCACGGCAATCGCGATGACGAACACGAGTGCAATTTGTCCTAGTGCTGCGGGTACAGAGGATTTTTGTCGCATGATGTTCCATCCAGAGATTATCAGGCATGCCAGCGCGAGTATTACGCCGTACTCTTCGGCGAAAAGAAATAATTGGCCGAGCATGAGACCGATGAAAGCTGTGCGCGTTCGTTTTGAGAAGCCGGATGGCTGATGGCCGGACACGTACGCCGCGGCCAGCGCCATGGGAACGGCGAGCGCCGTACCGGGATGCAGCAGCCCGATGCCGTAGCCGTGGGCCGTTTGTGCGAGAAACGAGAACGCATCCGCACCGTGCGTGCCAAGCTGGCGCAGGTACGCAACGCTGTGGCCGCAAAACAGCAGGGCTGCCCCGCCGAAACCGGCGGCCGCACTGCCGGTGATGGTCGCCACTAATCCGAAAGCAAGCAGCAACGCGCACGCGAGCCCGACGACGGTGACCAGGTGTAGCGCCCACCAGGGACCGATGCCCGTGGCCGTTTGCAGGCTGGCGGCGAGCATATCCGTGCCCGCGTGGTACTGCAATGGGGTGTTTGTCTGGAAAGGAAACTGCGGCGGGAAATTCCCGGCGGCAATCGAGGCGATCACCGGGAAATGGAAGTAGCTGTCAAAATGCAGCTCATGCTGGAGGGAAAACAGTACGGTGAAGTAACCTGCCAACACGAGCGTCGCCACAGCGGCGGTGAACGCCGCCCACCGCGGCACGCCAAGTTCAATGGGAATATTTTTTTGCTGTGGCAGGAACGCCGCGCCGGCGAGCGGCAGCGCGAGTGCGGTGATGTTCGCCCACGCCCAAGGCACGATGAGCCCAAGTATGCTCACCGCCAGGAGAAATGCGCCCATGCCAAGCAGCGGTGCGAGCGGCACCAGTAGAATGAGGCGACGCTCGCGGAGAACCCTGCGGCAGATCCAAAACCCCGTAAGCGACCAGAGGACGAAAATGCCAAGGGTTGGAAGTACGGACATACGCTGGAGGATAGCGGCACCTTACGGTTCGGTTATCTCCAGCACGGCATCGAGCGCCGCCGGAAGCTCTTTGACACCTTCGTGGCCGCTGAAGTGCCGGTACCCGTCGAGGACGACGTGCTTTGCGCCGAGCTGGTCGCGGAGCTCCTCGCCTTTGGCCAACGGCACGTACGGATCTTTCGTCGAATTGATGGCGGTGATGCGGCCGGCGTGCCGTTTGATTCTTTTCCAGTCGAGCGGCGCGGAATAGAAATTGTTGAGCGGGAGGATGTTGAGACTGGCAAACCCCGCGACCAGCACGGCGCCGCCCGTCCGCTGAAACCACCGCAGGCGTTCGATGTATTTGAGAATGGTGTAGCAGCCGAGGCTGTGACCGACCAAGAACGTGTGGCGATTCGGTTTGCCAATGACTTTCGTCAGCGCCGCGATCCACTCTTTGCGGTTGGGTGTGGCCGCTTTCGGCAGCTGCGGCACATCGACAGTGAATCCGCGCTGCTGGAGTTCCCGCTTGAGCCAGGGGAACCACCCTTCTTCCGGGTAGCCGCTCCAGCCGTGAACGATGATGACGCGGTTTTTCATATGCCGGTTACTTTTTCCCGCCGACTTTAAATTTCATCCCCACCAGCGTGCCGGTGCCGACGCCAAGTGCGTAGATGATGACCGCAAAAATGCTGCGCTGCGCATCCAGCCGCGTCAGGATATTATAGAGCACCAGCATCGTTACCACCGTGGTCAGAAATGAATAGATGGCCGCTGGCATCGGTTTGTTGAGCGCGACATACCGCCAGTTGAGCGTCAGCAGGAAATCCTGCAGGATGCCGGTGAAAAAGTAGAGTACGTAGTTCATACGGGGTAACCTGGTTCCGGTTGCGTTTGGAGATAGGTTTCAAAAACCGGATGCAGGTCGTCCATCACATTGTGCTCGCGGTACGTGGCCGGGTTGATCCAGCGGTAGGCATCGTGGTCGGCGCTTAATCGAACAACATCGATTGCCGCCTGACATTTGAAATAGATGCCAATAATCTGCCAGCGCTCTCCGTTGACCACGGGGTTCCACTCATCGACGTAGAACGGTTCGCCGATGGTGATGTCGAGGCCGGTTTCCTCTTTCACCTCGCGCTTGAGACCGTCTTGATAATGCTCGCCGGGTTTTATCCGTCCGCCCACGACATCGAATTTTCCTTTTGCCGTTCCTTCTTGATAACCCGGCGACTCATGGACGATTAAAATTTTCCCGCGGTATTCGACGAACGCCTTGGTGGCGATAAATTGCTTGGTTTCCATAGGTTACTTCGCCAGCCAGAGATCACAGCGGAATTATTCGAGATTTATATCTTGCCGTCCCATTCCTGAAAAAATCTTTTTACGTACGTTTCCATGTACGCATGGCGCTTCCCGGCCAAGTTTTTCGCAGTTCTCGTGTGCATGCGATCCTTGAGCAGTAACAATTTCTCGTAGAAATGATTGATGGTGGTGCCGTTGAGGGTCGCTTTTTTCGTTAGACGCAATGAGGGTTTTTGTGTGGGAATGTAAATCGATCGATGGAGATACCCGCCGACCGCGAAGGCGCGGGCGATGCCAATCGCACCCAGTGCGTCCAATCGATCGGCGTCTTGCACGACCTTACCCTCCAGTGTTCGTATTTTTTTCTCTGCTCGTACTCCTTTAAATGAGATGGTCGAAATGATTTCACAAACATGACGGGTAACATCGGGAGGTACCTTTCGTTTCGACAAAATTTGCCGGGCCAGTCTGGGCCCGGCAGCCGCACTATGGAATTTCCAATCCGCCAGGTCGTGGAGCAACGCGGCCAGCTCAACCACAAACAGGTCGACACCTTCTTTCTTTCCAATGCGTTGCGTCATCTTCCATACCCGATACACATGCCACCAGTCGTGCCCGGTTCCTTCGTTTCGGAGGCGTAGCCGAACCGTTCTAGCTATGTGTTGAATGACTTTTCGTTTATTCATTTCGTTAGGACAATTATTGAAATTGGGCCCGGAGGGACTCGAACCCCCAACCTGCCGGATATAAGCCGGATGCTCTAACCATTGAGCTACGGGCCCACACCTATACTATACCTTATATATTGGATTGAACAATTGTTAATCGCGCACGACGAATTATTCCTCCCGTTACGCGGGGGAGGAGGGGAGGGTGACTGATTTTATATCTGCTCGAGCTCTTCGAGATTTTCTTTGATCGCGGCGATCACCTCGCGCTCGGCGTCGGGCAGGGTGCGCTGCGGCATTTTCCATGTGGCGGAGCTTTGGTCGCCATGCGCGGGGAATTGGCGGGCGAGCTGCAGCGCGTGGAAGTGCCGCAGGCTCGAGAGCCGTACCATGACGTCCGGCCCTTCCTGGATGAGGAGGACCACCACCACGGCGGCCGGCAGCGTCGTAATCAACGCGTCGGTCACGCCGGGCAGGTCGTCGGCGCTGGCGCTGGACTCGAGAAAATCCGATTCCGGCACCGGCGCCCACACCAGCTTGCCGTTCACGTCGCTGCGCAGCCGGGCGAGCGTGCGCCCCCAGAGTTTGAGGGTGGAAACGGAATGGCTCTGGTAGAGCGTCCGGATAATCGTGTCGCGGTCGGCGCCGGCAGCCACCAGGGCGCTGGCGATGCGCAGAGTTTTCGCCGTCACTTTGCTGCTGCGGAAGCTGTGCGTGGCGGAAATCATTCCGGCCAGCAGGGCGGTCGCCACGGCGCGGTCCAGCGGCGGTTCCGGCGTCGCCGCCGGGCGGAGTGCCGGCAGGAGATCGTACACAACCTCGGCGGTCGCAGCCGCATTCAAGTCAACGGCATTGATTTGCCCGTAGTGTTCGTTCCCGGCCTGGTGGTCGATGTTGACAATCGTTGTGCGTTCGAAAAATTCACGATGGTCGGTGTAGATTTTTCCCAGCGACGCGAGGTCGGGAGCGCCGACGGCAATGATGAGGTCGTAGCGGAACCCGCCGCTTTCGGCGGAGACGTCTTGCGGTTTGAGCGCACCGCCGCGCGTCGTGCAGTAGATGTTGAGCTCTTTGCCCTTGAGGTCGTAGCTGAACTGTTCGAGCTTCGCATCGTTGAGTTTGACCTTGATGACAAATTGCTGCAAGCCTTCGACCTTCGGCGTGATGTGGAGCTTCGGCAGGAAATCGTAAGGAACCGCCGCAAAACCGTCCGCGACCAGGTCAAGGACTTTGCCTTGCTGGCGCAGCACCGCGCCCAACGCTAACGCCGAAGCCAGCGCGTCGAGGCGCAGGTCCTTGGGGAAGGTAATGAGGAGATGCTGGCTGCGTTGCACCGCAGCGGCGACCTGTTCGGGTAACGTCAATGCCATGAAATCGGGGGATTCACTCGGGCCCCTCCGTTGTCCCGATGGTCAAGTAAGTCAACCATCGTATCGGGAAGGGAAATTGTTGTCAAGGGTGATGGCCCTGGATCGTAAAAAATGTATGGAACATCCAAAACGAGCTTGCCGGAGAACGTTTTTCGTGGCATAGTGAAACCCGTACCGCACACGTGGTTATGACAAAAAACAAGGAAAAATCTTCCATTCCTTCGGCATACAATCCGCAGGGTGTTGAGGACCGCATTTACGCGACATGGGAAAAATCCGGCTACTTCGCGCCGGATCGTTTAGTGTCTAAAGGTAGGCCATTTACGATTTCCATGCCGCCGCCTAACGCGACCGGTGTTTTGCATGCCGGCCACGCGGTGATGCTTGCCTTGCAGAATATCGTGGCGCGGTTCCAGCGGATGCGCGGCCGTAAAGTTTTGTGGCTGCCGGGCACCGACCATGCGGCGATTGCGACACAAGCGGTGGTGGAAAAATTAATTGCGAAAGAAGGCCAGACGAAAAATCAACTCGGCCGCGAAGCGTTTTTGGAGCGGGTCAGGAAATTCGTTTCTGATTCGCAAGGCACCATCCGCCGGCAGACCCGCAAGATGGGCTCGTCGTGCGACTGGTCGCGCGAACGCTACACATTGGATGCCGGGTTGTCAGCCGCGGTGTCGGAGGCATTCGTGCGGATGCACCGCGATGGTTTGATCTATCGCGGTTACCGCATCGTGAACTGGTGTCCGCGCTGCCACTCAACGCTTTCGGACGATGAGGTGGAGTACAAGGAGCAGAAAACGAAATTCTACTACTTCAAGTACGGCCCGGTGGTCATCGGTACGGCGCGGCCGGAAACGAAATTCCAGGACAAAACCATCATCGTGCATCCCGACGACGCACGCTACAAACATCTCCATGGGAAAGAAATGGAGATCGAGTGGATCGAGGGCAAAGTCAAAGCCCACGTCATCGCCGACAAAGTGGCCGACAAGGATTTTGGTACCGGTGCGATGACCATCACCCCGGCGCACAGCTTTGAAGACTTTGAATTGGCGCAAAAGTACAAGCTGCCGGTTGTGCCGATCATTGACGAAGACGGAAAACTGACGCAAGCGGCCGGAACGTTTGCGGGTAAAGACGCGCGAGGAAGTCGTGAAGAAATTGTCGCCAAACTCCAGGCCAAAGGTCTGGTTGACCGCATCGACGAAAATTACGTGCACAATCTGTCGGTGTGCTACCGCTGCGGTACGCCGGTCGAACCGCTGCCGTCCAAGCAGTGGTTTGTGGCCGTTAACAAACCATCAAAAGTATTGAAGGGTAAAACCTTGAAACAGCGCGCCGCTGAAGTCGTGCGCGCTGGCGACGTTGAAATAATCCCGGACCGTTTTACCAAAACATATTTTCATTGGATGAATCATCTGCGCGATTGGTGCATCTCGCGGCAGATTTGGTTTGGTCACCGCATTCCAGTGTGGTATGCGCGTCCGGCAAAGGCGGTCGACATCACGTATTTCGTGCACGGCGCTACCGTGGATAATGAAGCGGAGAAAGCCTCGGGTCAGGCCGACGCCAAACTGTCTGAACTTGGTGTACGGCAAGTCCGGGAGCTGAAAGACCAGGTTAAAGGGCAAACCTTTGATGTCGTGTTCTGCTCTGATTTATCCCGCGCCGTTGCGACCGCTGAAACCGCGTTCGGCGATCGGTATAAAATTGTTCAAGATAAACGGCTGCGGGAGTGCGACTACGGGACACTCACGCGCGCAAATGAAAAGAAGGTGAACGCGATGCAATCCGACGTAATCGATACATCGTATCCGAAAGGCGAAAGTTTGACCGATGTTGAAAACCGCGTGCGGAATTTCCTGCAAGAGATTGGCGCAAAATACGCCGGCAAGCGCGTTGCCATTGTTGCCCACAAAACGCCGCAGTTTGCGCTTGAAGTTTTGCTGAACGGAAAGACCTGGCAGGAAGCGATAGCTTCCGATTGGCGAAAAACGAAATCCTGGCAGCCGGGCTGGAAGTACACCCTGCGAGAATTAACTTACGTTGGGCTGCAAGCACCGGCAGGGGAGCTCTCCTCCGCTAAAGCTTCGGAGGACAGGTGGCAGCAGGACCCGGATACTTTGGATACGTGGTTTTCGTCCGGGCTGTGGACGTTCTCGACCCTCGGCTGGCCAGAGAAGACGAAAGATTTGAAATCGTTTCATCCGACCAATCTAATGGAGACCGGCTATGACCTGTTGTTTTTCTGGGTGGCGCGCATGATTTTGATGAGCACGTATTTGGTCGGCGAGGTGCCGTTCCGCCAGGTGTATTTCCATGGCATGGTGCGCGACAAGCTCGGCCGCAAGATGTCCAAGTCGCGGCCGGAAACCGCGATCGACCCGGTGGACATGATTCAAAAGTACGGCGCCGATGCGATGCGACTCAGCTTGGTGATTGGCACCACCGCCGGCAACGACACACAGCTGTGGGAGGAAAAAATTTCGTCGTACCGGAATTTCGTCAACAAACTCTGGAACATCGCGCGGTTTGTCTCCATGACGGTGGGGGAGTTGAAGCCAGTGAAAGCCGCGCCGACGCCAAAGACATTAGCCGACCGCTGGATTCTGGCGGAGCTTGATGCCCTTATCAAGCGCGCCACTACCGGCCTTGACCACTACGAATTTTCCGCTGTGGGTGAAGCCGTGTACGAATTCACGTGGAGTAAATTCGCCGACTGGTATTTGGAAATCGCCAAGGTCGAAGGCGGCAAGGAAAAAATCCTCTCCTATATATTGCAGCAGGTGCTGAAATTGTGGCATCCGTTCACGCCGTTTGTAACCGAACATCTGTGGGAACGGTTTGGTACAGGAAAACTCCTGATAATTCAGTCCTGGCCAAAAGCCGGCCGCGCGAAAGTAGTAAAAGATTTTGCACTCGTACAATCAGTGGTTACGGCGATTCGCAACCTGCGTTCGGAGGCCAAAGTTGAGCCGGCCAAGCGCGTTCCCGTCCAGATCGCCGCCGGCAAACACACTCGGCTACTCAAATCGCAAGTACCCGTAATTACCGCGCTTGCCCGTTGCAGTGAATTGACCGTCGAGGCCAAACTTGCCAAACCATCGCAGGCGGCATCGGCCGTAGTTTCCGGAGTGACTATTCATTTGCCGCTTGCCGGGTTGCTGGACGTTTCTAAAGAGCGCGAACGCATTACCCGCGAGCTCCAGGAAGCCAAAAATTATCTGAAGCAGCTGGAAGCAAAACTTTCCAACAAAAATTTTGTCGAACGCGCGCCCGAGGCGGTGGTATCTGCCGAACGCGAAAAGTTAACTGCGCAGCAGCACAAGGTGGAAAAATTAAAAGAACAGCTATTGACGCTCGGATAATACATTTTTTTAAAGATCATTCAATTTCTTCTTATGCCAAAAATTTTTACCGATCCGCGGTTGATCGCCGAAGTATTGGAACGCGGGGTTGAGAATGTCTACCCGAGTAAAGACGCGTTTGCCCAGGCGCTCAAGTCGGGCAAGCAGCTGACCATTTACAACGGCATTGACCCCACGGGCCAACTACATCTCGGCCACGGCGTCATACTTTTGAAATTGCGGCAGCTGCAGCAGCTTGGGCATAAAATAATTCTGCTGATTGGTGATTTCACCGGCATGATCGGCGATCCGACCGACAAGCTGGCTACGCGCAAGCCGTTGACGAAGGCGCAGGTGCTTGCCAACGCCAAAGGTTATCAGCAATTGATTGGGAAGATTCTCGATCCCAAGAAAACTGAATTTCGATATAACTCAGAATGGTGGGGGAAGATCAAAGCGGATAAATTCTTGGAACTCGCGTCAGAACTTTCCGCCGCGCGCATCTGGGAGCGCGATATGTTCCAGGAGCGTCTCAAGCAGGGTAAAGAAGTCCGGCTGCACGAACTCTTATACCCACTGCTGCAGGGTTACGATTCCGTTGCGATGGATGTGGATGTGGAAATCGGCGGCAATGACCAGACCGTCAACATGCTGGTCGGCCGCGAGATGATGAAAAACCGCAACAAGGAAAAGTATGTGCTCACCTGCAAGCTGCTCGTTGACCCGACGGGCAAGAAAATGGGTAAGACCGAAGGCAATTTTGTTGCGCTCGAGGACGCGCCGGATGAAATGTACGGCAAAGTGATGTCGTGGCCCGATACGCTCATCCCGCTGGCATTCGAATTGATTACCGTTATGCCGCTGCCGGAAGTGGTGCAGATTAAAAACGAACTGGTCGCCGGCAAAAATCCGAAAATTGCCAAGATGCTTTTAGCGTACAAACTCGTCGAGCTCTATCACGGCAAGGCCGCGGCGATTTCCGCCGAAGAACATTTCAAAAAAGTTTTTGAACGCAAGGAAATGCCGGCCGAGATTCCGGAAGTTACCACCCTGGCTAAGACGTTGCTTGACGCGTTAGTCGACTGCAAGCTGGCGGAATCCAAGTCTGAAGCGCGGCGGTTGATCGCGCAGGGCGGCGTCAAAGTGAACGGCGCGGTGGTTAAAGACGAACAGTACGAAGTTCCCAACCACGCGACGATCCAGAAAGGCAAACGTTTCTTCGTGTGCGTCAAACGGGGATAGCCTATTGGATTTTTCCGTTTGTCCGCATTTTTCATGGAATTTATGATTCCGGCAGTGCGTGAACAGGGGCCGCGGTTTCGTGCCGCGGTTTTCTGGCTGGCGTACGCCGTGGTTGGATTCATCATTTTCTGGCAGCATGACGTTTCTTCGGATTCGGGCGTGGTATTGACCGGCGCGTGGCAGATCAGCGAGGGGCAGGTGTTGTACCGCGATTTTGTCCAATTTTATCCGCCCGGGACGTTTTACCTGCTGGCGGCTTTTTTTAAATTGTTTGGGGTGAGCTACGCGGTGGCCCGCGGCGTCGGCGTCGGATTGATCCTGTTCTCCGGCTTTGGTCTGTGGATCGCCGTTCGAAACTTTTTACCGCGCTGGCGGAGTTACGTGGCACCCGTCTTTTTCCTCGTTGCGTTCGCATTCTATCCGTCCATCAACCATAACCCGTGGAGCTTGTGCGTGGCGGTATGGGCGTGGGTTGTGCTCCAATGGGCGCTGCGGCGAAAGCGCACCGTCGGGTATCTTTTTGCCGGTGTGCTGTGCGGCGCGGTCGTCTGGATGTTGCACACGAAAGGGCTGGCGGTTTTTTCGGCCGGCGTCGTCGTCCTCTGGCAGGTCTACCGCCAATCCTGGCGATCGGTCGCGTGGTATGCCGCCGGATTTATTTTAGCGCTCATACCGGCGCTCATTTTTTGGCCGGCTTCGACGCTCTGGCAGGACTTGTTCGTTTTGCCGTTCCGGTATAACCGTCTTCCGCTGGTCGGGACCAACTACGTATTTTTTTTCCTGGCCCTGGGGCTGGTGATGCTGGTGGGGTGGCTGCTTTGGCGGAAACAGGCTGGGCCGGCGGTGATGGCCTGGTGGTGGTTGAGCTTGGCGCTGATGGCAAGCAGCATCATCCGTCCGGATTCGTATCATATCATTCTCAATTCATTCCCCATCATGCCGCTGGTGCTGTGGCTGTCGTATCCGGGTAAACTTGGATCGGGGTGGAAACCCATTCCGTTTGATTTGATCTTGTGGTCGTTGCCGGCGGTATACCTGGCTACCGTGGCGGCGGTTTTGCTGTGGAGCTTTCCGAGTTATTTGCCGTGGTGGTCCGGGCGTTCTTTCTCCCAGTGGTTACGGCTGGAAAATCCCGAGCTGCGGCAATTGGTTTCTCTGGTGCAGGCGCGCGTTCCGGCCAATGCCCCTATTTACGCCGGCCCGTTTTTGCCGAACGCCTATTTTGAAATGCAGCGGCGCAATGCGACCAGTTTTGACCAGCTCATCACCACGCTCCATCCGCCGGAATTTTTCACCGCGGCGCGCCGGCAGCTTGAGGCCAATCCGCCGGCGCTGGCCATCCTTAACTATCAGCCGGTGGAAAAGTATGGCCACCGGCAGGACAACCCCGTGGATGAGTATATCCAGGCGCACTATCGCGAGTTTGAACGCCGCGGGCCGATTATTTTTATGGAACCGATTCCGTGATGTAATGATTATGCGGAAAAGAATTCTTACCATCGCCGTCATTGCCGCAGCCATGGTGGCGGGAGGCGTCGCGCTGATGCTGCGCTGGTATCCGTCACTCGACCAGCTGGATGCCGATGAGGGATGGATGCTCACGCAGGCGTGGCAGATCAGCCAAGGCCTGGTGCCGTACCGCGACTTTTCCGATTTTCATACCCCGGGAGCGTTTTACCTCTTGGCGGCCGTGTTCAAAATACTTGGTCCCAGCTACCTGGCGGCACGGCTGTTGACAGTGCTTCTGACCCTGGCAACCACCGTCGTTTTGGATCGGCTCACAAAAATATTCACTCAAAACATCTGGCACCGGATTTCTGTTCTCGCGCTGTGGTGGGCATTTTTGTGCATGTATCCGCTCTTGACGCCAAACCACTATGCGAATCTCGCGAGTATTTGGGCGACGTACCTGCTGGTTGCCGCGTGGCGGCAGCGGCGGGCAGGGTGGTACTTTAGCGCCGGGTTAGCCGCCGGCGTGACGGTGTGGATGGTGCAGACACGCGGTGCGGCCGTGATGGCTGCCGGTCTATTCGTGATCGTCGCTTCCCGGCGGTGGCAGATTCTTCGGGCGTACGCGGCCGGTTTGCTGGTCGCGGCGCTTCCGTTTTTGGTGTGGTCGCCGGTTGAGCTGGTGCGCAACGTTGTTTTTTCCCCGCTCTCCCAGTACCCGCAGCAGTTCTATTCTCCTCCCTACCTGCTGATACAAACCATCGGGGTCATTGCCGGTATCGGATTGCTGGCGTGGCTGGTCCGGTTGCAGGCGCCCGGATTCTGGCCGTTCTGGCTCAGCGCGTTTTTGCTGGCGGCAAGCATCTGGGTGCGGGCGGATGTCGTCTACCTGGCGATGGTGATGTGGCCGATTCCGGTGCTCTTTATTACTTGCATGGTATCGCCCTGGAAAATTACCTTGCGGCCGCGCGGGCAACGAGTGACAAAAATCGTGCTGGTTTACGTCGGTTGCCTATTGGCCGCGCAGTGGATCGGATGGGCGACCATAAATGCCAGTGCCGGCTTGGCATTGCAACGTGAGCTCGTGCAGCGCGGGCCGTTCCTCGCTGCCGTGGTCGCCGAGGTCAAGAGCCGAACCCAGCCCGGTGAGGCAATTTTTGTCACTCCGAATTCTCCGGGCGTGTATTTTTTCTCAGATCGGCCGAATGCGACGCGGTTCAATGCCCTGTTCGGCACCGATCCCGGCGCACCGTTTTTTGCCGAAGCCATTGCGGATCTTGAACGGACCCGGCCGCGTATCGTGGTGCGGGTACCGAACAGCTTCGTCGTGCGCCGGGGCTTTCACCGCGACGGGTCGCCGGTTGACCAGTACCTCGATGCACATTATCGCGTTGCTCAATCGCAGATTGGAGACTATGCGGTACAAATTCTCGAACGCAATCCCGAAACGCCCGAATGATCATGTATGCAGGAATCGTCAGCCGTATCCAATCAGCCGGGGCCGACGTGGCCAGGGACCTTGCGGAGCGCTTTTCCCGTCATGATCGTGGGTACTTTGGCGGCGCTGTACGCGGTCATTTGCTGGTATCCGCAACCGAATCCGGATGTCGGGCAGACGCTGACCTCCGCCTGGCAAATCACGCAAGGCCTGGTGCCGTACCGCGATTTTTTTGAATTTCGGACGCCGGGATCCTTCTATGTATTGGCGGGCGTGTTTCAATGGTTTGGCGCGACGTACCTGGCCGCAAAAATTTTTGGCACCCTGCTGGTGCTGCTGACCGCTTTCGGGCTTGACCGGTTGTGCCGGCTGTTTACCGGATCGGGGTGGGCGCGGGTGGCCGTCCAGATCGCGTGGATGGGGCTGCTGTTGCAGTTCCCCCTGATCAGTTTCAATACCTACGCACACCTCGCTTCGATCTGGGCCGGGTATGTCGCGGTGCAGGCGTGGCGGAAACGGACGCCGGCGTGGTTTGCCGGTCTTGGCGCGGCGGCTGCCGGGGTGACGTGGATGCTCCAGCAGCGCGGGCTGGCGTTCATCCTCGTGGGGTTGGGCATGGCACTGGCCGTGCGCCGGTGGAAAATATTTTTTGCGTTCGCGGCCGGTTTGAGTATTGCCCTTTTGCCGTTCTTGGTTTGGCCGCCGCAATTGCTGTGGGCGCAGCTGGTGGTCTATCCGCTGATGCAATACCCGGGCGCAGCGTACCGGTCGCTTGGGTGGGTGATGGCCGGGGCAGCCGTATTGTCGGTTCTGGCGATTGTTGCGATGCATGCCGGCCGAAACAGAACCGGATTTTGGCCGTTGTGGTGGATTGCTGCGGCGAGTTTGGCTACTACCTGGTCGCGGGCCGACTGGTCCCACCTGGCGCTGGCATTCTGGGCGGTTCCCGTGCTGTGGTTTTCCTGCGCCGCCGGGTTCGCGGGCGGCTCCGGCCGGAGACAGGAGCAATGTCGCAGGGCATTCCGCTGGCAGGTTGCCCTCGTATACGTATTCGGAATTTCCGCCGGGTCCGTTTTTGTCCGAAGCCAATGGGCCAGTCTTGCCGCTGATCCGTTCCGGCTACACGTTCCGTTCTGGGAGGAGCTGGCGGTACTGGTGCAGCAGCGCACCGCTCCCGATGAACCGATTTTTGCCACGCCGTACCTCCCGCAGCTGTATTTTTTCTCCCAGCGTCCGAATGCGACGCGGCACAACTGGCTCATGAGCCGGCTTGATCCGCCGGAATATTTTTCCGAAGTCATCGATGAACTGGAATCGGCGAAACCGCGGTTGGTGGTGCGTCAGCTCAATGATGCCGTGGTGGCCCTGGGTTTTCATCGTGATGGCACGGTAGTAGATATTTATCTGGATCAGCATTATCGGGTAGCGGAGCGGTATGCGTATCTGGATCGGCCCGTGGTTGAGTTTCTTGAACGCATCGCGCCCGCCTCCGAGCGCCAGTAATTCGTATGCCAACGCCGGCACATCCATTCCGCTCGCAGCTCGCAACGGTGATCATCGCTACCTCCGTGGCGGTGGTGCTATTGGTCGTGAGCTGGTTTCCACAGCCGGATCCCGACACGGGGCTGAATCTGACTGCCGGCTGGCAGATCACGCAAGGCCTGGTGCCGTACCGCGATTTTTTCGAATTTCATACGCCGGGCGCGTTCTATCTGCTCGCCGGAGTGTTCTGGCTGTTCGGCCCCAGCTATGTGGCGGCCAAACTGGTATCCGTACTACTGACGCTTGCGACCGCCGTCATTTTGGATCGGCTCTGCCAACTCTTCACGCGCTCGGGGTGGCATCGCATCGCCGTACAGGCGGTTTGGATCACGTTGCAAATGCAATTCCCGCTGATCAGTTATAATAATTACTCGCATCTCGCGAGCATTTGGGCGGCCTATGCGATAGTTCAGGCGTGGCGGCAGCGAACCGTGCCCTGGTTTGTGGCGGGCGGATTGGCCGTGGCGGCGGTGACGTGGCTGCTGCAAACCCGCGGTTTTGCGGTGCTACTCGTGGACCTCGGTGTCGTGCTGGCGGTTCGTCAGCGGCGTTTACTCGCGGCGAATCTCGGAGCTCTGTGCGTCGGTTTACTGCCGCTGTTGGCATGGCCGGTGCCGGTATTGTGGCAGCATCTCGTAGCGTACCCGCTGGCCTATTATCCGGAAGCAAATGTGGTTCATCCGAAATGGCTGCTGTTGAGTCTGGGAGCTGAACTGGCGTGTGCGGCAATGGCATTGATTTTCCGGCTGCAGAAAACCGGCTTTTGGCCGTTGTGGTGGCTGTCTATCGCCCTCCTGCTGACGACGTGGGCGCGGGCGGATTTGGTGTACCTGCCCATGGTTCTCTGGCCTTTGCCCGTAATAGTTTCAGCCATTGCGGCGGCCAAAAAACAGCAGCCCGTGCCGCACCAGTTTCCAAAAATTGTGCTTGCGTGCTGGTATGGTTTGCAGGCCGGGTTGGGAATTGCCGTGAGCAGCCTGCTGGTTATTTCTTCCGCCGTATTCTGCACCATGCTGTGGCTGGATCGGTCCGCCGATCCTTTCGGCCTGCGCGTGCCGTACTGGGAGAGCATGGCCGCGGAAGTGCAGCAGCGAACCGCCCCTGGCGAGCCGATTTTCGCCACGCCGACTTTGCCGAGTTTATATTTTTTTTCCCAGCGGCCTGCGGCCACGCGGTTCAATTCATTATTCAGCAGCCAGTTTTCCGAAGATTACTTTCTCATCGCCGTGGCCGATCTGGAGCGGACCAGGCCGCGGATTGTCGTACGCGATCTCAACAGCCTGGCGGTTCAGTACGGTTTCCATCGCGACGGGACAAAGGTTGATCATTACCTTGATCGGTACTACCGGGTGGTTAAGCAATTGTCCGGCGTCGGGGGTTCAACGATACAAATATTGGAGCGGGCGGACGGAGGAACGCCGGCGGAATAATTGTGTGTTATGCGCGCATTTTTTTCCCACCGCCGTACCTCCCGTACCATACTATGGTTCGGATACTGGATCGCGCTCATCGCGGTAGCGGTTGCCCTAAAATGGGGGCACCTGGTCAATCAGGATGAGGGCTATACGCTTTTTGGCGCGTGGCAGGTCGTCCAGGGTTTATCGCCGTACCGGGATTTTTTTGAAAATATTACGCCGGGGTCGCTCTATTTGCTTGCTCCCGTGTTGTGGCTGTTTGGCCCAAGCTACGCGGCGGCAAAAATATTTTCCATTGCACTGCTGGTGTTTGGCTGCGGCGGATTGCTCCGGGTTGGCGGTTATTTGAACCTCGGGCGGGCGCGGTATGCGGTGCCGGTCGTCTGGCTGCTGTTGTCCGATCACTACGTGCTGATCAATCACAACACATTCGCGCTGGTCTTTGCCATTTGGGCCATCGAACGCGCCGCGTCGGTTGGCCGTTCCGCCGGTCGTCACGGGATGATATCCCCGGCGGTTGCCGGTCTCGCATGTGCGGCGACGGTATGGATGCACCAGGCGCGCGGCCTGGCGGTGGTCGTCGCCGTCGCGTGGTATCTGGCAACGGTTTCCCGCCGCGCCATCCTGCCGTTTGCGGTCGGACTCGTTATCGGGATGCTCCCAATGCTTGCCTGGCCGCTGCCGTTGCTGTGGGAAAATCTCTTCAATTTTTCCTTCCAATACTATTTGCCGTTCAACCGTACCGGTCCGTGGTGGCTTGCTGCGGTACTTGCCGGCTATCTGCTGCTGTACGGCGCGCTGGCTCGTTTCCGCACATTGACGCGCGAAGAAAAATTCGTGTGGCTCTCCGGCGTGCTGCTGGCGGCAAGCAACTTCAGTCAGGCTGACCACTTTCATCTCCTGCCGGTGCTCTTTCCGATGGCCGTACTGTGCGCGGTATGGTATCGCGAAGTCGTACGGGCCGGTGTACCGGCATTCCGGCGGCTGGCAGCGTTCGGGATAACCTCGGCGATTGCCATTTTGGCTTTCGTGTCGCTCGGATTTTTCGCCCACCGGGTCGCGGGCGTGGGATGGGTAGCATTCTTTCAGCTCCGGGATCCCCAACTGGAGCAGCTCGTTTCCTACATCCAAACGAATGTGAAACCGGACCAGCCCATTTTTGTTGCCCCGTACCTGCCCAATCTCTATTTTGAAGCTCAGCGGCAGAATCCCACGCGCTACCGCGCCCTGCGCTACGGCCAGCATCCGCTGTCATTTTTCCAGGATGCCCGCCGGTCACTTGAAACCAATCCTCCGCCGATCGTGCTTCTCAACTATTACACGACACCCGAAGGGTTCAAGGATTTTATGGTCGGCAACCCGGTCACCGATTTCATCCGGCAGTCCTACGGATACGTCACCACGATCAACGGCGTGCAGGTGTACCGGCGGCGACTGCCAGACGTTGACCGGGGTGCCGCTTCGTTGTAGACTGCCGAGTAATTCTATGCCGAAACGTACGGTGCGCGCCCCGGCCCAGCATCACCTCGCGATCCTCGAGGAGGTTTTAGAAACCATCAGCCGGACGCTGGAGCTCAAGGATATTCTCCGCAAGGTCGTTGAAATCATCGGCCGCGTGACGAAAGCGGATTCATGCCTGCTCTACCTCATCTCGGACCGCGAGGTCGTGCTGCAGGCATCGCTCAATCCGCATCCGCGCCTCAACCAGATCCGGATGAAGTTCGGGGAGGGGATTACCGGCTGGGTGGCCGAGGAGAAACGCACCGTGGCGATTGCCCGGCGCGCGTACGACGATCCGCGTTTCAAGCAGTTCAACGCCTTGCCCGAGGATCGCTATGAGGCGTTCTTATCCGTGCCGATTTGGTACCAGGGAAAAGTTATCGGCGTTATCAATGTTCAGCATCGCCGGCCGCACCGCCACGCCAAGGCGGAAGTCAAACTCCTCGAAACCGTGGGCAAGCAGATCGGGGGGTTGCTGCAGATCGTGCAGCTGGTGTCGGAAACCCAGGCGCTGCAAGAGGCGCTCGAGACGCGGAAATTGATCTCCCGAGCCAAAGCGATCCTTATGAAGCAGCACGGTTTGGATGAAGCTGCCGCACATCAGCTCTTACTGAAAAAGAGCATGGATAAGCGCAAGTCGCTCAAAGAGGTAGCCGAAGCGGTGATTTTGGCAGCTGAATTTTAATTATCCACTTGCACACCGCCCAGAACAGCGGTAGACTAGTTCTGTCGGCACAATGACGTGACGGCAGAGAGACAATGAAGTCTTCCGGATTTTGATCCGGGAGATGTTTTATTTTTGGTGAATGTATTATGGAGAGAAAAAAAGTCTTCGAGCTCATCGAGCGCGAGCATGTTACGATGGTGGATCTGCGGTTTTGCGACCTCAACGGCCGCTGGCAGCATTTCACGGTGCCGGTTGCCGAACTGACCGAGGATACATTTTCGGCTGGTTCTGGTTTCGACGGGTCATCTATCAAGGGCTTCAAGCCGATTGAGGAGAGTGACATGCTGCTGGTGCCCGATCCGACCACCGCGTTCATTGATCCGTTCTTTGCCGAAAAAACGTTGTGTCTGACGTGCGATATCTTTGAGCCCGGCGAAAAAATTACGCCGTTCAGTTTCGACCCGCGCTCGATCGCACAGCGCGCCGAGGAGTATTTGCGAAAAAGCAACGTGGCCGACACGGCGTGTTTCGGTCCGGAGGCGGAATTCTTCATCTTCGATACCTTGCGCTACCATCAGGGCGCACAGGAAGGCTACTACCACATCGACGCCGAGGAAGGGGAGTGGAACACCGGCGACGCGGAAAGCAACCTGGCGTACAAAATCCGCCACAAGGAAGGATACTTTCCGGTGCCGCCGCACGATACCCAGCAGGATATTCGCAGCGAAATGATCTCCCACATGATGTCCTGCGGGCTGGAGGTAGAAAAACATCACCACGAGGTGGCCACGGCCGGTCAGGCGGAAATTGATTTGCGCTTCGGGCCGTTAAAAAAAATGGCGGACGCCATCATGGTGTACAAATACATCGTGAAGAGCACCGCGCGCAAACACGGTAAAGTGGCGACGTTCATGCCTAAACCCATTTTCGGCGACAACGGTTCGGGTATGCACACGCATGTGTCGCTGTGGAAAGACGGCAAACCGCTGTTTGCCGGCAGCGGCTACGCCGGACTGTCGGAGATAGCGCTCCATTTTGCCGCCGGGTTGCTCCACCACGCGCCGTCTATTCTTGCCTTTGCCGCGCCGGGAACCAATTCCTACAAGCGTTTGGTCCCGGGCTACGAAGCGCCGGTAAACCTCGTCTACTCGAAACGCAATCGTTCCGCGGCCATCCGTATTCCGGCGTACTCGGAAGCGCCGGCGGCAAAACGCCTCGAGTTCCGGCCGCCGGATCCGTCCTGCAATCCGTATCTGACATTTGCCGCCATTCTGCTCGCGGGTCTGGACGGCATCGCCAAGCGCCTGGATCCGGGCAAACCGTTGGACGAGAACACCTACCCCCTTCCGGTTGAACAAGCCGCAAAAATCCGGTCGGTGCCGGGGGCATTGACCGAATCGCTCGCGGCGCTTGCCCGCGACCACGAATTTCTCACGGTTGGTGGAGTGTTCCCAAAAGAATTCATCCGCCAGTGGATTGTGCTCAAACGTGAGGACGTCGCCGAGGTCAACCTGCGGCCGCATCCGTACGAGTTCGCGCTATACCACGATTGCTAGGTCCAAAAAAAATAATCCCGGGAAAATGAAAACCCCCGCCCTGATTCACGACGTTTGCTTATGCGTCGTCAGGGCGGGGGTTTGGCCCGAAGGCCTTAACGGAATCCTGGAAGAAGGAGCACTCCTTGCCTCCCTTTCGGTTGCGTGCTGGATATACCATGCCTGTCCAGCAAAGGCCGATTTTTTATTTTAATTTGTGACATTAGCATATAATGCAATACTTGTCAATAATAATATCCATTTTTTATCTTAAATTAAATAAATTTATCTAGTTCAAAGAGAGAGGGCCGAGCCGTATTTTTTTATATTGGTGTGGTGTAAGATATCAAAGGCGGTGCGGACAGAATTTTTTAGTTTGTACCTTGGAGGCGAAACATGCATCGTTCTTTTCAGCAATATTTAGCCCAACTGGTGCGATCCGGTTTGCGCAAGCTTCGGCGGTATGGTCAGACCGACTCTTTGGGCCGGTGCGTGGTCTACCTGGTGCACCGGACGTGCTATTGCTCCATCACCCTGTTGGATGAGGGACAACCCAAGTACGTTCGCGGTAACGGACTCTTTTTCTGGGGTTGGTTTCGCCCGGCACGGTGGTGGTCGAATTTTTCGTTTTGGGACTGGCAGACGCCATCGCACCCGGATTGGGTGATCCACGGAGGTTTTACGTTATTGCGGGACGTGCCGGTATGGCAGCTTATCCGAGTGTTGTACATTCTGCGCCGATCCCGGGTGATCTCTCCGACGGAATTCTTCTGCGCCACGCTGGTGGGTGCGAATAGGTGACTGTCCCTTGCGTTTCCGATGCCGTTGTGACCGTGCTCTCCCGCGCGGTCATTTTTGTAGTTGACAAGATTTTTGACTCGCGATAAACTAGCACTAAATTAGTAGGAGTTCATCCCCACACCTTTCCAGAATATTTCGCGGCTTACAGTGGGGATAAATGGGCGCCATAAATATCTTTCCTGTGATTCAATTTTACCCTGCAGGAAGGTGTGGGGATTTATCTCATGCTGACGATTTCGACCAAAATTGACTACGGGGTGCAGATGCTGCGGTATTTGGCCCAGCGAGACCAGCGCGGGGGGCCGATGCCGCTGCAAGCGCTCGCGCGGCAGCTGCGCCTGCCGTACCGGTACCTGGCGCAAATTGCGCGGCAGCTGCGCCAGGCAGGTTTGCTCACGAGTTTTGAAGGTAGCGGCGGCGGCTACCGGCTTTCCCGTCCGCCGAAAAAGATTACGCTCGGCGCTGTTGTCGCGGCGCTTGAACCGCGGCGCCGGCTCGTGCGCTGTCTGCGGCAGGGGCATGTGGGGTGTCCAAACCGCAGCCACTGCGGCGTGCGTTCCTGGTGGCAGATGCTGGAGGCGCGGATGGTGCGCCAATTCGACGAGATAACTCTGGCTGACCTCCCATGAGCACTTCGCTTCTCAACGTACGCAATCTGAAAGTTTCCGTCGGGGGGAAAGCAATACTTTTCGGCGTGTCGTTGAAAATCATCCCCGGGGAATTGCACGTACTGATGGGACCGAACGGTTCGGGCAAATCAACGCTGGCGAAAGCGTTGGCCGGCGATCCGGCGGTGCACGTGACCGGCGGGTCAGCTCGGTTTGCCGGCAAGAGTTTGCTCACGCAGGCAGCCGACGTGCGGGCGCGGGCCGGGTTGTTTTTGTCGTTCCAGTACCCGGTGGGCATGCCGGGATTGAGCCTTTCCCATTTTCTCACCGCGGCCGTCCGTGAACGGAAATGGGACGAGTCCGCGGTGGCCCGGGAGCTGCCGCCGATGCTGAATTTTTTACAGCTTCCGTCCGACGTGTTTTCCCGCGATGTCAACGAAGGATTATCCGGCGGTGAAAAGAAGCGGTCGGAAATCGCGCAGCTGGGCGTGCTGCTTCCGAAACTCGCCGTTCTTGACGAACCCGATTCCGGTTTGGACGTGGACGCGCTTCAGGCATTGGCCAAAGTCATTGATCGTTTTCACCGGCAGGGGATGGCGATGCTGTTGATCACCCATTACTCCCGGTTGTTGAAATACCTGCGGCCGGACGCGGTGCATGTGATGGTCGGCGGCAAACTCGTGAAAAGCGGCGGACCTCACCTGGCCGAAGAAATCGAGCAGCGAGGATATGAACCGTTACTGCCGCCGGTATGACTCCTGACCGCCTCCGTCAAATCGTCACATCGAAACCGGCTTCCCGTTACAGCTTCCGCGACCCTGAACGGCCGGTGCTGCGTTCGCCCAAGGGGTTGTCCAAAGTGGTCGTCGATTTGATTTCCGAGCAGAAAGACGAGCCGGCGTGGATGCGCCGGATTCGTCATGAGGGCTTGCGCCATTTTTTGCGTTTGCCGCTGCCTCCGTTTGGGCCGGATCTGTCGCGCCTCAAATTCGATGAATTATATTTTTATCTGAAGCCGTCCGAACGGAAAGCGCAAACCTGGGATGATGTGCCTCCGGAAATCCAGCGGACGTTTAACCGCTTGCAGCTGCCGAAGTATGAGCAGGAATTTTTGGCCGGAGTCGGCGCGCAGTATGATTCGGAGAACATTTACCACCACGTTTTGCCGCAGCTGCGCAAACAAGGGGTAATTTTTTCCGACGTGGAAACTGCAGTGCGGGAGCGGCCGGATCTCGTGAAGAAATATTTCGGCAAGCTGGTTCCCTCCAGCGACAACAAGTTTGCGGCGCTCAACACCGCCGTCTGGTCCGGCGGCAGTTTCATTTACGTGCCGCCGCATGTGCACGTGGAGCTGCCGCTGCAGGCGTACTTTCGCATCAACGCCTCGCGCATGGGACAGTTTGAACGGACCCTGATCATCGCCGATGAGGGAAGCTTTGTGCACTACGTCGAAGGGTGCTCGGCGCCGACGTACCAGGCGAGTGCGCTGCACAGCGCCGTGGTGGAAGTCTACGCGGAACGCAGCGCGCATGTGCGCTACACCACGCTGCAGAACTGGTCGAAAAACGTGTACAACCTGGTGACCAAGCGCGCCCGGGCGGCGGCCAACGCGACCGTTGAATGGGTGGACTTCAACTTGGGTAGCGGGGTGACGATGAAATACCCGGCGGTGCTGCTTACCGGCCGCGGGGCGCGGGCCGACATCCTGTCGATGGCGTACGCCGGAAAGCATCAGCACCAGGATGCCGGTGCACGCGTGCTGCATTTGGCGCCCGAAACCTCGTCGGTCATCACGTCGAAGTCGGTTAGCTACGGCGGCGGTCGTACCACGTTTCGCGGACGGTTGAGGGTTGCCCCCAACGCGGCCGACTGCCGGTCGCAGATCTCCTGCCAGGCGCTCATCCTCGACCGGCATTCGGCGTCCGATACTTTTCCGACGCTTGAGGTGGACAACGCATCCGCGGTGGTCGCGCATGAAGCGTCCGTCGCAAAAATTTCCGATGCGCAAATGTTTTACGCGGGAACGCGCGGGATTCCGTCCAAGCAGGCGGCCGCATTGGTGGTGAACGGGTTTTTTGAACCGCTGATCAAAGAGCTGCCGATGGAGTACGCCGTGGAAATGAACCGTTTGATCGAAATGGAGATGGTCGGCGCCGTCGGGTAGTCTATTATTATGAAGACTGCAGTACGGAGCAAGGCAAAACGAATCCGGGTAACCGGCAGCCGTAGCCTGATTGATTTTGATTTGGCGCCGGAACTGATGATCGAGCTGGCTCCGGGTACGCACCTGCGGTATTTTTCCGCCCTGGGGATCGGCCAGCGCAGGAAACGCGTGCATTTTCGGCTTGGTCGCAACGCACGGCTTGAAGCGGAAACCGTCATCGTCGGCCGGGACGCGCGGATTTCTGTTAACCACTTGGTGGAACACGCCGGTCGTCAGGCAACCGCGTTCAACCGCGTCCTGGGGGTGTTTGATGGCGCGGCATCGGCCACGGTACAGGGCATGATTTTTGTCCCGCTCGCCGGGCAGGGGAGTGTGTCGCGGTTGGAACAGCGGGCGTTGCTGCTTGCACCGAATCCGGAAATCCGTCTGCTCCCGCAGCTGCAGATTGAAGCCGATGATGTGGACATCCACCACGCGTCGGCAGCCAGTCCTCTCGACGAGACGCAGCTTTTTTACTGCCGGTCGCGCGGGATTTCGATAACCTCCGCGCGGCGTTTGCTGGTACAATCATTTTTTGGAGCAGCCTTAATAAACTTGGAGAACATTAAATTAAGAGAGGAAGTTATAGTAGCATTTCAGAAAAAAATAGCATTACTATGAAGACCATACTTTTGACCTCGGCGGGCATGCGCGTTAAAGGTGAAATTCTAAAAATATTACCTCAACCAGCGTCGCAATTAAAACTGGCGCATATTATCACCGCGTCCTTGGCAGAAAATGACACTTCTTATGTTGTCCAAGATACGCAGGACTTGCTGGCGTGCGGATTTCAAGTGGAGAATATTGATGTGAGGGGAAAATCCGAAAATCAGCTGCGTTCATTGTTGGCCGGCAAAGACGTCATTTACGTACAAGGTGGTAACACTTTTTATCTATTAAAATACGTCAAAGAAAGTGGCTTTGACAAAGTAGTAAAAGAGCTAATCGAACGGGGTGTTGTATATATTGGCGTGAGCGCCGGAAGCTACATTACTTGTCCCACCATCGAAATGGCAAACTGGAAACATCAGGACCGAAATATGGTGGGATTAACCGATTTAACCGGCCTGAGCTTGGTACCGTTCATTTTATCGGTACATTATCAACCAGAATATCTATCCGTTCTTAAAAAAGAAGTTCCTTTGGCAAAATATCCGGTAAAAATTCTTACCGACGAGCAGGCGGTGCTCGTGCGGGATGACGATATAAAACTGGTGGGTCGTGGCGCGGAGATGAAAGTTTGATTTATATGAGCATCAGAAATATCAAAAAAAGTTATCCAATTTTTTCCCGCCGCATCCACGGGCATCCGTTGACCTACCTCGACAGCGCGGCCACGGCGCAGAAACCGACGGCGGTGCTCGCGGCGATGGACGCATTTTACCGCCGGCACAACGCCAACCCGCGGCGGGGACTGTACCAGCTGGGCGTGGAGGCGACCGAAATGGTCGAGCAGGTGCGCAGCGATGTGGCCGCCTTTATCGGCGCAGACGACGCGTCGGAAGTGGTGTTTACGTCCGGGACCACGGGCGCGATCAACTTGGTTGCGTACACGTGGGCGCTTGCGCATCTGCGTCCGGGTGACGAAGTAATCGTATCGGAGCTTGAGCATCATTCCAATCTCGTGCCGTGGCAGCAGCTGGCCGCGCGCCGCCGATGGAAACTCTCGTTTATTCCGATCACGGCGAACGGCAATCTTGATCTCCAATGGTTGCGAAGGCATTTGACCCGGCGCGTGAAGCTGGTTTCCGTAACGCATACGTCAAATGTTCTAGGCGTGCGCCCTCCGCTGCCGACGATTATCCGGCTGGCGCATCGGGTTGGAGCACGCGTGTTGGTGGATGCGGCGCAGGCGGTCGCCCATGAGCCGATCAATGTTTCCCGGCTCGGGTGCGACTGGATTTCATTTTCCGGACACAAAATGTACGGCCCGACCGGCATCGGCGTGCTGTGGGGGCGCCGCGCGTTGCTCGAGGATGCCCCGCCGTATCAGTACGGCGGCGAGATGGTGGCCGAGGTGCGCTGGGGGAAAACCACGTTTGCCGACCCGCCCGCCCGGTTTGAAGCCGGTACGCAAAACGCCGCGGGAATCGTCGGCTTGGGCGCGGCAATTGCCATGCTGCGCGCCATCGGATGGCCGGCTATCCGGCGGCATGAACGCGCGCTAGTGCGATACGCGATGAAAAAGTTGACGATGTTGTCCGGCGTGACCGTCTACGGGCCGCATACCGCGGTTGATCATGGTGCGGTCATCAGCTTTAATATCGACGGCGTGCACGCGCACGATGTGGCGTCCGTTTTTGATACTCTTGGTATCGCGGTGCGTGCCGGTCATCACTGCGCGATGCCGCTGCACACCAAACTCGGCGTACTGGCCACGGTCCGCGCGAGTATTGGAATATACAATACAAAAGAGGATATCGACCAATTGGTGCGTGGCATCAAAAAGGTACAAAAAATTTTCGAGGTTTAAAATCTGAAGTCCATGGATCTCTACCGACAGAAAATTCTGGACCATTACCGCGCCCCGCGCAATTTCGGAAAACTCAAGGGCGCGACGCACAAGGCGCAGCGCGGCAACCCGTTGTGCGGGGATGAAGTGGAAATTGCTTTGAAAATCACGCGCGGCGTGGTGCGCCAGGTGAAATTCACCGGCACCGGCTGCGCCATTTCCATGGCGGCTACGTCGCTGCTAACCGAGGCGGTCTCCGGTCAACGCCTCTCGCAGGTGCGCCGGTTGACCGAAGCCCAGGCTTTGCGGCTGCTCGGTACGCCGATCGGTCCGGCGCGGCACAAGTGCGCCCTGCTGGGGTACGAGGCGCTGCAAAAAGCACTGGGAAAATAAAATATTCCCTGAGCGCAGCCTCGCCGCGGGGCGGAGTCGAAGGGCTTCCCCATAGAAGTCCTTTGATAGGACTCAGGATATATATGGAATATTTCCTTGATTTCCTCCCCCTCGATGGGGGAGGGTAGGGAGAGGGTGGTGTTTTTCCCCCTCACCCTCGCCCTTTCCCACCGCGGGGAGAGGGAATGTAGTAAGAGCTCGAGTTGACTTTTTTGGATAATCGGCGTAGCGTTTCAAATCGCTGAGGTGGTCTCGGCGTTGGTTGCACGTTGACAACCAAAATGTTCTTATCCGCCTTGGGCGGATTCTCCCCTGGCGGGCCGAGCGGCGCAGAGCCGTTTCCGTTCGCCACCCACCCATCCCCGAAGAATCGGGGTAAGTCGGAAAGGAGCGTGCGTTATGACGGTTCAGGAGTTGGAGCAATACCGCCCCATCCGTGGCGGCGGTGTGATTCTAGTGGCGATCGCAGTGCTGCCGCCCTTCTTCTATGGACTCACGAAGTCCGTGCTGATGTCGGCGGCGACGCCGGAGACTCCGCGTTTGCCCGTGGAGATACTCTCGGTTCTGTCCGACGTTCTCTGCACCCTCAGCGGCATCATCACCTTCATGCGCGTTGATGGGAAGGTTAGCCTCGGTAAGTGGATCGAGCGTTACTGGAAGTGCAATGTCGTCGGGTACTCGGTCGTTGTGCACCGGTGCGAAGGTGGTCGGCTTGATCTGCGCCTTGGCTATCGCCATACCAAGCTAAACGGGATGTGCGGCATCTGCCTATCCGATCCGCACTTTAGATTCGTTCTTCGGCTTGGAGGGTGGCGGTCTGCGTGGGGTCGCATCGGCGGCGGTTATGGGATTCATACGTACCAGGTGCGGTTACATTCGTTCGGTGAAGAAGGCCCGATTATGGTGACGCTTCGGACTGGCGGCGACCAGCTCAGTCTGCCGGTCGACGTGGCGCTGCAGTTGTTGGCGGCGCGCGTACCTGCTTGCAGCACTGCCCTTCGCAGCGATGTACAATTCCTGCTTGTGCACGATGCGGCAGCCGCATTGCGCCGTGAAAAGGCTTTCGCCGTTATTGATGGTGCCATCGCCCAGATCGCGGGGACCCATCGCCTGAAGTGCAGTATTGAAGGAAAAAACCTCAGGAAGTGGCTGGAAGCTGAGCGGGGTAGACTGCTTAAAGATGATTGCTCTGGGATTCCAGAGCAGGCAAGAGCCACCGCGGCTATAACTTCGTAGCCATTCGTTCGGCCAACGGGAATGTCCGCATTCTTCGTTGGCCTCTTTTTATCTTGACGTTTTCTGATCCATCGCTTACGATAGGCACAACTTTCGCGCGATTCGCCCACCAAACATAACCCCACCCTTTTGAAGCAATTTATCGTCGCGAAAGCCAGGTTGACGGCGACTCAACGCTGTGTCCACACTGGGGACCCCGGCAAGCTACGCTAGCGTGGAGCAGGCCGGAAAACTCTCCGGAGTGAACGGCGTTTACGCCATCGAAACCGGCCGGGAAGCGCGCTAACGCTCCCGGTCCTTTTTTTATCCAACAAAAAATCCCCCCGTGAGGGGGGATTTTATTGCTAACTACGATAGCGTAGGTTAGAAGCGTCCACCACCCTGCCCGCCGAATCCGGAATCCCGGAAGGAACCCCGGCGTTTGCGGTTGCAGTCACGGCAGTAGATCTTGCCGTAGGTCCCGTCCTCTTTCGTCGAGGGCTGGAACGGCAATTCTTTGACGTCGGTACCACACTCAGCACACTTGATGTTGAGTGCAGACACGTCGTACATCTGCCGCGGTGGGCGAGAACCAAAGTCTTGCATGTTGGTTGTTCACCTTGTCGCATTGAATTGTTAATCTTATCGCTGACTAGGTGAACGACCTCGTGCTGGTTGAGCCAGCATCTCCACCTACGCCGATAATGGATATCACGATACATCATTTTTCTATGATTGTCAACCCCCCGGCATGCTGTTTTTCCCCGTTGTTTCTCAAAAATGGGGATGGCGCACAGAGAATTTTTTTCAATACGCAGCCGGTTGAGCCAAAAAATGCCGGTCGGAATGCACCTTCCCGCCCGTGGTATCCGATTCTTTTTACCCTTGAACGGAAATGGAAATCATGCTAGCTTTGAATTGGCGATTTTCCCCATGAACAGCCATTGGTGCGCTCCCGTGCGATGGTAACCGGCCACCGGGTGAGGCGCGTTTTTATTTTCCAAGCGTAAAGCTATGCCCAGCAGCGACCGAAATAATGGGCTGTGGGTGGCGATCGGGTTCGCCTGGCGCCTGGGTTACAGCATCGCCGTACCGCTGGTCATCCTGTTGCTCGCCGGCCGCCTGCTGGACAAGAAATTCGGCACCTCGCCATGGTTTTTACTCGTCGGTCTGGGGATATCGTTTGTCATCACCAATATTCTGATGTTCCGCGAGGCGTTTCGCGTGATGCGGCAGGCCGAACAAGAAGACGCGCCAGCACCAAAATCAAAAAAACCGGACTCCAAATAAAGTGCCGTGATGGAAATTATTGAATTGCTTTACTTTCTATGGTTCCTCCTGTTGACGCGGTAGCGGAGGTCGCATCCAAAGGCCCTGAGATTTCGCTCGCCGCGGAAAAAGTGGCGTCGGTGTTCGGATTTCCCATCACCAACTCACTCCTGACGAGCTGGCTGGTGGTCCTGCTGCTTGTGGTGCTCGGGCTTTTGATCCGGCGCAAGGTGGCGCTGGTGCCGCGCGGCATCCAGAACGTGGCCGAATCCATTTTGGAATTCCTGCTGAACCTCGGCGACCAGGTGACCGGCGACCGCAAGCAGACGGAACGGTTCTTCCCGCTGGTGGCGACCATTTTCATTTTCATCGTCACGGCCAACTGGTTCGGGTTGCTGCCGCTGGTGGGGCCGCTGGAAGTGGAAACAGTACACGCGGGTCATCCGGTGGTTATCCCGCTGCTCCGCTCGGCGAATGCCGATCTCAACACGACGCTCGCCCTGGCCATCATCGCCGTGGTCAGCCTGCAGGTGTTCGGCATCGCGACCATCGGCTTTTTCAAATACGCGGGCAAGTTTTTCAATTTCCACAGCCCGATTTTATTTTTCGTTGGCATCCTCGAACTGATCGGTGAGGTGGCCAAGATGATCTCGTTTTCGTTCCGGTTGTTCGGCAATGTGTTCGCCGGTGAGGTGCTGCTCATGGTGGTCGGGTCGTTGGTGGCGTACCTGGCGCCGCTGCCGTTCTACGGCCTCGAGCTGTTCGTCGGTTTTATCCAGGCCCTGGTGTTTTCCATTTTGACGCTCGTGTTCCTCAAGATGGCGACGGCCGAAGCGCACTAGGGGATGGAAATTGACCACCATTGACAAGGAGCCGATTTTCCTTACACTAATCAACTGCCACATTATTTGGGTATTTGCCCAAAATTAATCACTTTAACCCCACTACGATATGGCGTTAGACCCAGAAGCCGCGAAGAATTTCGCCGCCGCCGCCGCGATCGGCGTTGGCTCGATCATGCCGGCGTTTGCGATCGGCAAACTTGCGGCCAAAGCGATGGAATCGATCGGCCGGAACCCGGAATCCGCCGGTAAACTGCAGACGCCGATGATTCTGGCGATCGCGTTCGCCGAGGCAATTGCCATTTACGCCTTGGTGATGGCGCTGATCATCAAATTCGTGTAATCAACGGGGAATCCCGCGTCGGATGCTGAAGGTACCGGCCGGCTGGCCGGCGGCATGCGGCGACGGGTTCCCGGTCCACTATGGGTGAACTCGTGACCAAACTCGGTCTCGATTGGCGGCTGCTCCTCGCGCAGGTCGTCAATTTCGGCATCCTGGTCGCCGTGCTGACCTGGGCGGTGTACAAACCGCTGCTGAAGGTCATGGCTGAGCGGCGTGGAAAGATCGAGCGCGGGTTGAGCGATGCCGAAAAAGCCGCCCAGCAGCTGAAGGAGTTCGAGGGGTTCAAACAAGAGCAGCTGACCGCCTTCAAACGGCAGGCCGATGCGATTTTGGCCGAAGCGTCCCGGCTCTCCGATGCGACCAAGAAAGAGGCGGCGGCGCGCGCGACCGAACAGGCGGCTAAAATCGTCCAGCAGGCCAAGGTTGCAATTGCGGCGGAAAAGGAGCAGATGCTGCGGGATCTGCAGGGTGAACTCTCCGATGTGGTCGTGGCCGCGGCCGCGAAGGTCATCCCGGGGAATCTTTCTTCGGAACAGCACCGCCGGCTCGTCGAGCAGGCGGCAGGGGCGATAACCGGGCAAACCAAATGAAACCGACCGCCGCACAGTACGCGCAGGCGTTCATCGAAGTGGTTCGTTCGACGGCCGCGGCCGATCAGCCGCGGTTGATGGACGGTTTCGTCCAGATACTTGCCGCTGATAAAGCGCTCACCCTCTGGCCGCAGATTGAACAAGCGATCGCCGAACAGTCCGTTGAGCGGACCGCAGCCGTGGCGCGCGCACAGGAGCAGTCGGTGATTGGCGACGCGCTGCCGGAAATGACCGTGGCCGTGAAATCGGCACTCCTCGGCGGCGCCCTGATTCGGAACGGCGATTACCTCATTGATTCCAGTATTGCCGGTCAGCTGCAAAAACTTCGGCAGGTGCTGGCGAGCGAGTAATTTTCATTTCTTCTATGGCGGACACCCACGCGATCATTCAACAACTCAAGGAGCGCCTGAAGTCGTTCACGCCGTCGGTGCGGGCCGAAGAGGTCGGCACGGTGCTGTCGGTGGGCGACGGCATCGCTCAGGTTTCCGGCCTCGCGAAGGTCGGCGCGATGGAAATGGTGGAATTTGCCACCGCGCACGGTGCGGTGCTGGGTGTGGTTTTCAACCTCGAGCCGTCCCGCTGCGGCGTGGTGGTGCTCGATGAATCGCGGGGGATTTCCGTGGGCGACACCGTGCGCGCGACCGGCCGCGTGCTGTCCATACCCGTCGGTGCCGCGAGCCTCGGCCGCGTGCTCGATGCGCTCGGGCGGCCGGTTGACGGCCGCGGGCCATTCAAACACGAGCAGTACAACCCGATCGAGAAAATCGCGCCGGGCGTGATCACCCGAAAATCCGTCGATACGCCGCTCCAGACGGGCGTGGTCGCGATCGATGCGATGATCCCGATCGGCCGCGGACAGCGCGAGCTGATCATCGGCGACCGCCAGACCGGCAAAACCGCGATCGCCATTGATACCATTATTAACCAGGCCGGACAGAACGTGGCATGCATCTACGTCGCCATCGGCCAGAAGGAATCCAAGGTTGCCAAGATTGTCGACAAACTCCGCGAGACCGGAGCGATGGAATATACTATTGTGGTTTCCGCGCCGGCCTCGGCGCCGGCGGCGCTCCAGTACTTCGCGCCGTACGCCGGTTGCGCCCTGGGGGAGTACTTCATGTCCAAGGGCAAAGACGCGCTGGTGATCTACGACGATTTGTCCAAACAAGCGGTGGCCTACCGTGAAATTGCGCTGCTCTTGAAACGTCCGCCGGGCCGCGAAGCGTACCCGGGCGATATTTTCTACCTGCATTCCCGGCTGCTTGAACGCGCCTGTAAACTGAATAAAGAGCACGGCGGGGGATCGCTCACGGCGCTGCCGATCATCGAAACCCAGGCCGGCGACGTCTCCGCGTATATTCCGACCAACGTCATTTCCATTACCGACGGCCAGATCTACCTGGAATCCGATTTGTTCTACCAGGGTATCCGCCCGGCGCTCAATATCGGGTTGTCGGTGTCGCGCGTGGGTTCGGCCGCGCAGATCAAGGCGATGAAAAAGGTTGCCGGCAAACTCCGGCTGGATCTGGCGCAGTACCGGGAAATGGCGGCGTTCGCCCAGTTCGGTTCCGATCTTGACGCGGCGACGAGACAAACCATCGAACGCGGGCGGCGCATCACCGAAATTCTCAAGCAGCCGCAGTATGTGCCGCTGCCGGTGGCGTTCCAAACCGCGGTATTGTACGCCGTCATCAACGGCTTCCTCGATGCGATTCCTACCGATCGGGCAGGGGAGTGGAAGGAGAGATTTATTAGCATCCTGAAGACGCGCGGCAAAACATTCACCGATGCGCTCCTCAAGCAGCGTGAACTCACGCCGGAACTTGAAGAGCAGCTGAAGAAGCTGATTGAGGATTTTAACCAGGGGTTTGGGAAGTAATGACTCGGTATGGCGACTTCCAAGGAAATTCGTCGGCGCATCAAGTCGGTCCGTTCGACGCGGCAGATTACCAAGGCGATGCAGCTCGTTTCCGCGGTGAAGATGCGGTCCGCGCAAAGAACGGCGCTCGCCAGCCGAACGTATGCCAAGTTGAGCTGGGCACTTCTGCAGCAGCTTGCTCAGGTTACTCCGGAGCATCTGCACCCGCTGCTTACGAACCGGACCAAGGTGGCAAAAGAGGCGGTCGTCGTCATTACGGCAAATCGCGGACTGGCCGGGAGCTTCAACGCGGCGCTCATTGAACACGTCGCCGCATACCTGCGCGGTCGGGTCGCGGCCGGTGTCGCCTGCGACATCATACTGCTCGGCAAACGCGGCCGCGCGCTCGTGACGCGTTATGGTTTTTCCGTGGTTGCCGAATACGAGCGGCTCGATTCTTACACGGATATGGCGCAGACGCTGCCGATCGCGCGCCAGGCGATAAAAGATTTCCTTGAAAAGCGCTACGACCAAGTTACCTTGGCGTACACGGAGTTTTACAATACCCTCAAGCAGGAACCGCTCACCGTCACGCTGCTGCCGACCAAGGTCAGCGCGCTGAAAGCGGCCATGGAGCGCACGGTCGGTGCCCTCGGCACGGGTCAGGAGCCCGAGCACATTTTTGAGCCTACGCCGCAGCTGGTGCTCGACGCACTACTGCCGCGCTGCATTGAGATGCAGGTGTACCAGGCCACACTTGAATCGTCGGCTTCGGAGCACTCGGCGCGCATGGTGGCGATGAAGAACGCCACGGATGCGGCCAACGACTTAATTTCCGACCTGACGCTCTCGTACAACCAGCTGCGGCAGGCGGGTATTACCCGAGAGCTCACGGAAATTTCAGCCGGGAGGCTGGCACTTGAGAAGTAGTGGTTAGTCCTTAGCCGTACGTACTTAAGTATGGGTACTGAGCACGTAGCGCTTAGCACTAAGCACGAAATATTTATGGAAGGAAAAATTGCGCAAATTGTCGGTCCGGTCGTTGACGTCCAATTCTCTGACAAATTGCCGGCACTCTACGACGCGCTCCAGATTGCGCGCGAAGACGGGCAACTCGTTTTGGAAGTCGTCCAGCACCTCGGCGGCGGAACGGTGCGCTGCATCGCGCTCGGCCCGACGGATGCACTCAAGCGCGGTCTCGCGGTGAAAGCGACCGGCGCGCCGATTTCCGTTCCGGTCGGCAAACCCACGCTCGGCCGGATGTTCGACGTGCTCGGCAACCCGATCGACGGGCTGGGACCGGTCAAACCGGAGGGGAAAAAACTGGACATGGCGCCCATCCACCACGCTCCGCCGAAATTCACCGAGCTGTCCACCAAAATCGAAATTCTGGAAACCGGCATTAAGGTCATCGACCTCATCGCGCCGATCGTCAAGGGCGGCAAGGTCGGGATGTTCGGCGGCGCCGGGGTGGGGAAGACCGTGATCGTGACCGAGCTCATCAGAAACATTGCGGCCGAGCACGGCGGCGTGTCGGTGTTTGCCGGCGTCGGCGAGCGCACCCGTGAGGGCAACGACCTTTACCACGACATGAAGAGTTCCGGCGTGTTGAGCAAAACCTGCCTGGTGTTCGGCCAGATGAACGAGCCGCCAGGATCGCGCGCACGCGTCGGGTTGACCGCACTGACGATGGCCGAGTACTTCCGCGACGTGGCCGGTCAGGATGTGCTCTTGTTCATCGACAACATCTTCCGCTTCACGCAAGCCGGTTCCGAAGTGTCGGCGCTCTTGGGCCGCATTCCGTCGGCCGTCGGCTACCAGTCGACGCTCGCGACGGAAATGGGTGAACTACAGGAGCGGATCACTTCGACCAATAAAGGTTCGATCACTTCGGTGCAAGCCGTCTACGTTCCGGCTGACGACCTGACCGATCCCGCGCCGGCCACGACCTTCGCCCATCTGGATTCCACCGTGGTGCTGTCGCGGCAGCTTACGGAACTTGGCATTTACCCGGCCGTGGATCCGCTGGATTCATCCTCATCCATTCTTGACCCCAATGTTGTCGGCGCCGAGCACTATGCGGTCGCCCGCGGCGTGCAGAAAGTGTTGCAGCGCTACAAGGACCTGCAGGACATCATCGCGATTTTGGGCATCGAGGAACTGGCGGACGAAGACAAGAAGCTCGTGGCGCGCGCCCGGAGAATCCAGCGCTTCCTGTCGCAGCCGTTCTTCGTGGCCGAAACGTTCACCGGCCGGGCGGGCAAGTACGTGCCCGTCAAGGAAACCATCCGCGCCTTCAAGGCGATCCTGGACGGCCAGTACGACGACGTGCCCGAGCAGGAGTTTTATATGAAGGGCGGGATTGATGAGGTAAAAAAATAACATGGCAATGTTGAAATTCAAACTCGCCACCCCGGAACGCCTGGTGCTTGAGGCCGAGATTGATTCCGTTTCCATCCCGACCCAGATGGGCCAGATTACGGTGCTGCCCAACCATCTGCCGCTGGTTGCCAACCTCGAACCGGGGGAGCTGATCATACGCCGCAACGGCCGCGAAGAGTACCTCGCGGTTTCCGGTGGCGTGGCGCAGGTCAACCCCGGCAGCCAGGTGATGATTCTGGCCGACTCGGCCGAGCGCGCGGAAGAAATCGACGTCGCGCGGGCCGAAGCGGCGCGCGAGCGCGCAGCCGTGCTCCAGCTTGAAGCCAAAGACGACCGGAAATTTGCGGATACTGCCGCGCAGCTCGCTAAACACCTTGCGCGGTTACGGGTCGCCCGCCGCCGGCACCCGCCGCACCACACGCCGGGGCCGGTACCCGAGGATTGAGTCCGAAGCCATGACGGTAGTCTGGAAAGGATAAATATGGCCATTCAAATTTCACAAGATGCACTTGACCTTCTTTTCCGGATACTTTTGAGTTGTCGTTGTCCAGTTTCGGATAAAGAGGAGCGTGCGATTTTTGAAAAATTGTTACGTGCTCGTGATGGGGAAAAAATTGACTACCGTGAACTGTTAAGGATATTTTTGTCGGATGAACCCACCGTATTTCATAGACTCCTGGATTTTTGCATTTGGCAAGGGTCTATCCATACGGATTTTTTTATTGAGAGAGAACACATACTTCGCCACTTTGCGTCAAGTTATCATTGGCAATTCGTGGTGGCCAACGATTTACCTGCTTCGTACAAAAATATCCTCCACCTCCCCCAATGGTTCATCGGCCATATGCTCGTTCCCATGCAAATTACTGGGCGCGGAGGGACGGCCAACGGGAAATATATCTACCCCGGTGGAGAGATTATCTTTAAAAATTTGTTCTTCCCCCCCGACATCGCGGTATCTTCTCAGTATTACGCGGTCCATTTGGCCTCCGTTTGTTCGCCCTTATCCGATCCGGAAGTGTCTCTCGTGAGAAGGCTGATTGAAGAGAATCCCGTGTTCGTGAAATACCGGGAGAAGTGCAAAGAAGTTGATTACTGTGATTTTCAACTGTTCGGGGATTATCAAAGTCTCTGCCGGAAACGTTATGCTCAATACAATTGATTTCAACCGGAGACGCTAATGGGGAAGCCAAAGACGACCAGCAGTTCGCCGATACCGCTGCTCAACTTTCCAAACACCTTGCGCGGTTACGGGTCGCCCGCCGCCGGCACCCGCCGCACCACACTCCGTCGCCGGGTTCGTCCGGAGGGCTCAATCCATAATCAAAATCCGCAGCCAGCCAGCTGCGGATTTTTTGTATCAAGTGGTTTGGTGACTAGTGGAATCGTATCGGCACGCGCAGGGCGTTGTCATATTGCGGCAGTCCCGATGGGTTATCCTTTTGCAGTACGAGGGTACCGGTCGTGGTGGTGGGCGCTTCAAATGTGAGCTTGACCGAGAAGGGTACGAATTCCGTGGTCATCCAATCGCTTTGCGCCTGGGCCGGCGTTTGCACGAGCACGTTGCCGTTCGCATCCAGCAGCTTGACGGGAAACGACGCCTCGAAGTACCAATTGCCACGCGCGGCGCCGGTGACCATCAGCGGGCTTTGCACTATGGCGTTCGGCTTGGGGCTGTCTACGTAAATCAATTCGTTCAGCTCCGGGGCGTTCCCGACATCTTCGGTAAAGGAGCGGCCGTCCGGGGTTTTGCACTGGCGCGGGTAGGATTCCATGATCGGATAGCCGGCGTTGGCGCAGTCTAAAAAATTGTTGACCGCCAGGGGGGACGGCGTCGGCGAAGGCAGGGGCGGCGGTGTAGTCCCAAAGTAACACTGCACCGCTGAACAGCGCAGCATGATGGTGCCCAGCACGATAATTCCGACCAGGCACAGGCCGGCCAATACGTAACCGGCGATTAGCAGGGGGTTTCGAGTCATAGAGTGAGTAAAATTAGATATTGAAAACAGGAGAATGAATTTGTTCCTGGAAATATCTTTGAGTAATAAGAAAGTCCCCGTTCAGGGACTGGTAAAGGTGTTGCCTTATACTTGCTTCATTTCTGAAGGGGAGAGGAGATGCCCCTCCAGGAGAGGGAATGGCGTCACCAGTGAACGGGGACCGTCGGTCGGATAAAGACCCACTTCTAAGAAGAATTATACGGAGATCGAGAAATGTTGTCAAGGTTTTTTCGGTTCTCCGAGGAACGTGGTGAGCAACTGATTCCGTTCCGACATGCTGCGGGCGTGCAGGACTACGGCGATGGTGTTTCCCTTGCGGACGGCGACGGTGCGCTGCGCTTCGTAGAGGAAACCGGTTTTGGCGCCGTCGACGCTAAATTGCAGGAGTGAATAGTTACGATTGGTAACCGGCACGGCGCGAATGGCCCCGTCCGTCTGGCGGGCGGCAATGGTAAATTCTTTGAGTACGGTCGTGTCGGCGATCGTCGGATTAGCAAAAGCCGCTGCGGCGATTTTCGCCATCTCCGCCGCGGTGCTGATGTTGTCGGGGTCAAGACCGGTTGGTTCAATGAACACGGTCCGGTTCAGGCCCAGCGCACGGCTTTTCGAGTTCATCGCGGAGACGAATGCGGGAATCGGCAGGCCGCTGTGATCGGCGAGCGTAATTGCCGCTTGGTTGGAGGAGGACACCAGCATCGCCACCCAGAGTTCACGGACGGTGACCGTGTCGCCGACGGCAAACGCCACCTCGCTGGTAATGTCGCCCGGATCCACCTGCGTTTGCGGGTAGGCCAGGTCTTCGGCGGTCAGGGTGATTTCTCGTTCCCAGTCCGGCTTGAGATCCGAGATGACCAGTGCCGTCATCAGTTTCGTGAGCGATGCGATCGGCAGGATTTGATTGGGATAGCGTCCGGCCACCGGTTTGCCGTTCACAATTTTTGCGGACGCCACCTGGCTGAACGCGGGATCAAAGATCAACTGTTCCGTGTTCATCGGGATGCTGGCGAGCTCCTTGGTTTTCACTTTTTGTCCGAGGCGTTTGGCCAGGGTCAGGCACGTGTCTCCGTCGGGGATGGGAGAGCGGGCGGAGTCAACGGGGCTGAAATACAGTAAGGCGCCGTGCTGCTGGACCGCCAGAAGAAAGCGGCCGCGGAGGCGCGAAGCGAGTTTCGCATTGCGTTTCCGGGCGGCGGGAGTGGCCAGCTTGGCAAGATCGGCATCGCTGATGCCAAGCGCCAAACTTGCGGCGGTGGAAAAGCAAATATCCGAGTCGCGCAAGGAATACCGTTCGTTGGTGGCCGGGTGTACGTACCAGGCCGCATCGTGCGCGTCGGATTGCAGCAAAAAACGGCTGGTCAGTCTTTTCGACAGGGGAACCTCGGCGGCAGTCGCTATAGTTGGCAACGCGCATCCCAAGACGGCAATGGCGGCAAGAATTTTTTTCATATTACTGCGCAGCGGTAAAGAGTGCATCTAAACGGGAAACTTCGGTCTGAAATACTTCCCGCAGATTTTCCGGAACGGCTTTCCCGGCCGGAATATCCACCGTGAAGGGGTTGACCTTGGCTCCGCGCTTAAACATTTCGTAGTGAAGGTGCGGGCCGGTGGAGTGCCCGGTAGAGCCCACGTAGCCGATAACCTGGTTTTGCTGCACTTTGGCGCCGGCGCGGATGCCTTTGGCAAGTCGCGAGAAGTGGCCGTACCGCGTGGTGTAGGTTTCATTGTGGCGGACCGTGACCGAAATACCGTAGCCGTCGTTCCAACCGGCTTGCGTGACGGTGCCGTCGCCGACGGTCACCACCGGCGTCCCGGAACTGGCCGCGTAGTCAATGGCGTAGTGCGCGGTCATTACTTTTGAAATCGGATCGCGCCGCGCGCCGGTGTACCCCGAACTGATGTAGCGATAGGCGAGGGGCGATTTGAGGAACATCCGCAGGACGGAATTGCCCTGGGCGTCGAAGTAGCCGTCGGTCGTCGTGCCGCTCGCAAAGTAGTAGGCCGTATAGGTTTGGCCGGCATTGGTGAACGTGGCTTTCAGGATGTTGGCCGGCATTACGTATTTGCCATCGCGGTAGCGTTGTTCGTAGAGGACGGAAAAGGTGTCACCGGTCCGAACGTCGACGGCAAAATCGACCTGCCAGGCGAAGACTTCGGCCAGGGCAATTGCCAGCCGGTCGTCGTATCCCTTCTCCACCATGGTTTCGTACAATGACGAGGAAATGTTTCCGTCGGCGGTGGCTTGTTTGACGGTGTAGTCGATGGGCAGCTTTTCCGCATGCCATGCCGCCTGGTCGCGCGTCACCCGCAAAAAATTCTCCGTGGAAATTTCGTATTCAACGGACTTCAGTTGGCTGCCTGATGGGTCAAAGATGAAGCGGATTGGCTTGCCCGCGGTAATACTGGTCAGTGTATGGATGTCTTCGGCGGCCGCGAGAATCGCTTGCGTCGTGGTTGCCGGCAGACCAGCTTGTTCGGCTAAAATACCAAAGGTGTCGCCGGCTTGGATAGTATAGGCATGAATGATGTCGGGGATCGGGGTGGGCGAAACTGCGGGAACGGCTCGATTGCCAGCGGTAGGCGGTTTGCGCATGAACAACACCGCTGCAGACACGCCTGCCGCAGCAAGAATGAGTAGGGTAATGGTGAGGACTGGTTTGCGCATGAGAAAGTATTATACCACCGGCGCGTTGAATGCAAAATATGATAGTATCGCAAAAATAGTAGTATGTTTTATGGACAAAAAATGCGGCCCATCTCTGCGGCTGCCAAAAATTTTTTTATTTTCTGTTCCAATTCCTCAGCAGTTTTTCTCGATTCTGCTTGCTGATTTTTTTATTCAGCTTCCGTCGTTGGCGGAAGGCTTCGTACAAACTGACGGCAGCGGCGACTGAGACGTTCAGACTTTGGGCAAAGCCGACCTGCGGGATGCGGAACGCTGCGTCGGCCAGCCGAACGGCGTCGGCGCTGGCGCCGCGATGCTCGTTGCCAAACACCAGGGCGGTTGGTTTTTTGAAATTCAGCCGGTACAAGTCGCGCGAACCGGACTGCAGGGTGCTGGCGTAAATGGAAAATTTACGGCGGCGCAGCGCGCGGTAGCACGCGGCAATGGATTTATAGCGTTTGAACGTCAGCCATTTTTTTACGCCGGCCGCAGCCTTGGTTCCGATGCCGGGGAATTTATCAATGTTGTAAACCAAGTTGATTTCTTGGATGCCGACGGCATCGCAGGAACGCAAGATGGCGGCCACATTGTGCGGATCCCAAATGTTTTCCAAAACGACCGTCAAATCAAGTTGACGGCTGGCCGCAACTTCTTGAAAACGATGTTTTCGTTTCGGGGTCATGCCTATACAGTACTATTCGTCACATCAGATTACAAATATTCTCTCCCACCTTTGCCGTCAAGGGTGGCAAAGCTCTTAGGGGCAATTTCCTGCTTTCCGAAAACCTGCGGCGGTTGCTTCGGCTTCGGTGCAAAACCATTGCTCGCCCTGGGTTTCATCAATAAAGGTTTTAGAATACGAACCGCAGCCGGGCAGGTGGTAGATTTTTTCTCCTTTCGCGTTGATGTTGCCCTTAATCGCGCAACCTTCCGGTGCCGGTGCTGGAGCGGAAGGAGTGGAGGCAGTGGTACCGGAGGTGGGGCAACCACTCCATAATCCTTTGCCCTGTTCGCGCGCCGTAACCATGGCCGCGCGCAAGTCGTCGTTGTGGGCGACATCGGGCGGGTACGGCGAGGCATAAGCAAAACCATCGGCAACCAGCGCGAGGTTCACAAAGGTATTGCCGACGTAGATGTACCGCAATAGCCGCCCGTAGCGGTCGGTTTCGGAAACATCGCGTTCCAGCCGCACGGATTTGTTGAGTACCAGTTTTTCGTTCGCCGCTTTTGCTTCAATCGCGAAGCATTCTTCGGCGGTTCCGCCGTGCTTGAGCTCAGGAGTATTAATCCCGATATAGCGGACGCGGCTGCCGTCGGAAAGTTCAATGGTGTCGCCGTCAATTACGCGCGCGACCGTAATGACCGCATCCGCGGTGTCTGGATTGTCAGAATTTTCGTTCACGGTGGTCGTGGCGGCAGTTGTCGTCGGAGCAGGGGACGGCAGCGGCGTATCCGCGTTTCGCGGTTGATTTTTCGGAGTCCGCGCAAGCAAAACGCCGACGACCAGGCCGGCGGTAAAGAATAGTAGCGGAAAAATGTATCGGTTCGGAACGCGCGGAGGGGACTTCATGTTCAGAGCGTCGGCAGATTCGCAGGCGCTTCAGCGCCGACCACCTGCCGGGCGGCAATTACGAGCTGTGCGGCCGCCGCCGTGGAAAATCCAATCTGAGAAAGTCGGGCCGATTGCGCAATGACTTCATGGCAAAGCAGGAGGTCGTGCTGCAGCAGCGATCGCCGTTGCCAAGCGTTCAGCCCCGGCAGGCAGGTGATTGGATACAGGTTGGCCGATTCGATGATCCACTGCAATCCCCGTTGCTGCGGTTCGTCCCAGCCGAGTACTTTGAGTCCGACGCAGCGGGAGAACGCCAGTGCGTCACTGGTGACTTTTGTGTTGGTCACCAGCCATCCTTCGTCGAATGTGGTGCCACCGCCGTGCACGACCGCGCCGCGGTCGCGAATATCTTCAAACCGCGCCCACGTGTACAGGGCGACTTTTGCGTCCGATTGCACGCCGCGGCGGTTATGGTATTTGCATTCGATCATCAGCCGCCGGCCGTCTTTCTGTGCGTCGACGTCCACTTCATGGCTGATGCAGCGGCCGGGAATGTGCTGGCTGATTTTGACGGCATAGCCGTAATGCGAAAAAATTTTCCCGACGTACTTTTCAAACGGATAACCCTCCGGCCCCAATTCCATAATTGCCCGTCGCAGGCGGTAGCGCGCAGCCACCCGGCGATCGAGCCGGTCAAGTTCCAAAGAAACCCGCGTGGCGATATCCGCGGTGCTGGTTCCACGGGTGAGCTTATTTTCCAAACGGCCGAGGACGGCCGTCGCTAATTCTTTGCCGGCGCCGGCGCGTTCGAGTGAGCGAAAGATTTTTTCAGGCTGAAACAGCTCATGCCAGTGCGTCGCTTTTTTTATCCGGAAACTGCGCATAAGGGAAAAACCGCACCCGCAGGTCGGTCCGCCGCGACTCTGGAACTCATCGATCTCCCGCCGGCGGCATTTTCAGATAGGTGCCCCGGAACGCCTGCTGGTAGATTTCGAGCAGCGCCAAAAAAATGCTCAGCACGATCGGGCCGGTCAGAAAACCCATCGGTCCGAATACTTGCAGGCCGCCGAGTACGGAGATGAGCACCAGGAGCGGGTTGACTTTGGCGCGCGAACCGATCACGGTGGGGTTGAGAAGATTATCGATGAAGCCCACCACGATCCCGCCCCACAGCGTCAATCCGATAGCGGCGCCCATGTGGCCGGAAATCAGTAAGTAGAAGATGGCCGGCACAATGGTGATGGCTGTGCCAAACCAAGGGACGAATGAAATTGGAATCGTCACCATGCCCCAGAGGACCGGGGCGGGAATTCCAAACATCGCAAAGCCGAGTCCGGTGAGCACGCCCTGGATGGTTGCCAGCAGCACCGAACCCTGGATCACCGAGGTCACCATGGTGTGCACCCGTTCGACGATTTTTTTGTCGTAGAGATCCGGCAGGGGACTCAAGCGCAGGTACAGATTAGGTAGATGCTCTCCTTCCTTGAAGAAATAGTAGAGCGCATAGAGAAAGACAATCAGCTGTAAGAGCGTCCCGGCAATGCCCGACAGAACCGTGCCGGCATGCGCGATGAAAAAGTTAAGAATCTGCCGGAGCGATTCATCAACATTGAGCGATTCGAACCGAAATGAAGGGCTGAGCTCCCCCAGCACCGATTGAATGGCGCCGGAGATTTGGCTGAGAGAATGATTGAATAGTTCACCGTGCGAAAGGATCTCAATCAGCTGCTGCGCTTCAATTACCGCCACCGCGGTCAAAGCAATGAATGGCAGCAGCACGCCAGCGAGCACGAGAACCATTGAGACAAATGCCGCCAGGACCCGGTGGCTGATGATCGCCCGAATGCGCCGGTGGATGGGCCAAAAAATTATCGCCAGGGTTCCCGCCAGTACGAGTGCGGGTAGATACGGCTGCGCCAGCCGTACCACCAAAGCGAACGTGATGATCAACAGGCCGAAGAAAAAGGTGGTTTGCAGGCCGGGCATGCGCATGGGGGGTGAGGTGAGTGGAGTAGCTGTTTTTTAGTATAGCAGAAACGCGGGGTTCTTGCACCGCCGGCGCAAACGCGGCTGTTGTTGCCTGAGGTTTTTGGGTATTGACATTTCCATTTTTTTTGGTATACTGGCCGCTTATTGGTTTTCTGCATGTCCTTTGACCCAGGGTTTTTGGAGGTGGACCACCATGACCCAGAGTTCGTGGTTTGCTCAGCTCCAGCAGCTGACGCGTACGGCCGCCACCCAGACGGCGGCCATGCCGAGGTTCCGAATGTTCGGGCACGTTGTGTCGTGCATGGACGGACGGTGCGGCGAGTGGGTGTGCGGGCCGAGTCCCTACAAATGGCACCGCATCCTCGCGGCTCTCGTTGACAACCGCAACGCGCAGGCGTTCCAGTATCGGTTCGGCCATGACGCGGCGCGCGCCACCCGGCTGGGCATGCGCCAGCTGGCGGTGTGCCTGACGCACACCGACTGCGCCTACCGCGAGCTGCGCGGACTCAAAGAGGAGGACGTCTGGAAGAGCTTCCGCCGGAACTGCGCGCGGCTCCTGAACACGTACCCCGTGTGGGTTTCTCTGAACGTCACGACCGGCGCGATCACCATCATGGGAGAGCGTGACATCACCACGCTCGACGGTTCGGCCGACGTCCCGATCGGCGACGCGTACTGCGAGAGTCTCCTGCGGAACGCCGGGTTCCAGAACACGGATATCGTCCATGATCTGTCCCTGTTCCTGCAGGGGAACCTGGCCTACTTGCGCGGGCCGGAGCGGTTCGACCGCCACATCGAAGACGGCATCGTCGTCGGTTCGGGCGTGCCGGGCGCGGCCACGCATTTCTCCATCTCCAACCGCATGGAGCATTTGCCGGAAGCTCTCGGCATCGCGACGAGCGTCATCGGCAGACGCCAGGTGGCCGACCCGTACGTGGCCGTTTCGATCGCCCAGGATCCCCAAAAGCCTGCTCGGCGCGAGCAGTACCACAGCGTGCTCCGGCACTTGCGGGGCTCGGTCGAGCGCACTCTCGGCGATCTCGGTTTGGCGGGCTGCTACGCCGTGCACACGGTGCTCAGCACCAAGGGAACCGGCGAACTCGCGCTGGCCGGCTGAACCTCGATCTTCGACCTACCCGTGTTCTTTCCCAACTCGGCTCTCCCGTGGAGCCGAGTGTTTTTTATTTTCCGCCACCGTAGCAAGGGAGCTTGCGACCGCCAGCGAGGTGAGCGGGAAATAACCCGCCGTAAGCCGAAAATAAAATCATGCTTATCGGCAAGGTGAGCCGTAGGCGGTAGACCCCGTTAGACAATAGTCAAACCCCGTTTTTTATGTATTGCTCCATTCCAGTAGGGTGAGCAACTCAAACCGCTAGTGACCCGCTCGCCCATTGTCTAACGGGGTAGACCGCGCCGTCACACCGTGGTGTGCCATTGTTCTTGCTCGCGGGCTGAAGGCGGGTTAGTACCTTGTACCGCCTATACGACCAGCATCGCGTCGCCGTAGGAGTAGAAGCGGTATTTTTTGGAAATCGCCTCGCGGTAGGCGCGTAGTATCAGATCGGTTCCACCGAACGCGCACACCAGCATCAAAAGGCTTGATTGCGGAAGATGAAAATTCGTCACCAGGGCGTCGACGGCGCGGAATCTGAATCCCGGCGTGATGAAGAGCGTGGTTTCTCCCGCGCCGGTTCGCACCCGACCGGCCCGTCGCGCCGCGTGCTCCAGGGTCCGGACCACCGTGGTACCGACCGCCACAATACGGCCGCCGTGTTGTTGTGTTTTTTTGATCGCCTGCGCCGCGTCTGCTGGAATGCGGTAATGCTCGGCGTGCAGTCTGCCGCTTGCCAACTGCTCTGCGCGGAGCGGCTGGAAAGTGCCGAGGCCGACATGGAGGGTAACGGCGGTGCGGGTGACGCCGCGGCGCCGCAGTTCTGCCAGCAGCCGCGGGGTGAAGTGCAGCCCCGCGGTGGGTGCCGCGACTGCGCCGGGATTTTTGGCGAATACGGTCTGGTAGTTTTTTCTGTCGGCAGCGCGATCGGGCCGGCGGATGTAGGGCGGCAATGGCACGTGGCCGAAGCGCGAAAGCGCGCGCTCGACTGATCGCATGCCGAGGAATTTTATCGTCACCAGTCCTGAGACTGTTTTATCCAAAATTTTTACCGAAAAACCCGGCGCGAATGCCAGGGTTTCGCCGGGGTGAATTTTTGCCCAGGGTTTTAGCAGCGCCTCCCACCGGCGGCCGCCGAGCGGCCGGACCAGCAGCGCTTCAATTTTTCCGCCCGTTTGCCGTTTGCCGAACAGCCGCGCCGGAATGACTTTGGTATCGTTGGCAACCAGTAGGTCGCCGGGGGTAAGTAAATCCGGCAAGTCAGAAAATCGGCAGTGGCGGATGGTACGTTGGATTCGATCCACCACCATCAGGCGGCACGCGGCCCGATTAGTGATCGGCTGCTGGGCAATGCAATCGGGCGGCAGCGCGTAGTCAAATTTGCCGGGGTGGATAGCCTGCATAGTTCGTTGAATATTATCCTAGGGGCCGGGTAACGGCCTGTCAAAGCAGCTCGGTTGATAATTTCTGGCGGTTATGGTATAGTTTTGCGTATTCCTGCGGGATTTTTTATTTACCCGCGCCTACGATTATTCCATGGACCCCAAAAAAATCCGTAACATCGCCATTATTGCGCACGTCGACCACGGCAAAACCACGCTGGTGGACGCGCTGATTAGGCAGTCGCACACCAAACTGCCGACCGAACTCGCTTCCCGCGAGCGCATTTTGGATTCCAACGACCTGGAGCGGGAGCGGGGGATTACCATTTTTTCCAAGAATGCCTCGATCGTGTGGAAAGATTATAAAATCAATCTCATTGATACGCCCGGTCATGCGGATTTCGGCGGCGAAGTGGAGCGGGTGCTCAAAATGGCCGACGGGGCGTTGCTCCTGGTGGACGCCCAGGAAGGTCCGATGCCGCAGACCTTGTTTGTGCTGAAAAAGGCGCTGGCGCTGGGACTGACGATCATCGTGGTCATCAATAAGGTGGATCGACCGAACGCGCGAATTACTTGGGCCATGGACAAAGTTGCCATGCTGTTTTTGGAGCTGGGCGCATCCGACCAGCAGCAAAACTTTCCGCTCGTGTTCGCTTCGGCGCTGCAGGGGAAAGCCGGGCTCGCTCCGGATCTGGCGCAGATGCAGGACATCACGCCGCTGTTCGATACGATTGTAGAAAAGATTCCGCCGCCGGCGGCAGATGCGGCCAAACCCTTGCAGCTGATGGCGGTGGCGCTCATGTACGATAATTATGTCGGAAAAGTCGCGACCGGCCGGATGTACCAGGGCAAAATCGCGGTCGGTGATACGGTGCTGCACTGCAAGCGCGATGGCACCACAGCCACGGCAAAAGTTACCGCACTAATGACGTTCCGCGGGTTGGAGCGCATACCGACCGAAGCGGCGGAGGCCGGCGACATCGTGGCGATCGCGGGTATGCCGGACCTTACCATCGGCGAAACCATCACCGATCCCGAGCATCCGCAGCCGCTGCCACCGCTGCAAATCGAACTGCCGACGGTAAAAATGAATTTTCTCGTGAACACCTCGCCGTTTGCCGGCAAGGAAGGCCAGTATTCCACCTCGCGTAATTTGCGGGAACGGCTGTGGCGCGAGCTGGAGTCCGATGTCGCCTTGCGCGTGGAAGAAACCAAGTCAGCCGATACTTTTCAGGTGGCCGGTCGGGGTGAGCTCCATTTGGCAATCCTGATCGAAAAAATGCGCCGCGAAGGCTACGAGTTCGCCGTCTCGCGGCCGGAAGTGATCTTGCGTGAGGAAAAAGGAGTGACCCTGGCGCCGTTCGAACAATTATTTCTCGACGTGCCGGAAAAATATGTCGGTGTGGTGATGGAAAAAATGGGCCGGCGCAAAGCTGAGCTCAAAGATATGCGCACCGAGAACGACCATGCGAACTTGGAGTTTCTTATCCCGACGCACGGTTTGTTCGGTTATCGCAATGAACTCCTGACCGATACCAAAGGTACCGGCGTGATGAATACGCTGTTTGACGACTACCGTCCGTGGCCGGGTGCGATTACGAGCAACCCGCACGGTTCCCTGGTGGCGACGGAATCGGGTACCTCCAATACCTACGGCATGCTCAATGCACAGGGGAGGGGACAATTGTTCATCAAGCCAGGGGAACCGATTTACGCCGGGCAGATTGTCGGGCAGAATGCTCGCGATGAAGACATCGAGGTCAACATCTGTAAAACCAAGCGGTTGTCCAACATGCGTTCGCGCGGCGAGGGCGTGTCGGAGAAACTGGACGCGCCGCGTATACTGACGCTCGAAGAAGCGCTCGAGTACATCGGCGAGGATGAATTGGTGGAGGTCACCCCGAAGAATATCCGGCTGCGTAAGCGCGTACTGTCATCCATTGACCGCCGGCGGGCCAAGCGCAGTCAGGAAGAATAATTATCTTCAAGAATTACGGCGCCCCTTACACCGGGCGCCGTTTTGTTGACTCTTTGGAGGCCAGTCGCAGCCCCCAGCTGACGGCTGCGGTCATGATGAGAATCGCCGCGGTTGCGTTGCGGAAATATTCTTCAGGAAAAATGTTGACCAGTTTGCTCACCTCAGGGTTAAAGGCCCAGGGTGCGGCGTGAAACAGCAGCGGATGGATGCCGACAAACCATTGTTCGAAGTTCAAGAGTCCCAGCGCCAGGAGCACCAAAAATACCCAGCCGGAGATGCGGGCCGCGTGCCAAATCATCCGGCGCAGCGCCGTCCAGCCGTAGCGACGGAGGGTCCACCCCGCCAGCAGCGCCGTCACGGTCGCGCTGACGATGAGCAGCCATCGTCCGACGTTGAATACGCCGGCGACTTCCGCGAGGTGCGCACGCTCATCTTCGGAGTAGCCGGAGAGCAAGTGATCGTTGCGCGTGCGGAAATATCGTAGGAGCGTTTGTGTCTCCTGCAGCCGTTCTTGCACACTGAACTCGGCGACCGGCGCGGTGGTCAAAATCAGCTGCTGAATTGCGGGGTTAAAAATCACGATATTGGCGCTGGAAAGTACTACCGTGACTCCAAAGGCGAGGGAAAAAGCGCCATTCCGTACCCATTTTTGCCACCCGTTTGCATCCGGTTGGCCATTTCCCGCAACTTGATCTTTTCGGGGAGCAATTGGTGGTGGCGCGATTGTGTCTCCCATATGTTATGGAATTTTTCAATATTTGATGATGTATATATTTTCTGTCAATGAAGGCAAAAAATAGATAAATATTCTGAATTTCTCTTGACAAAATTTCAATAATGGTGTATTATTACTATCACGATTCATTCCCCTGTTCTTTTAAACTCTGGGCTGGGTTACCTGCCACCACGGTGGCAAACTAGTAACCCCTACCTGCTTGGGCAAGGCAGGAGTATCGGTCCACGTGAGTTTACTGAACGTTCCGGGGATAAAGGGAACATCGGGAAAGGTTGGGAACAAATAGATTCCCCCTGTGCGTGAGGCACTATCCTCGGTTGTTATCGAGGAGAGAGTACCCCAGCACCGAGATGTTTCTGGATCGTCCGCGGCCCCATGGTCGCGAGGATCTCCGGGAGGCAGCTTTACTGCCTGTGCCGGAAGTTTCAAGGATACAAAACCTTGCCTATCGAGCCTCGAGAGCATTTGCTTTTCGAGGCTCCTTTCTTTATTTTTCGGTTTTGATGCGCCGTGTTTCTTGGGCGAGATCCGACGCGAGGTAGAAATACCCCTTTTTCTTTTTCAGTAACGCATCCCCAAGTAATCCGAGATAGTAGACGGCATTGATGGCCGATTGCAGCTGGTCTTTAGACTGCGCAGTGAAACCGGCGATCAGGCCGGCGAGTACGTCGCCGGTGCCGGCTTTGGTTAACCCTGGATTGCCCGTGCGGTTTTCGTAGGTGCCGTGCATTGAATAAATTGTTGTCCGCCAGCTTTTGGCAACGACAATATTTCCGCGTGCCACCAGCTGACGAATGTCGGCATACTGCTGCAGGTGTTCGTATTCGCAAGTATTGGGTGTCAGAATCGCATTCCGTAGTTTGACGCGATCAAACGCGGTGATTGCCGCGGCATCCAGGATTTTGAACCCGGCAAATGTGCCGGCGAATTTTTTTATCAAGGCAAGCGACGGCGGCCGGGGGTGTACGCCACCGCCAATCAGCACGCAGTCAGCGGTAGCCGCCATTTTCTGAAGTGCAGAGAAGTGGCGCGGGCTGAGGAATCGGCCCGGCAATTTTTTTGTCACCAAATCCGGCGACAGACAATTGATCGCCCAGGCGACTTTCTCCGGTGCCGCGACTACGACCGAGTCGGCGCCCGAACGCAGCGCCGCAATGCCCGCCAATGCCGGCGCGCCGATGTATTCGGGCGAGCCGCCGATGACCAGCACGCGGCCGTTGTCGCCTTTGCGCGAGTCTTTTTGCCTGCGCGGTAGGCGTACCCGAGATTTGGTGATGATGATAGTTTTCATATTCACTGCCCTCTCACATTGCTACGAACACGTCGATTGACGTTCGGTAGGGGTAGGGGGCTCAGAGTTGCGAAGCCCGCCCCCTTCCCCTACCAACCCCACCCCGGGCACGCTGTTTGTATCGCCGCCTAAGCGGATATGTTATTTTATCCGTTAGTCTTTTTGAATTCTTCCGGCAGCGGGAGTGTGAAATGGTGCAGTTTTCCGCCGAACGGGAAAGTCAGTTCAGAGGCGTGGAGCATCAGCCGACTACTGCCGTCGCGCTGCTTGCCGTACAGCCGGTCGCCGACCACCGGATGACCGATGTCTGCAAAGTGCACGCGAATTTGGTGGGTGCGGCCGCTCTCGGTGCGCACATCCACGTCGGTGAAATCATTGCTCCGCGCGACCACGCGGTAGTGTGTGGTCGCCGGCTTGCCGTCACGCCGAGGAGTCACTTTCAACAATTTTCCTTTTCGCTGCCGTGCCAGCGGCACTGTAATCGTTCCATTGTCTAGTTCAATGTTGCCCTCCACGCGCACGCGGTACTGTTTAAAAATTTTTCCCTCGCGCATGGCAGCCATCAGCGTGCGGAATGCCGGCATGGTCTTTGCAACCACCATCAATCCCGACGCCGGTTTGTCGAGCCGCTGCACGACGCCGAGGTACGCGGCGCCCAAAAATTCGCGGCGCATTTGGGGATAGCGAGAGAGCAAGCCATTCACGAGTGACGTGCGCTGGTTTTTCGCATCCGGGGTGACGGCCACACCGGCAGGTTTGTCCACCACCAAGAAATCTTTGGTTTCGTGAACAACGGAGAAGGGGACCGCGGGATTGCCGCGAAGGGTGAGTGTGCCGAACGTGCGGACAACTCCGGAAACCGCGTCGCCGGATTTCAGCACTGCAAACGGCGCAACCGTGCGGCCATTGACCAGTACCAATCCGACCGCGATGGATTCTTTGATGTCGTGGCGGGTGAACGCCGGCAGAATAATTTTGAGCCATTTGTCCAGGCGTTTGCCCGCGCCGTCGGTGCCGATCATTTTTTTGACCGCGTGTGTACCCATACCTTTTAGTATTGTAACACCGAATCAGAAAAAAATCGGCTCCGGCTTGGCGGGGCCGATGTCCAGTTTGCGGGTTGGGCTAGGCGCGCCGCGGCGCGGGCCGCTTTTCCGCCGCGCGGATCTCGCGGTAGGATAGGTAGAGGAATACGCCGAGCAAGAGGAACGTGTTGAGCGGCGCGATCCAGAATGGAAACTCATGGCCGAAGCTTTCAAAAATCATCAAACCGCCCAGCATGCCGATGGAGTACATGGCGCCGTTTTTGAGGTACGCGAATTTTGATATGACATCAATGCCGCGGATGGTGACCTCCCGTACCACGAGCGCGCCCAGACCGTTGCCCAGCAGGATGAGCGGGACCGAAATGGTGAACGCGAATGCGCCGATGACGCCGTCAATGGAGAACGACGCGTCGAGCACCTCGAGGTAGAGGATTTTGCTCCACGCGCTCATGTTGCCCGAAAGTAATCTTTTTTCCTGCGTCTCGGCGTTCTTCTTGAAGCCGTCGGAGATGAAGAACGCCGTCGATCCGATCGAGGCAGAGAGCGCCAGCATGGGGTTGATCTTCAGTGCGATAGCGATGACACCGGTGATGAGGAGCGACGAGAACGCGTAAAACCACATGGATTGGCGGTGGATAAAGCCCTCAACCAAGAAGGCGTATTTCTTTTCTTCCAGGAACAACCAGGACAGGCAGACGAATACCAGGTACACGCCGCCGCCGAGCAGCAGCAGCGGTTTGGAGTGCTCGACGTACTTTTCAATTTCAGAATTTTGCGAGAACGTGAACGTGATGACCTGCCACAGCGAGAGCGCGGGGTTAGCGATCCAGACGATAATAAACGGCAGCACTCCGCGGACGATGAATACGGCGATCAGCAGCCCCCAAACCAAAAAGATCTTCCGGAACCGCTCCGGCATGGTCTTGAGGACATGGGCATTGATGATGGCGTTGTCGACGCTCGAAATAACCTCAAACAGGCAGAGGCCGAGGATGACGATGAGGAACTGGATCATATGCGGATGCGATGGGATTCAACCGTTCCGGCGGCCGTCGGCTGAACGCGGGTGAGAAATTCTTCCGCTTCGCTTTCCGGACTGAGCGGGATGGCAAAGGTGAACGTGCTCCCTTTGCCCGGCGATGAGGTGAACCAGATTTTTCCGTGTTGCGCCTCGATGTAGCGCCGGCCGAGGTACAGGCCGATGCCGCTGCCGGTACTGGTAGTGGCGCGTGCGTTGGAAGCGCGGAAATACTTGCTGAAAACTTTAGCTTGCTCGCCCGGGGGAATGCCGATGCCGCTGTCGGTGACCGCGACCGTGAAATTGTGTTCGTCGCTCCCGGCGCGGACGTGCACCTTGCCGCCCGCCGGTGTGTAGACAATGGCGTTCTCAATCATGTTCTCCACCACTTGGCTGATCTTCGCCAGATCGCCGGTCATTGCGCGCTTGCCGTCGAGTTTGACGGTATCGCGGAGCGCGACCTTCTTGTCTTCGGCCATCGGTTTCAACCGGTCGATCGTACCGACGATCCCGCGCTCGATTTCCGCCAGCAGATGGCGCTTGCAGACGATTTCGAGCGTTCCGCTGTCCAGTTTCGATGCGTCCAGAAAATCCTGCGTCAGCGTGGTGAGATTTTCCACGCTGCTGTAGATGCTCCCCAGGATCGAGCGCTGCTCGTCGGTGATTTCACCGAAATCGCCGCTGAGAAACATCTTGGTCGCGTACTTCACCGAAGTCAAGGGCGTGCGCATCTGGTGCGTGATGGTGGAAATGAGCTCGGTTTTGGTGCCGATAATTTCTTCCAATGTCGCAATCCGTTCGGCCTGCTGCCGCGCGTGCCCGCGCGCAACGATGATGCCTGCCAGTGCCACGCCGGCGGTGACAAAACCGATGATCGCCACCAGCGAATCGGGGGTCGTTTGCCGCAGCCATTCCGCGAGCGACATTTGTTCGCCTCGGCTGGTGATGCCCGGGAACAGAAAGAACAACGAGGTGAGAAAACCGATGAGGCCGCCGAGACAGTAGAGGAGTGCGGCGCCAAAATCAATGCCCGGAGCGGCCGGAGCTTTGCGGCCGTTGGCGAGAACGGTTTTCACTTTCCGGGCTTTCGCCGAATCGTTGGCGGAGGGTGGGGCCATGGGGTTAGGCGGTTGGCGTCAGCGATCGTGCGGCTCCCTGCGGCGGTCGGTACCCGATATACTGGCCGGCGATGAGGGTGAAGATGATAATGAGTGGCGCCAGGAAATGAAAGGCCGTGCTGGTAGCCGCGGTTGCCCCCGCGGCGGCAGCCACGGGTGCGGCGAGGCTCGCAAAGATGATTCCCACGCCGCCGCCGGCTGCTTTGATGCGTACGGACGCGAGCTTCGAGCGCAAGCCGATCGTGAAGAGGTAGAGGCCGTTGATGACGCCGTTGACTATCATGAGATACCACGTCGTGACCCGGGGGAGGAATGGCTGCAATGTCGGCACCAGAATAACGCCGGCCGCCAGGACTCCGGTGATTGCCAGGATGGTTGCGTACACCATCCGGCGCGCGGGTTGCGGGATGAGGGAGCAGGGTAGCCGGAGCAGGAATGAACCGCCGGCAAAAACCGCCACCACCATGGCGCCCATGAGCAGCGGAGTTTTCGTGTATTCGGCCACTCCGATAAATCCGAGTGCAAACGCCATGCTCGTCAGGAAAACGAGCAACCCCCGGTTGAGTTCGGAGCGTTCCATCAGGAAAGTGCCGAACGCCAGCAGGGCGGTAAGTATGTATAGGAGGGCGGCGAGCCAATTCAGGAGAATAGACGCCGGCAATCCCGGGATAGTTTCCAACATATCATTTATGTCTCCATACAATTATACCAAAGACCACCCCCGTTCACCAAGCGGTGGGAATCGGAGGTCCGCTCAGAAGCCGAGCCGTTCCCCGACGAGGATCAGGGTGATGCGGCCGGGCCGGATTTCTTGGCTGATGGTGAGCACTTTGCGTACCGCGCTCCCTTGTGTATGGTAAGCAATTTTTGCCCGTTCGCTTTCCAGCGGCAGGCAGTATTCGTGGATGCGCCGCAGGCCGGCCGCATTATCGGCGACGATCTTCTGCGTACCGACCACCCAAATGACGTGCGCAGCGCCATAGGCGTAGGCCGGCAACTGACTGCCGGTATTGGAAGCGATCAGCACCTGGCCGTCTTCGGTGACCGCGTGCACCGATCCGACGGCCCACTCCGGTGCCGCGCCGAGTTTTTGCATCTGCGCGCCCTGGATTTTGCGGTCCATCCCTTCGAGCTGTTTTCGCACCGAGCGGAAGCGGTCGGAGGTGAGCTCGGCGGCCAGGCCAATCGCGTCAAGCGTAACCGAGGTCATGTTCATAACTTCGGCGCCCGCTGGTATCAATTCCAGCACCTTTTGTTTCGCGGCCGCGCCGTCCTCCATCACGAGCGCGGCTATGCCGTTATGCTGGAGCGCGATGATGGTTTTTTGTGTGGTCGCTTCATCAGCGAGCTGATCGAATGCGCGCATAGGCGAGTTCTCCCCTGGCGGTTCATGGCCAATTAATTGCGGTAATTCCGTTATCTTTATCCTAGGTTTACGATAGCGCGGAGGATGTTAATGTTCAAGTCAGTAAAAAAAGGTCCGCCAGTTGTGTGACGGACCCCGAGAGGAGTGGCGGCTGTTACCGCCGCTACTGCGGATCGCGGACTTGCGTCGGCGGAAGCGGGAGGGGTTGAGGTTTGCCCATGGTGAGCAGGGCGACGACCGGTATGACGATGAGCACGAGTATGAGCGCCAAGAGCATGAGGCCCGGCACGCCGATTTCTTGGTAGAACGAGTGGCCGAGCGCGATGATGCCCGGCGAAAACCCAAGCCCAAGCCAGACGACATTTTTCCACATCCCGTACCAATCCTTTCTGGTTGCCGCAAAGAGCAGGCGTTGACGGAGGATGCATTCTAGCAGCTCATTTCACTTTTGTCAACCGGAAAGAAAAACGATGCGCGTTCAACCCGCATCGTCGGAACGGTTTTTTTGGATAGTTTCAGCGCACGATAGCTTCCAGGGCGAGGAAGAGGGGAATTTCTTTGCGCGCACGGTCTTCGGCCGCCGCCCGCGGTCCGGTCTGGCTTTTGCGATGAGAAATCCATTCCTCGAGCCGCCGGACGCAGAATCCATGGCGGGTGAGCGATTTGAAATACAGTTGCAGCGGCCGATGGAACGTCACGGTGTGCTGCTGGGGGTCATCCCCCGGGTGCATCTGAATTTTAATGCGCGCTTCCGACAGGTAGCGGTCCATGCGCCGGTATTGAACCTTTGCGTTTTCGTCGTAGCCCCAGGCGCTGCCCTTGGGGATGCGGAAGGCGGGGTGGTTGAGCACGAGGTACAGACCTCCGCCGGGTTTCAAGACGCGGCGGCATTCCCGCAGCGTTCCGTCGATATCCTCGATGTTTTGGATGGCTAAGATGACGGTCGCCTTATCTACACTTTTTTCTTTGGCGAACGCGAGGTTGTTGGCCGGTGCGACCTGGAAGGTGATCGCTGGCCTACCCGTTGCGCGCGGGATATTTTTTTTCGCCAGTGCAATCAGTTCCGGCGCGATATCCGTACCGATCACGTTGGCGCCGGCTTGCCAGAACTGCCGGGTGAAAAAGCCCTGTCCGCAGGCGACATCAAGCACGGTGTCGCCCGGTTGCAGGTCGAGGAGGCGCAAGAGGTTGGGCAAAATCACGGCCCGCTGGTAGGAATCCGCGTCGTACTCCAGCAGCGTATGGTACCATTCGGCGAATTCCCCCCACGAAGTGTTGGGCGGCTTCTTCATATATGAGGTAGTGTACCGAGAGAATGTAAAGACCGCAATAATGGAAAACCCCCGCGGTAGCGGAGGTTTTCACGTTCTGTTTTCTTACGAGTTCAATTGATGATGTTGTAGTCGTTGGTCGGCTCTTTTTCAAGTTTGAGGAATTTCAGCTCGTCGAGATCGGAGATGCGGTTCGCTTTCACGTACTGGTCGGAAAAAGTGTAGAGTACGTCCTGGATCCAGAGGCTGCGCTTGATTTCCGGGGTGTA
>JAQTQO010000035.1 GCA_028712155.1 Patescibacteria group bacterium | reverse complement strand
CTGCCGGATGGGACTCAACGCACCGTTGAAAATGTTTTCCATATCCCGGAACGGGTCGGAAAACATCGGCTCCCATTTGATGATTGGCATAGATGATTTCTCCTTGCAGTGGCGGTAAAAAACAAAATACCACCACGCACTTAAAAATTAGACTTAACCCTGAATAAACTATGAACTACTTAAAAAATGGAACACTTATACCTAAGGCTGAAAGAATCGTAAATGTCATAAATACAAAAGGAGCAGATGTTACAATTAGGGCAACGCAAAACCAAAAATGCTTCTTGTAATTCCAAAGACACAAAGGAATTAGTAGAAAAATGTCAAAGCAATAAACTTCTAGCCCTGGTTGTGATGGATATTTGTTATTAAATTTAAACTCCAAAATATAGAGTGTGGCAAAAATTCCTGCACCAACTAATAACCCAATAATCAGTTCCCTAATATTTTGAACGGCTTTTGGTTTATTATTCATATCAATTATTATGGCCGCGATATTGGCAGCCAACGCGATTAGAAACTGTTTGAAAATTATTTCGCGACCATGACCTTGGCCGGCACCAGCACTTTCCCGTGCAGGGTATACCCCGGCTTGACTTCGTCCACGATCGTCTGCGACGGGCTGCCGGCGTGCGGTACGATGGCTACCGCCTCGTGGCGCGACGGGTCAAACGGCTCGCCTACCGTGGGAATCGGCTCGACGCCCAGGCTATGCAGCAGGTCGCCAAACGACTTGATGATCTGTTGCAACCCGACCACCCAATCCAATGCCTGCTGTTCGGCGGGAATATGGCGGTCGGCGGTCCGAAGGTTATCGTAAACGGGCAGCATTTTTAAAATCATTTCCGCCCCGGCCACTCCGGCAATTTCACGGCAGCGCTGGTCGGTTTCCCGCTTCAAATTTTGGTAGTCGGCTTTCGCGCGTTTCCACCCCTGTAAATTTTCTTCCGCCAATTTTTCGGCGGCAACGGCGCGCTCCAAAGCTTCATGCAGCTCACGATGCAATGCTTCGGCGCTCGCCGTTTCTTTCGCGGGCGAAGCCGGGGCATGGCCCGGACTATGGGCCGGTGGAACCGGTTTTTTCTCAGTGTTATGCATGCGTTTCTTTCGATGATGCGTGCGCAGCAACCTGCCGGGCGTAATCCAGCAGCGCGCGGTTACGGCTATAGTCCATCCGCAGCGGCCCGAGAACTCCCAGGATCCCCGCATCATTATGGGATGCCTGAAATCCGGTCAACAGCACGCCGCACCGATCGCCGAACGGGTTGCGATCGCCGATAAAAACGGAAACATTTGTCGACGGCGCGAATGTGTCGTACACGCGGTGCATCACTTCGTCCAGGTGATCAATAATTTCCGACATCGCGCTGCGGTATTGGAGGTCTTGAAATTCCGGCTGCCGGAAAAGATTGCTCAAGCCGGTATAGTAAACGTCGTTTGACGAATACCCGAGCACCACGCACCCGTCGCTCAGCCCCGCCAGTTTCTTCGCGAGCGATTTGAGACGGAGGCGCGCGTCTTCAGCCGGTTCCGGCTGCAGCGAGGTGCGCTCGTGCGCGGTAATGCGGTGCGATGCGAGCGCGTGTTCGACATAGTACCGGTACCCTTCCGCGGTCGGTACGCGGCCCGCGGAGGTATGCGGATGCGAAAGCAGTCCGGCATCCTCAAGCGCCGCCATGTCATTACGGATGGTCGCCGGGCTCACGCGCATGCCCCCGTGCTGATGCGCTATCACAACGGAACCGACCGGCTGGCAATGCTCCGTGTAGACTTCGATAATTGCCGCCAGTAGACGTTCCTGGCGCTGACTGTAAGAAGGTTTGTTCGTCCGCATACTCGCGGTAAATATATTTCACCAAAATTACCCGTCACTGCCAATGCAGCCGTCTCTCCGGCTTAGCACTCACTGATTTAGAGTGCTAAGGCAAGTATAGCGCTCAAAACATTTCTTGTCAACACCTTTCCCCTGGCCTTGCTGTAGCATAAAAAATCGCTCAACATAGCACAACTTCTCACAAAAAATGGGCCCATGAGAGCCCAGGTCCTGTCGCCATTTCTTTGTACCCCGCCTTATACTTCAAAGCTGCCGCGCCTTGTTCATGGAAGCTTGAAAAATCTCAAATACAAAGCTGCGAACACCAAGACAATGCCAATATTCACTATCAGCCGTTCCCAGGGATGATCTCTGAAGAACACTAAATCTACACCGACGATGATCGCTACCATCGGCACCACACCGAGAATAATCAGAAGATATTTTTTCGTAACTGCATTGTTTACCCAGAGCCGCTCCTAGTTGAGTGACTCCAAATCATGGCTCGCTATCTCGGGATCGAACCATCCGTTTGATATTTATAGAACGCATTGGAATCGTACAAATTGATCTCGGAAATTACGGCGACTTCCGTGGTCAATGGGTTTCCGGACGGCCAGTTCACCACCACATTGCGGCGCTGCAGCGGATCGAGATCCTTCACGGCGGTATACTGCACCGCCGCGATCCGGTCCCCGTTTTTCATCAGGATGTATAATCCGACTTGCCGGTAGCCGAATACGGAAGTGTTCACCACCGTAAACTGGGTTCGTCCGCCCAGCGTTTTGTTCACCGGTCCCAGATCAATGCCGCTGAGGTGTTTGACGTTTTGAATGGAAACCGGCGGATGACTGTCCCGCAGCGACTGGAAGTTGGCGACTTTTATTCGCCGCCATACCATGTCGGACAGCTCCACTTGCACCGTGCCGCTCACGTCCGGCACCGCAAAACTGAACAAGTACTTTGATTCATCCGGCAGGATAAATCCGGTTCCGCTCGCCAGTTCCCGGCCCGCCTGCAAAAATCGGTAGCGCAGCGACGTGACCGTAAAATTGCTGTTCGGATTTCGCACAAAAACTGCCAGATCCGACGTTCCACCGACCGACGACATGATCTCAACGGAAGAAACCGACAGAGGTTTGGACAGCATGAGCGGCCGCAGCGCCATAAAATCGATCCGGTCCTGCAGAATGTCGTTGATGATCGACCGCTGGATGCCCTGGCTGCGCGCCAAATCAAGGACGCGGATGATCGAATACCCGTACAGAAAAACCGAGACGCCGGCGAGCGTCATCACCAGTGATTTTTTGAGCGCAATCCGGTGGTTGACAAACCACAGGCTTGTTTTCAGCTTGAAATTGCTAAATGGCCGGGTCGGAATTGTGCCGCCACTGCTGGGCATACCTTCGTACAAGCCTAGGTTTGTCTTACTCTTGCCACACCCCCGTCACCGCACGCCTACAGTATACCACGGCAACGGCACCCGACTCCAAAACACGCGGACCAAACACTGTTTACCTCATAAAATTGTTGTTTGGCGTCCAGTTTTTTAGCTCAAAAATGGGTGTGGAAAAGTCCAAAAATCCCCTTGCACCATAATCACCCATCTGCTACAATGTACACAGTGGATCAAATGGTGAATTTTGGCTTAATTCATTGTGTTTTTAAGCCATTCCAATATCATCTCGGACGGTGATTTTTTGCATTATATTGCACCCAATCATTAGCGTATGACTACGGCAAAAAAGAAATTGAAATCGGCCGGCTCTGAAGAGTATACCGCCAAGCATATTACGGTTTTGGAGGGGCTTGATCCGGTGCGCAAACGCCCCGGCATGTACATCGGCAATACCGCCAGCGATGGCCTCCACCACCTGGTGTGGGAAGTGGTGGACAACGCGATTGACGAGGCCATGGCCGGACGCTGCGATGAGATTATCGTCACGCTCAATGACGACGGCACCGTATCCGTCGGAGACAATGGCGCCGGTATTCCGGTCGACATCCACAAACAGACGGGCCGCTCGGCGCTGGAAGTCGTCTTAACCAAGCTCCATGCCGGCGCGAAGTTCGGCGAAGGCGGCTACAAGGTATCCGGCGGCTTGCATGGCGTCGGCGTATCGGTCGTCAACGCGCTTTCGGAATATATGAAGGCCGAAGTGCGGCGCAACGGCAAGCTCTGGCTACAGGAATACAAGCGCGGCAAACCCCAGCGCAAAGTCCGTTCGGTCGGCAAGGCCTCCGGAACCGGGACGACGATCACCTTCAAACCCGACGCCGAAATTTTCACCACGCTGGAATTCAACTGGGAGACCATTAAAACCCATCTCCGCCAACAGGCATACCTCACCAAGGGCATTACCATCCTCCTTAGCGACCGCCGCGATCCGAAGGCGCCGCAGGACTACGCGTTCGCGTTCGAAGGCGGTATCAAGTCGTACGTCCGGCATCTCAACCGCAAACTGGAGTGCAAGCAGGAATCCATTTTCTACGTTGATAAAACGGACAACGATGTCCAGGTGGAGATCGCGTTCCAGTACACCACCGACCTGCAGGAAAATATTTTGGCGTTCTGTAACAACATCATCAATCCCGAGGGCGGGATGCACCTGGCGGGGCTGCGCGCAGCTCTCACCCGCACGCTGAACAACTATGCGCGCACGAAAGGCTACCTCAAAGAAAAGGACGTCAACCTTAGCGGCGAAGACACCCGCGAAGGCCTGACCTCGGTCATTTCCGTCAAGGTGAAGAACCCGCAGTTCGAAGGGCAAACCAAGGCCAAACTCGGCAACGCCGAGGTCAAACCCGCGGTGGAAACCGTTTTTGGCGACGCGCTCGCCAGTTACCTTGAAGAGCACCCGCGTGATGCCGAAGCGGTTTTGGCGAAATGCATGCTCGCCGCCAAAGCGCGTATGGCCGCCCGTTCGGCGCGCGACAGCGTGCTGCGGAAGGGTGCCCTGGAAGGGCTGACACTGCCGGGCAAACTGGCGGACTGCACCAGCCGGGATTCCACCCGCAGCGAACTCTACATCGTCGAGGGCGATTCGGCCGGCGGCAGCGCCAAACAGGGACGTGACCGGGATTTCCAGGCCATCTTGCCGCTGCGTGGAAAAATTTTGAACGTGGAAAAAGCACGGCTCGACAAGATGCTTGCCAATAACGAGCTCAAATCGCTCATCATTGCACTCGGGACCAACATCGGCCTGCAATTCGACCTCTCCGGCCTCCGCTACGAGCGGATAATCCTGATGGCCGATGCCGACGTCGACGGCGCCCACATTCGGACGCTGCTGCTTACGCTGTTCTACCGCTACCTCCCCGAACTCATCCGGCGCGGCCACCTGTATATCGCCCAGCCGCCGCTCTATCGCATCGCGCTCGGGAGAGAATCCCGTTACGTGTACACGGAACAGCAGCTCGAGGAAGCCAAGCGCGAACTCAGCTCCCGCAAAGCCAATGCCTCCGGCAAAGGGAAAGCGGCCGCAAAAAAGGCGGCGGAAAACCCGCCGGCTACCAGTGATACGGAAAATGCGGAACCGGCTACCGAGGGCGAGGCCAAAATTGACGTGCAGCGCTATAAAGGTTTGGGTGAGATGAACCCGCAGCAGCTGTGGGAGACCACCATGGACCCCGCCACCCGCATGCTCAAGCAGGTTACCATCAACGACGCGGAAGCTGCCGATGACATTTTCACCGTCCTCATGGGCGATGAAGTTGAACCGCGCAAGATATTCATCCAAACACACGCGAAGAATGTGAAAAATTTGGATATTTAGCGCCCCTGCCTTATTGATGCGGAATCCGGATAATGCTGCGCGAAATGAACTTGACAACTGGAAACGAACATCGTACAATGACCGCATAATCTAGCGAAGCCCGAAAGGGCTTTTTAATAACGCTTGATTTTGCGATAACTCTAACGACTTTTAATCATACCCACCGCTATGCTCGACCGGGTCATCAACTACCTCAAACTCTCCCGCGACGAGTTAAAAAAGGTCGTTTGGCCGTCGCGCCAATTAACGATCCAGCACACCGCCATGGTCGTCGGCATCAGCCTGGGAATGGCCGCATTCCTTGGGGCGATCGACTACGCGTTTACCAAGCTGCTTGAGCTGGTCGTCTAATACAGATCGCCGTTTCTTTCCGCGAAAAATATTCATAACTCGGGCTTATGCCAAAACAGGTACTTCAGCAAGGTCGCCGCTGGTACGTCATCCACACCTACTCCGGCTACGAGGAAAACGTCAAACGCAACCTCGAGCAGCGTATTGAATCCATGGACATGGAGGATAAAATTTATAATGTCCTCATTCCGACGGAGAAAAAGATCCGCATCAAGAACGGCCGCCGGAAAATCGTGACCGAAAAGATCTTCCCGGGCTACGTGCTGGTGGAAATGGTCGTGGACGACAATTCGTGGTACGTCGTGCGCAATACCCCCAACGTTACCGGGTTCATCGGCTCCGGCACGACTCCGACGCCAATTTCCGAGGAAGAGATCCGGGCGCTCCAGAAACGGATGGGCGTGGAAGAGCCGACGTACACCATCGATGTCGCCACCGGCGCGCCGGTGCGGATCGTCGACGGGCCGTTCAAAAACTACGAAGGCAAAGTCGCCAGCGTCGACAAGGCGCGCGGCAAGATCAAAGTACTCGTGTCCGTCTTCGGCCGCGAAACTCCGGTGGAGCTGGATTTCCTGCAGGTTAAAAAGATCTAATTCGCGTTTTCCACTGCGTCGTGATCGCTTCTATCCCACGAATACGCTTCCTGGGTTTCACGCTGCAGTCGCATTCATCTAACCATTCAATGTATGGCTAAAAAAATTAAGACCGTAATCAAGCTGCAGATCCCGGCCGGCCAGGCCAACCCCGCGCCGCCCGTCGGACCGGCGCTCGGCCAGCACGGCCTCAACATCGCCGAATTCTGCAAGTCGTTCAACGACAAGACCAAAGACCGCATGGGCGAGGTCACGCCGGTGGAAATCACGGTTTTTATTGACCGCACCTACGCGCTGAAATTCAAGACCCCGCCGGCGGCCGACCTGCTTAAAAAAGCGGCCGGCATCCAGAAAGGTTCCGGCGACCCGCTGAAAAAGAAAGTCGGCAAAGTGACGCGGGCGCAGATTGCCGAGATTGCGAAACGCAAAATGCCGGACTTGAATGCCAAAGACGCGGCCGGTGCGGAATCCATGATCGCCGGCACCGCCCGGCAGATGGGCCTCGACGTCGTTGAAAAGTAATCACTTAATTTGTGGGAGGATCCCGCCAACGGCGGGGTCCACCATCACCACGAACCCTATGAAACAATCCAAGCGTTACCAAGCCGTGGCGAAACTGGTCGACCAGAAGAAAGTGTATCCGGTTGGCGAGGCCCTCAATCTCGCCAAACAGACCTCACGCACGAAGTTTGACGGCACTATCGAAGTGCATATTCGCCTGGGCATTGATCCCAAACTCGGCGAGCAGCAGGTGCGCGGAGCCGTGACGCTTCCGGCGGGCACGGGCAAAACCAAGGTGATCGCAGCGTTCGTACCGGATGGCAAGGAGCAAGAGGCCAAAGACGCCGGCGCCGACATCGTCGGCGGGACGGACCTGATCGACAAGATCAAGCAGACCGGCAGCGTCAACTTTGAGGTCGCCGTCGCCATGCCGGCCATGATGCCCAAACTCGCGGCCATTGCCAGAATTCTTGGCCCGAAAGGTTTGATGCCGTCGCCGAAAAACGACACCATTGCCACCGACCTGAAAAAAACCATTACGGAACTCAAGGCCGGTAAAATTAACTTCAAGAACGACGATACGGGCAATTTACATCAGATTCTCGGTAAAGCCTCGTTTCCCGTCGAAAAGCTCGAATCCAATTTCCGCACCCTGCTTGAGGCGGTACGAAAAGCCAAACCCGCCGGCGCCAAAGGCACCTATCTGAGATCCGTTACGATCAACTCAACAATGGGACCGAGCATCCGGATTGATGTGACTGCTTAATTGCCTGTCATCAAGAAAGGCAAAACATCCGTGCACCCAATGCACGGATGTTTTTGAATACTGCCCGTAGCATGACCACCTTCGATATTTAGCCAAACTTAATCAGAACTTCATACCTAACTGCTAAAATTCCTTTAACGAATAATCCTCGGAGAAACGTTCGGCAATCACCTGCCAGTGTAATATCATCTGGCCGGTACCAGAATAAATTCCGATCAGACCGGGGCGTCAATACTGCTCATTAACAAAAAAATGACCGAGCGAACGAAATGGTTTCGTTCGCCGTCACCAATGGCGCGGTACAAAGAAGGGAGTACCTGATGAGGTACCATGTGGTAGTTCTTGCTGCGATGACGCTGGCGTGGACGGTGGGTCCGCGCCCATCGCCGGCGGCCGACACCGGAGGATCATTGTGTCCTCTCTACACGACGGACTTCACGACCGACCCGCACTGGACGACCGACCAGCCGTCCAACTACTTCTGGGATTCCACGGCCAAGGCCTTCTCGGCCAAGGTCCTGAACGCGGGCGTCTGGCCCAGCCGGTTCGCGTACACCCAGGTCGACTTCGGCGGCGGGTCGGTGGAACTTGAGTTCAACCTCAAGTTCGCCAACCTGGATCTCAGCTCAGCGCTTTCGTTCGGACTGTTTAACAGCGACCGGTCGGTCCACAACACGGATCGTCCGAGCGCCCGCGGCTTCTTCTTCAAGTTCGGCAGAAACGATCAGGGCAAGGCAATCCAGCTTGTCGTGATCGGCGGAAGTGAAGTGGAACGGGTCGCCACGTTGTTTGACGGGATCACGCCAGGCACGTGGTACCATGTCGTGCTGGAATACGAGAGCACAGTCGACCAGGCCACCTGCCTGGTCACCAACCGCGATACCGCGGCGGTCATTGCGAACCTTCAGCTAGGCAACATCGGCGGCCTGCCGGCGGACCTGGACTTTCTTGGCTTTGCCAGAGATCCGATGGGCAGCTGCTGTCCGAACAACTGCGGTACGGGCTACACCTGTTCCGCTTCGGCGTCCGGACTCATCGACGATATCATTCTGAGCACTCCCTGCACCGGACAGCCAACCCTCAGCCTGTCGACGGCGCGATCCTCTCCGTGTTCACCCGGCCGCGTCAGCGTCCTCCTCACCAGCTCCGATGCGGTTACGGCGTTCAGTTACGGAATCTCGCACGACCCCGCAGTCCTCAGCGTCGGTGACATCGCGTTCGGCAGTGTTGTGCAGGCAGTCAACGGCGGACAAGGTCCGGAATTCTGGTCTGTGAGTAAGACTCCCGTCACGGCGGACTGCCAGGGTGTCAATGCAGGAGTGACCGTCGCCATGGTCGTTTCTACCTCTGGCGACCCCCAAGCGAAAGCGATACCGTCGGGCTCTGCCCAAGAGATCACCGTCATCCAGTACTCGGCACTCGGCAGCGCCGGAACCGAGAGCGCACTGGATTTCTGTGACTGCCTGAGGCCGAAAGCCAATACCGAACAGGTGGCGTGCGTGGTCGTGAGTAACGGCAGCGGCCTCACTCCGATCAAAAAGAGCGGGAAGGTGACCGTCGACTCCAAGTGCTTCTTCATGCGAGGAGACTGCAACGACGACGGCAACTTCAACATCGCCGACGCCGTCACCACGCTGACCTTTCTCTTCGTAGCAGGGAAGACCGTTCCGTGCCAGGAGGCATGCAACGCTAACGACGATTCGTCGCTCGACATTAGCGACGCTCTCCGGATGCTCTTTCGGCTGTTCACCGGCGACAATCCGATACCGCCGCCGTTCAACGCCTGCGGAACAGACCCGACGCCCAGCCTCAGCTGCAGCACGTATACGAATTGCTAGCGACCAACTGCGCCCATAGCATCATCGGTGTGCTCGTGGTACGGTATCCCAACAGTAGAGATACCGGCACACCGTCCTATGACGCTGAATGATCCGACCTTTCAGGGGGTGTCTTCCTCGAAGACACCCCCTCTTTTTGCAAATTGACGTTTTTCTTAATTACTGACTATCATTACAGTAGCGGGTTCATTGACAAACCTGGCAAAGCAAACGGCAGATTTCTGGCAAGCAAGCGCTTGCCGCTGACCAGTTTTGGTTTTTGCCTGCATACCCGCAGAAAGGCTCCATCCCATGCGATGGAAAACGATTCCGTTCGAACCGAGCTTGCCGCGGGTCGGCATTTTTGCTGATGTCAGCAACCAGTACAAGGCCGCCAAGAAAGCCTGGGGTGGCAAAGTCGACTACCGCGAGATCATGCGGTGTTCCGCTGCCGGACGCCAAGTCGTCGTGGCAAACGCATACGTGGTGCATGACCCCGAAGATGATTTACAGCCCAATTTTTTTGCGGCACTGCGATACAGCAAGTATCGTCTTAGGGAAAAAAATTTGCGCATTCTGAAAGAAGGAAAGCGCGAAGGCAACTGGGATGTCGGTTTGGCTGTTGATGCCGTCGCATTGGGATCACAACTTGATGTTGTAGTACTGGTAACCGGCGACGGTGACTTTATTTCATTGGTGGAACACCTCAAAGGCAAAAGTTGCCACATTGTGGTCATGAGTGTTGAGCTTGCTCTTTCCAATTGGCTGCGCGATGCAGCACATGAGGTCGTGTTACTTGATCAGCCACAATTTCACTACTACGATGACAAGTACATTGTTGAGGGTGAAAACATAGTGCGAATGCTTGATCGCTCATTATATATTTAGTATTTGTTTGCCCTTAAGCGCTTTATGCGCACGATTTGAAATCACGTAAAACGGAATTATCGTTTTTACGGGCGCCTGGCTCTATCGGTCAGGCGCTTTCCATATATAAAAAGGCCGGCTGCACGAGGCAACCGGCGGATGCAAAACTAGCGGAGACCAACCGCGGCACGTTGTCGATACAGCGCGCAGCGCAAGGGACGGAATTCACGCGCGGTCAGGCCGGAACTGCCGAAACACACGCCCGGCTTGTGCTCCCCGGGACGATCGCCGTGGAAATCGGAGCCGCCGGTGAACAGGAGCGGCGATGGAAAATGGTGCCGCCGGATCATATCCACGAGACCGTCGTGATGAGAGTTGTGACGCAGTTCAATCGCGTCCAATCCGAGCGGGATGAGCCTGCCGGCAAGGTCGAGGCTGCGGTCAAGCCTCTGGTAGCTTTTGGGATGCTCGGGAAACAGATGAATTCCCGTTTCATGCGCATGGGCGAACGAAATGATTCCGCCCGCTGCGTGCACCGCCTCTGCCACCTGTGCGAACGTTGCCAGGTGCTGCTGGCAGAACGCGAGTTTTTGTGCGTCCCGCTCTCCTTTCATCTCGTGCGATTGACGCTCAATGTCCGCGATGGTCAACCCGAGCACCTCCCGCTGGAATTTTCTGATCCAGCACGGTGCGGTCAGAGGACCGGGGACGCCGGCGTGGTGAAGAATATCTTCTACCGTCACCCCCGGGCAACTCCGTTCCACGTACCACGCCATGTTGGCGGCTTCGGCCAGCTGTTGGGCGTCCAAGACCTTCGCGACTGCCGCGTGAGCGGGGTCTAAACCGTACCCCAGTACGTCAAACTGAAGGCCCCGATACTGGGTCCGAATTTCAACCCCCGGCATGGTCTCGATGCGAAGTCTGCGGCACGCAGCTTCGAATTCCTCAAATCCGCTGATCGTGCCGTGATCGGTGAGCACCACCAATTCCATGCCCGCTTCCGCCGCGCGCTCCGCCAGTTTGGTCGGCGAACAGTTGCCGTCACTGCACCAGCTGTGGCTGTGCAAGTCGATGGGATATCCTTTCACGAATACACCTCGCTTAGTTATGCATTCCAATTTTCATTTGTACAAAGGGCGAACACAACGAAAATTTACCCTACTATATTTTATCATTGCTGTCAAGAGAAAATGACTATTCAAAAAGCGTACCATCGCAAAAAATTGGAGAAATGCACGGGAGTGGCGCTCTGCAATTTCACTTGCTATGATGGTGTGGTATGACACAACCAAAATCCATCTATCGTCCGTCATGGGATGACTACTTCATGGCAATTGCCAAGCTGGTCGCCACCCGCTCGACCTGCGACCGGCTGCACGCCGGCGCCGTGCTCGTGAAAGACAAGCGGATCATTTCGACCGGCTACAACGGCTCACCGCCGGGACTCCCCCACTGCGACGACGTCGGCCATCTCCTTGAGGAAGGCCACTGCGTGCGCACGGTGCACGCCGAGCACAATGCGATCCTGCAGGCGGCCGCACAGGGCGCGACCTCCACGCGCGGCAGCACCATCTACCTCAATTACAGCCCGTGCATTCACTGCTGCAAATATTTGCTGGCGGCCGGTATCGTGCGTGTGGTGGTGGGAAAAATTTACCGCAACTCGCAGGCCGTAGATTACCTACGGGAGGCCAGCATCCAAGTTGACCTCTACCAGGAAAACCCGACCTGGAAGGAGCATCTCGTTGAGCTGTTCACCGAAGAAATTCCCACCAAAACCGCCCCGCCGATTAAATTTACGGTTACGCGCTGAGCGATATGCCAAAACTCATTATCGGATTTGTTGGACCGCTGTCGTCCGGAAAAGGGACCTGCTGCAAATACCTGACGGAACATTATAGCGCGAAAACGTACCGGTTTTCTTCGATACTGCGGGATATTCTCAAGCGGCTGCATCTGCCCCACACCCGCGAGAATTTACAGAATGTATCGCTTGGGATCCGGCAAACGCTGGGTGACGATGTGCTGGCCAAAGCCATTGCGGATGACGTGAGCGCTGATGCCGGTGAACTGGTCACGATCGACGGCATCCGGCGGCTTCCGGACATCAAGTACATCCGCAGCTTGGATAATTTCCATCTGGTTGCGGTAACCGCCGATGAACAGGTCCGATACGAACGGCTGACCCAGCGTCACGAAAACGTTGACGACGAACGCAAGACGTTTGCCGATTTCGTCAAAGATGGTAAGCAAGAGGCCGAACAGCAGATCGCCGAGATCGTCAACCGCGCGGAGTTTACCGTGGACAATAACGGAACTTTGGACGAGCTGTACGATCAACTCAACACTATCGTCAGCAAACTTCGAACACCATAACCATGCGCATCCAGATCAAACGCCTCGATCCCTCGTTACCGCTCCCGGAATACCATTCGCCGGGTGCGTGCGCATTTGATATCTACGCGCGCGAAACCACCGTAGTACCGGCGGGGAAACTGGCGCATATTCCGACCAACCTGATTATCGGCGTGCCTAAAGGCTACGTCCTGTTTTTGAGCCTGCGTTCGAGTTCGCCGAAAAAATTCGGCCTACTGGTGCCCAACGCCCCCGGCATCATTGACCAGGATTACTGCGGCCCGACCGATGAGATAAAAATCGCGGCCGTCAACTTCACCGACCACGACGTCACTATCGAACGCGGCGTGCGGTTCGCGCAAGGCACGTTTGTTAAAATCGACCAAGCCGAGTGGCAGGAACGCAATGAAATTTCTGCCACCGACCGCGGCAGCTTTGGCAGCACGGGATAACCTGACCTATGAAAGCGTACCTGGATATCGTTCAAAATATTTTGGAGCACGGTCAAAAAAAACCGAACCGCACCGGCATCGATGCTTTGACCATTGCCGGCGCGATGTTCCAACACGACCTAGCCGATGGCTTCCCGCTACTGACCACAAAAAAAGTCCCATTTCGGCTCGTCGCCTCGGAACTGGAATTTTTTATCAAAGGTATTACCGACAAAAAATGGTTACAGGATAGAAATAACCATATCTGGGACGAATGGTGCACACCGCTCAAAATTCCCTATGCCCACGACGAAGAAACAAAACAGAAAATGTTTGCGGAAAGAGACCTGGGAACAATTTATGGCTGGGAATGGAGGCATTTTGGAGCCCACTACGTAGATTATCAAACTGATTATACGGGCCAAGGTGTTGACCAGCTCAAGTACGTCGTTGAAACCCTTAAAAACGATCCCACGAGCCGCCGCATGCTGGTCTTGGCATGGAACCCGCTGGATATCGACAAGGCCGTGCCTCCGTACTGTCACTATGGTTTTCAAGTTACCGTACTGAACGGCAAACTCAATCTGTTCTGGAATCAGCGATCCGTCGATACTATGCTGGGCTTGCCGTTTAACATCGCTAGTTACGGCATCCTGCTCCACCTGCTCGCCAAGGAAGCCGGGCTACAGGAAGGAAAACTCACCGGGTTTTTGGCCGACGTCCACATCTACGAAAATCAGGTCGCTGGCGCCAAAGAGCAGTTGCAGCGCGACCCGAACCGCTATCCCCTGCCCAAGATCGCCACGGAAAATTTCAAGTCCATTTTTGACTGGCAGTACACCGACACTAAATTACTCAACTACCAAAGCTTCCCTCGAATTAAATTTGATATCGCGGTATGAAAATCATTCTCATGATGGCAATGACCGCTGACGGTATTGTCGCAAGAGACTCGTCGCACAAGGCCGACTGGACATCAAAGGCTGACAAAAAGGCATTTATTGCCGAGACAAAAAAACACGGGGTCATCATCATGGGCGAAACCACGTATCGCACCATTGGCCGTCCGCTCCCGGGGCGGCTGAATCTCGTGCTGACCATGGAACCGGAAAAGCGTGCGGCGGAAAGCGTTCCGGGCGTTTTAGAGTTTTACCGGGGGAGCCCCGCCGAAGTGGTTGCGCACTTGAGCGGTAAGGGCTACCAGAGTGCGGTGTTAGGCGGCGGCCCATATACGAACGCCAGTTTTCTGAAAGCCGGGCTCGTGGATGAGGTGCTCATCACGATTGAACCAAAACTTTTTGGCAACGGCATGACCTTTGCCAAGGGTCAAGACTTGGACGTCAACCTTGTGTATATTTCTAGTGCGCCATTAGGCGATAATGCCGTGCAAATCCGCTATCAAGTCGCCAAATGATTTTTTGCTGAACAGAAACCTATGCCCAGCATTCGCCGCCGAAAAGATACCAACCCTTGGAAGACACTTGCGGCAAAACGCGTATATCAAAATAGATGGTTTTCGGTCCGGGAAGATAAGGTTCTGCGGCCGGACCAAAAATTGGGAAAGTATTTTTACCTGAAACTTGCG
>JAQTQO010000059.1 GCA_028712155.1 Patescibacteria group bacterium | reverse complement strand
TGGCAGATATTCCTGCTCTTCCTGCCAATTGTACTCCGGCGAATACTTGTAGCCTTTACCATAACCGACCTGCTGCATGAAATCGGTCGGGGCGTTGCGCAGATGGAGCGGCACCGGTTCATTCACCGTCTGCCGGACGTCTTCTTTCACCTGCCCGTACGCCCGGTACACTTCGACGGATTTCGGCGCCCGCGCCAGGTACACCACACACTGGGCCAAAATGATGTCACACTCCGGCATCCCGATGACGTGGCACGCTTGGTACGCGGCCGTCGCCTGCTCCAGCGCCCGCGGGTCCGCCAGACCGATGTCCTCGACGCTCATGCGGACCAGCCGCCGCGCCACGTAGAGCGGATCTTCGCCGGCCTCAAGCATCCGGCCCAGCCAATAGAGCGCGGCGTCCGCATCGCCGCCGCGGACCGACTTGTGGAGCGCCGATATGATGTTGTAGTGTTCTTCGCCCGCGCGGTCGTACACCAGGTGCGTCCGCTGGAGCGCGTCCTTGATGAGCGCTTCTTCCAGCACCACCGTGTCACCCGGTTTTTTTGCCTGGGCGCGGACGGCAAATTCCAGCGCGTTGAGGGCGACCCGCGCGTCGCCGCTGGACATCACCGCCAGCGCCTTGAGCACCGCCGGGTCGGCAGTGATGTGGTACTCGCCCAACCCGCGCTCGCGATCGGCAATGGCGCGCTGCAGAATTTTCACCAACGACTCGGTGGAAAGCTGCGTGAACGTGAACACCCGGCTGCGGGACAAGAGCGCCGCATTAACCTCGAACGACGGGTTCTCCGTGGTCGCACCGATCAGTGTGATGACCCCGCGCTCAACGTATGGCAGAAGCGCATCCTGCTGCGCCTTGTTCCACCGGTGGATTTCATCGAGAAACAGAATCGTCCGCGTGCCGTAGAGCTTGCGCCGCTCCTCGGCTTGGACAATGACCTCGCGCAAATCCTGCATCCCCGTGGACACGGCGGAAAACTGCACGAAGACCGACTTGGTGAGCTTGGCAATCACCCACGCCAGCGTCGTTTTGCCCGATCCCGGCGGTCCCCAGAAAATCATCGACGGCAGCTGGTCGGCGGCAATCGCCTGGCGCAGGAGCTTGCCCGCGCCGACAATCCCCTCCTGCCCCTCGAAATCTTCCAGGCGACTGGGGCGCACGCGGTCGGCGAGCGGCCCGTGCGCGGCGATATCATCCACCAGTTTCCGGTCGAAAAGATCGGGAATTTTTCCGTGCCGCGCGACCTTAGGCATACAGTTCCAACACCAAAATATACTCGCGGTTGCGAGAAATCCTCACGTCACATTCTACCGCTAAAGCACGGAAATGGCAATCACAAAAAAACACCCCGGCGTTTGGCGCAGGGGCGTTCACTTGCCGATTCGTCGGTCCCGATGAGCGTACTCGTCGAGAATGCTCTCGAATTCGGCTTCGGAAAAATCCGGCCACAACGTTCTGCTAAAGTACAGCTCGGAGTACACCGACTCCCAGGTCAGGAAACCTGACAGGCGCTGCTCGCCGGAGGTGCGAATGATGAGGTCGGGATCTGGGACGCCAACCGTCCAGAGGTGCTTGGTGACGACGGCTTCGTCAATCTGATCAGCCGGAATCCCGGCGCGGATGATGTCCTGAATGGCATGGACCAGGTCTGCGCGACCGCCGTAGTTGATGGCGATCTGCAGCAGCAGCTCGCCCGCTTGCGCCGTAGTGGCTTCCGCGCGCTCCATGAGCGCCGCCAAATCCTCCGGCAACGGATCGGTCCGCCCGCCGATGATCCGCACGCGTACTCCTTCGCGAAGCAATTCTGGCACATCCTGGCTCAACACGAGCCGATTCAAATCCATGAGGTACTTCACCTCATCGGGCTGGCGCTTCCAATTCTCCGTGGAAAACGCGTAGACGGTCATGTAGCGGATGCCCCGCCTTTTGCACCAGCGCGCAACCTCTTTAACTTTTTCGTACCCCCGACGGTGCCCCTCCAAGGAAGGCAAGCCGTGGGTGCGCGCCCAACGCCGGTTCCCGTCGATAATGAAACCGACGCTATCAGGGTCACGCTCTTGTGGCGCTATCAAGGTCATAGGCTTACCTCCTTTCTCATCTCAAAATTTTCGGACTAAAGATCAACCCGTGAGTAACAGAAATTTTACCGTAGGCACGCTATCTGGTCAAATAAAGATATTGACAAACCTAAACATTTATGCTAGAGTTGTTTTTCACAAAAAACGATTTTTGTGTTGTTCGTTGGTAATTTTTTGTTTCGGCCTGAGCCGAGAAAGGAAAAGTCGTGAAGAGATTTCTCGATTGGCTGTTGGCGGCGACCGCTGTCGGCTGCGTGCTGTTCCTTGGCTATATGTTCCGGGGGCGTCTCCAGCACGAGGCGGGGCGGTACGCGCTCCTGCAGAACGCACACGCCGAACAGGCGCAGACGCTCTCCGAGCGTGAGGAAGAGATATCGAAGCTCCACGTTCGACTCACACGAACGCAGGAAAACTTCGACCTCATGTCCGACCAGGCCAACCAGATGTTCCATCGTCTCTTGGCGATGAACAAGCAGACCGCTGCGCTGGAACGCGAAATCATCCGGCTGCAACCACTGCGCGAAGTGGACCGAATCGTCGTCCACCACACGGCGTCTGAACACGGCGATGTTTCGGACATCGACCGTTGGCACCGCGAACGGGGCTTCGACAGTATCGGCTACCACTATGTCATCACCAACGGGGTGAGCCATAGTGGCGAGCCGTGTTTGGACGGCGAAATCCAAATAGGACGTCCAGAGGACGTCGTCGGCGCGCACGCCAGGGGCAGGAACGCCTGCTCCATCGGCGTGTCGATGGTGGGAGGCGATTCTTTCACCAAACCCCAAGTGGAATCGTTGACGGTATTGCTCGCCCACCTCTGCCGCCGCCATGGTATCGCGGCGGACAAAATCGCGTGGGCCGTCGAACCGCACCACACGAACTGCCCGGGTACGGGCTGTCCGCTCAAGGCCATCAAGGCCAAAGTCACCGAACTCGTCCGCGGGCTCAACGATCGCGAACACTAGAACCTGGCACTCTCTCCATCGTCGTAGCATGCCGGGAAACCGGCACAGTTACCCCGCACCCTGGGACACCACGGTGCGGGGCTTTTTCTTGCAATTTTTGCTTATTTTGTTACACTACGGGGTATACTTTCCACAAAGTTCCTGCCTGATTCGGGGATTAGCGCAGCGGTAGCGCGCTTGGCTTGCCCCACACTTTTCTCTCATTTTTTCCAAACGTGGCGTAATGGAGGTACATTTTTTCGGGGATTAGCGCAGCGGTAGCGCGCTTGGTTCGGGACCAAGAGGCCGGGGGTTCGAATCCCCCATCCCCGAAAAAATGTACGTCTAACTGCATAAAATACAGAAAATGTTAATCGTCCCCATTGAAAGTGTGGGGTGAAGGACCAAGACCCCGTCATTCGACGGGGCAAGGGCCGGGTAAGGGTTTCCGCACCAGACGGACCCCGGGTTGATCCCGGGGCGAATCCCCCATCCCCGAGGATGCAATTGACAAACGGTTATTCCCATTTCGTGGCGCACTGGGATCTATGCTGCATAACAAAAACGTAATAACCTGGTCCGGCTTCCACAACCAGCACTCGCATATCATCCATCCGAGAGGGTAGGTTTTGTGCGTCGGTACAAAGTCCTCCCTGCTCGGGCGGATTTTTTGTTGTCCTTTTACCTGAAGGAGGCAACCATGCCCAGTACGTCAAATTGGATCCTTGGACTTGTTCAGTCGGCAAACGTG
>JAQTQO010000058.1 GCA_028712155.1 Patescibacteria group bacterium | reverse complement strand
GAGAGTTTGGAGACCGCTGGCGTGTTCGATGACCACCATAATGCCGTACCCGCCGTTCCATCCGCCCTGCGCCTTGATCACGCGGCCGGAAGCAGCGGCGTACACCGAGCTGCCGTAGGCGCAGGCGATGTCGAGCCCCGTGTGCCGCCAGCCGTAGTACTGGGTGATGCGGCTGCATTCGTTGGGCCAGACCATGTGGCCGCTCCCGCTGGCCGGCGCAGCCGGTGCACTCGGCCGCCGCAGCACGTACGTCGGGACCGGACGCGGTTTCTGCCCGCCCGGAATGAGCAGGAGCTCGCCGATTTGCAGGTCGTCGGCGGACGCCAGTTTATTGGTGGCGATAATGTCTTCCGCCTTAACGTTGTACTTCGTCGCGATTTTTCCGAGCACGTCGCCCTTGGCCACTTTGTGCCGGACACCCGAGATGGGCAAAATGGTGAGCGTCTGGCCGGGGCGGATGATACTGTAGGCGGTCAGATTGTTTTCCCACAGGATGGTATTGATGGAGACGCCGAATTTCATCGCGACGCCGGAAATCGTGTCGCCGTTTTGCACCGCATAGGCGGTCACCTCGGTGCGCGGAATTCCGGCCGGCAGCTCTTCTCCCGAAACCTGGCCGGATGCCAGTCGGACGGGCTTGACCAGGGCGCTGCCGCCGGCGATGGTGCCCGGCACGGTTTCCTGCGCGGCACCGCTGTCCGCATTGATGCCGCGGCCGACCGCGGCGGATCCCAGTGATCGCTGGATCGACGGGGTCTCCGGCGGCAGAACTTCTTCAATGTCGCCGAATTCGTCGCCCTGCGAAAGGTTCGTGAAGACGTTCGAGTAAACGAATTCATCGCGCTTCACTTCGGAGGCGTTGAGGTTGGCGGCGACGACCGTCAGGGCGATGATGATGAAGGTGAGATGGAAAAAGAAGCGCCGCGTGAAGAGGTGCAGTATCCGCGTGCGTTGTTCCAGCGGGGCGTAGAATTTCCAGAGTGTCCGTTTCAGGGAAACCGTCACCCCGTATATGGGAAGCGCGAGGGTAAACAGTAGCCGGCCTAAAATCCGCAGGGCAGCACGGAACATTCGCCCGACCGGACAAAACATCCGGTAGACGGTTGCGGCCACCTTTACGATGGTGGCCAGCAGAGTGATGAAAATTTTTCTGATGAACCGCATTGGAACTTACCTTTGAGGCTAGCAGAGGGTGGGGGAATGGTCAATTAGATGACGTAATTTTTTTCAAGATTGGATATTAAAAAATGTTTTAAATAAGCAAAATTTATGCATAATGTATTGACAGAAATTATATTTTATGATAATGTATGATGTTCTTTTCCAAAACAAAGAATTGCCAAAGCCAGACCGCAGTGGTGTGGCGGCACAATGTCCCATTTTATGAGGAGAGCTCCGATGGAGAGCATGGTGCTGCAGAGGAGAAGGTTGGCGGTCACGGAAAGACTGCCACTGGTCGCCGAAGCGTCGGTGAAGCTGGGGAGGAATCCGCGTCCCCCCGCGCCGTACGACGATCCGGTCGAGCTGGAGCGCTTCGGCGCCGTGGCGTGGCACGAGCGGTCGCGGTACGTCATCGTCCGCTCCCGCCACCGCCGCCGCAGGTAGCGAGCGCCAAGGCCCCGGGCACATCGCAGTGTCCGGGGCTTCTCATATCCGTTCACCTTGAAATGATTTTTTAATGCCGTATAATTTATGAAAACATGCCTCTACTTTAGTATCAAACCGGTGGTGGTTTGGTGGTAGAGACAGGGTCGAACCTTTTTTCCATGAGGAGGCTCCTTTGAGAGAGAAGGAGCAGACAAGCGAAGAGGCAACCGACGCGGTTGCCCAGCCCGAATCATCCGCCACAGAGGGAGCGGATGGCATGGGCCTCGTCGCGGTCTTTCAGGATCCCCCGTTACACGGGATGCCCTGCATGCCCCGCCATCGGTTTCGACCGCGGGGTAAGGTCCGGGTAGGCCGTACCTATCTCGATGAGTACGGCCACCGGAGGAGGCTCTAACGACCGGTAGGGTCGTCTGATCGATACGCCCCGGCTGCATTTCGCGCGGCCGGGGCTTCTCTATATATCAGTTGTCCGTTTTTGAAAGATTAGAGTAGAATATTAAGGTATGGAACTTGCCTCAATTGTCACCACTGGCTTGTTGGTCGCCGTGCTCGCGCTGCTGGGATATGTCGCGTTTCGTTTAACCAGGCCGGCCGCACCGGATCAATCGCACCTGATGCTGCAGCAGCAGCTGTCCGACCTGCAGCGCACGGTGGACGGAAAATTGGCCGAATCCACGCGCGTGCTGCAGCAGCAGTTTGGCGAGAGCACAAAAATTGTCCGCGACGTGACCGAGCGGCTGACGAAACTCGACGAAACCAATCGGCAGGTGATTTCCTTTGCCGACCAGCTCAACCGTTTGCAGGACATTTTGAAAAACCCCAAACAGCGCGGGGTATTCGGCGAGTACTACCTGGAACAGCTGCTTGCCAAAGCGTTTCAGCCCAACCAGTACCAAATGCAGTACAAATTCAACGACGGCGTGATTGTTGACGCCGCCTTATTTTTTGGCGACAAGATCATCCCGATCGACTCGAAATTTTCGCTGGAAAATTACAACCGCATCGTGGAGGAAAACGATCCGGTGCAGCACGAAAAACTGGAAAAGCTGTTCAAACAGGATTTAAAGAATCGCATTGACGAAACCGCCAAGTACATCCGGCCGGACGAGCGGACCATGGAGTTTGCCTTTATGTTCATTCCGGCCGAAGGCATCTACTATGACCTCCTTGTCAACAAAGTCGGCGCCATCAAGGTCAACACGCGCGATCTTTTGGATTACGCCATACATGACCGGCACGTGCACATCGTTTCACCCACCACTTTTTACGTGACGCTGCAGTCATTAATGGTGGGCATGAAAGCGTTCGCGATTCAGGAATCCACCAAGCAGATCATCAAAAACGTCGGCGTGTTGGGCAACCATCTGCGCGCGTACGAAGATTATTTCAAACGTCTGGGCAATAATCTTGGCACGACGGTGAACGCGTATAATCTCGCCAGCAAGGAGCTTGGCAAAATCGACAAGGATGTAGTCAAACTCTCCGGCGGCGAAACCAAGATTGACCCGATGCTGCTCGACAAGCCGCAGGAATGATCCTTTGCCACCTTTTCGGTGTTAGTTTTTTTGTAGGGGTAGGGGGCTCAGAGTTGCGAAGCCCGCCCCCTACCCCTACCACCCCACCCCGGGCACGCTTTTGGTGCCGGTTAGGCGCGCATCGGCTCGGTGGAAGGTAATAAAAGAAAATTTAACTAACCTTGCCTTATGGGTAAACCAGAACAAAGTACACCCGGACCACAAATGCTAAAGCCAAAAAAGTACAAGACATTATCTACGATTATAATCATCACCCTCATTGTATTTGTGGTTTTTGTATTTGCCATACCCGCTACTTATTGGGCAAAACAGATTTATATTATTATTAGAAGTCCCAAAAATAACATTCTCGTGTGTAAGAATAATGGTGGCGAATGGTTACGGGGTGGATGGGGAAATTGGTGGTGCAGGTACAGAACGAATGATTGGGGGAAAGTATGTTTTTCTAAAAGTGATTGTACCGGAAACTGCCTATCTCCTGGGCGAGAGGCAGAAAATGGATTCTGCAGTAAATATAATCAAGGATCGGATTATGGCGTGGGGTCTCTTGGATATTGTCCTTTTGAAAAGGGTTCTGACTTTGGATGTATTATTGAATAGTTTAGGTAGACAGAAATGGAGAAAAAAATTATTTCAACCTTGGCCTATTTCGATCTCTTCGATTATCCGCTAACCGCGTGG
>JAQTQO010000057.1:1664-3845 GCA_028712155.1 Patescibacteria group bacterium | reverse complement strand
GCCATCGCAAACAAGGTGTGGTCTACGCCCATGCCGACATTGGCACCCGGCCGGATTTGCGTACCGCTCTGGCGGGCAATGATGGCACCGGCGGTTGCGATTTTGCCGTCGCCGAGTTTCACCCCGAGGCGTTTGCCCTGGGAATCGCGGCCTAAACTGGTGGAACCGCCTGCTTTTTTATGCGCCATAGAGAGAAAAGCTAATAGGTTATAGGTGCTAGCATATAGGTTTGCAGCGAAATTGTCAAGAAAAAACCGGCCCGTGCCTCGCAAAGAGGTGGGCCGGTGGGTAACGAACGGCTTGGCTTACGGCTTGGTAAGCTGGCCGAACGCCGTGAGCGCCATCGGGATGACGTGATCGCGGTGGTGTTCGACGATGGTGCCGGGCAGGGCCTTGACCGGGAACCACTTCCCGCGTGAGCCTTCCTTGACCTCGCAGACGTACACCAGGTGAAAGAAATGGCCGCGTTCCTCGTGGGGGTTGTTCCACGTGCCGGCCAGCGTCCAGGCGGTGACCTCGGAGAAGAACTCTCCTTTGCTCAGTCGTCGGAACGCGTCCTCGGCCGTCTCGCCAGGACGGAGCGCCGTGCCCGGGCAGTGCGTTTTGCCCGGATAGGCCGGGTCGTTGTCGGCCCGCTGCGTGAGGAGCACTTCGACTGCATCCCTGTTGGGGGTGTAGCGCAGCGCCACCGCTTCGACCGCTACCGTGAGCGTCACTCGGCACAGGGCGCCGAACAGTTCGGTGCCGAGCGGCTTGGCGGGGTCGACGAACGCCAGGCCGAGCGCGAGTACGCGCTTGAGGGCGTCGAGGTCGACATCGATGGTCGGCGTCGGTAGCGCGTCGCAGCCGATCAGGCCGAGCTGCCGAAAGGCTTCGGCGAATTCGCCGGCCTTCTTGCAGTCGACGGGTACTATGGTCGCCAAGGAGGATCTCCTCTGAAATGTACAGTTCCGCAGACTGCCACCTGCGGTTGGTGGGTGTGCCGGATTTTCCAGCGCAACCGCTCACGCTATCATACTTTCTGTCAAATGTCAATTGTCAAATTCCGTATTTTCAATTACCATGACAAAACATGAGTAAACGAATTTTTGTCGCCGCGATATTGACATTGGCGTTGAGCGGCTGTCAGGTTGCTAGTACGAATTCGGTGTCGGGTTCTCCGACTCCGTCACCGGTGTTGGTCACGCCGACGCAAACCCCGACTCCCGTACCCACTCCGTCTCCGTCGCCCACGCCAAGCGTGCTTCCCACCGTTGTACAGCCGTCGCCCACGGCGTCGGTGCCGGCACCCACACCCAGTCCGAGCCCGACCGTGCCACAGCGGACTCCGATGCCGGCAACTCCGACGCCAACACCCCTGTCCAGCCCGACGCCGGCAACGGAAAACAACGGAGTACTGCTGCTCGACGTTCCATTCGGATCGCAGGCGCCGTACGCGAATTGGGACGACCTGCACAACGAAGCGTGTGAAGAGGCCGCCATGATCATGGCGGACGCGTACTTTAGCCGGCGCACGCTCAATCCGCACCTGATGGAGCAGACGATTTTGAGCCTCGTGAAATGGGAAGAGGGAAAAGGGTATTCCGTGGACGTGACGGCAGAGGAAACGGAAAACATTTTGTACGGCTATTTCCATCTGGACTCCCGGCTGGTCGTTCAACCGACCGCACAGATGATCCGCGACGAGCTTGCTGCCGGACGGCCGGTGATCGTCCCGGCCGCCGGCCGGATGCTCGGGAATCCGAATTTCCGCCGCCCGGGACCGATCTACCATATGCTGGTCATCCGCGGATACGATCTGAATACCGACGAGTTTATCACCAATGATCCGGGGACAAGGAAGGGCGAGGGTTACCGGTACAAGACCGCGGTGCTCATGGCCGCGATCCATGACTGGCCCAAGCCGGGGAAAACCAAAGATGACGTCAATGATGCGGAAATGCAAGCCGGTCGGTCGGTAATGATCGTGGTAAGCGGCAGGTCAGCAGAATGACCGGCCGAAAATATTGTACATGGTCTATGGAATCTAAAATCCGTAAAGCGCTTGACGAAATTCGTCCGACCATCCAGGCCGATGGCGGCGATGTTGAGTTCGTGTCGGTCAACGTAACCAGCGGGGTGGTGACCGTGCGTTTGCAGGGCGCGTGTGCCGGCTGCGCGCTGGCTACCGTGACGCTCAAG
>JAQTQO010000057.1:0-1654 GCA_028712155.1 Patescibacteria group bacterium | reverse complement strand
TTTCTGCGGGCGACGTGCCGGAATACAAAAAAACCGACGACGCGATGCATCGCGCGGTCGGTTTTTGTTGATATTTTCGTTTACGGTGGCGTTCCGGTTGCGTTGGTCGCCGGCGTGGCCGTGGTTGTGATGGGACGGAATGTAGCGAACGGGTTCACTATGGCGGCCCAGTCGGCCGGTTCCGGCTGGTTGGTCTTTTTGTCCATCAGGCTGATCGCGCCAAGGAATTCTTCCGCGCTGAATGTTTCTTCGGTAACCTCGGGCCGAAGCCTGATGATGACATCCGAGGCCGAGAGCGTTTGATCAACCAGTCGGTATTCGAGGTACATCGAGGCTCCCAGGCCGGACGCCAAAATCAGCATCGTGACTAAGTAGATGACTTTTGGCGAGAGGTGAATCCGCCGATGCTTCGCCTGGCGCTTGTGTTTGCCGCGCCGAAAAAATTTCAGGTTCATGGCAGGTTGGTGTTTGGCGGTTGATCGGACGGCGCCGTCCCCGCGCGGTCGGGCTGGGGCGTAACGGCGTTGCCGGTAGCCGTTGGTGCCGCACCCTCAGTCTTTTTTGGGTAGGGTTTGCGGAACGCCTGGCCCGACAGAACGGCGCTGACCTCGCCGCGATCGGAGTCGATCGTGTTGAAGGAAATGCTGGTGATATTGAAGGAGTACTGCAACCGTTCCAGCGCGATCAGGTACCTCAGAATTTTGAGGTAGTCACCGCGCACCGTGATGGTGAGCGGCAGCGCCGCCTCCGGTGCAAGATCGCTGCCGATCTCTCCGAGCGACGGCGTCGCGTCGATGCCGAATTCCTCTTTGACCCGTTCCAGCGTGGTAATGAATGCCAATTCATCACCCGAGGGAATGAACATGGTGTTGAGGCGATCGCGGTATTGCTTCACCTTTTGGTACTGCGCGGCCAATTTTTTCATCTGCTGGCCCCGCTGGTACTTTATCTCAAGATCCATGCGTTCCTGCTGGATGGAGGCCGTGATTTTATGGATCTCCTGGTACGTCGGCCAGATGACGAAATACCCCATGGCACCGATGGCAATGGCGACAATCGTGAAGGTGGTAGCGATTTTTTTCTTGATGGACATACGGTTTTTCCGCGGCGCAAAAGGTACCGGGTTACGGGATTTGGAGATGAGGAATTTTGAACTGGAGCGGGAAACGGAATTTCACGTCTTTTTCCTGGAATTTTACCGCCAAAGGGATCGTGAATTCTTCGGTAATTCCTGACCCGACCAGCTGGTCGTGAAAGTGTAGCAGGTCGTCACGGGTTTTCGCTGTCCCGGATATTTCGCCGTGTCCGTCGGCGCTGATGCGCAGGTCGCTCAATGTGATGCCGTTATTGACGTTTTCGCCCAGCGCGAATAAAAGTTGCGACCAGGGGACGTACTCACCCTGAATGCGTTTAGCGGTTGTAAGCTCCTGCGCGATGGTCCGCATTTCCTGTGCGGAAGAGCGGCTGGCATCCAGCGTGAGCGTATTTGACGCGACCAGGTAGCTGAAATAATTTTGCAAAAAAATTCGGGTCGTGATGAGGCCGAAGGCGACCGTGATGGCGCAAATGAGGGCAAATGATACGATGTTTTTGAGCGCGAGAAATATATTCAAAAGCCTCAGCTCTCGTTTATCCTGCGGCGGGACAAGGTTGA
>JAQTQO010000034.1 GCA_028712155.1 Patescibacteria group bacterium | reverse complement strand
GGGGAAGATGACTGCGATCAGCAGGAGGAGGCGGCGGAAAGCGCCGAGTTTTTTCCAAAGCATGCGTGCGGCCATGGGAAAGAAAAGATGTGAAATTTCTTGGTGCGTTGCTGGTGGTGGCGGATCTGGTGGTGGAATTCCTGCTGGAAAGTGGGCCCGATTTTTGGATCGCGCAGGGCGAACTCGACGTTGGCTTTCAGCCATCCCAGCAAGTTGCCGGTGTCGTAGTACTCGCCGTCAATGATCTTGCCGTAGATCGGGCGGCGTTTGAGGAGATTGGCGATCGCGTCCACCAGCCACAGCTCGCCGTCGCGGCCCAGCGGCGTATCGGTGAGCGCCTCGAAGATGTCGGGGGTGAAGACGTAGCCGCCGAGCGCTGCGAGGCGGGTCTTGGCACGTTCGGGGCCCGGTTTCTCGATGATCGCGTTGATCTGGATGACCTCCGGCTGAACCTCCGGCCCTTCGACGATGCCGTAGCGCTTCGTCCCTTCGTCGTCGGTGGTTTTCAGCGAGATCACCGGGTCGTGGTAGCGCTCGAAGACTTCGATCATCTGCGCAATGTGCGGTTTGCCCGGGCAATGCCAGATGTCGTCGCCCCAGACCACGGCGAACGGTTCGTCGCCGATCAGGTGCCGCGCGTTGAGCACCGGCGTGCCGTTGCCGTACGGGCCCTTCTGGCGGACGTAGATGAAGTTCGCCATCTCGGCGATCTTGCGGATCTGTTCGCCCGCTTTCGGCTTGCCGCGGACTTTCAGGTACCCTTCCAGTTCCTCGTCACGGTCGAAGTGGTCTTCGATGGCCCGTTTGGCCTTGCCGGTCACCAGGATGATGTCGGTGATGCCGGAGCGGACCGCTTCTTCGACGATGTACTGGATGATGGGCTTGTCCAGGAGCGGCAGCATTTCCTTCGGCTGGGCTTTGGTGGCCGGGAGGAATCGTGTGCCGAGCCCGGCGACCGGAATGATGAGTTTGCGGATCCCACTCATAGAATTTGGCGTTGGTTTAGCGGCTCAAGTTACGGGAAAAAATCGCCTCCCTCCATTGACGTTTCGCTGCAAATAGTATAGCATATTTTTATTTTGCCGGCTCCAAGCAGCGCGGAATTTCCGTAATTGACGTGCCGCGCTTGTACAGCTAGAGTAGTTGAGTACCGGGTTTTGACGGAGCATCATGGCCGTTTCAGGTTTGTTCATTCTCACCTGCCGAGCGGAGAGGTCGCATAGTGGCCGAGTGCGCCGGTTTCGAAAACCGGTAGACCGCAAGGTCTCGAGGGTTCGAATCCCTCCCTCTCCGCCCGGCAGATGAGTGGGTAAGATGGGATATAGTACTCCAGGAAGGATTTTTGTCGGGCATGATGAACCACGAAATCTTACCACAACTATGATAAAGGCAATCATCTTCGATTTTGATGGAGTAATTGGGGACACCTACCAAAATAATTTTGAATTATTCAAACCATTTATTCAGAATATTTCCGAACAGGATTTTAAGGATAATCATAATGGAAATATATTTGAAGGGAAAAAAATTACCCTTACCCCCGAACAATGGGAAAAATATTTTGCTAACCAAAAGAAACTGTTTACCAAAACGAACTTGTTTCCGCTGAAAAGGGTCCTGGCCAGATTGAGTAAAAATTTTCAGTTGTTTATCATTTCAAGCACTCCGGATGCCAGTATCAAATATTTTCTTAAGTATGGCGCCCTGAATCGGTTCTTTGAGAAAATTTTTGGGGCAACAACCTGTACATCAAAATTTAAGAAGTTCCAAATGATTTTTGAACAATACGGTCTTGGTCCCGAAGAGTGCCTTTTTGTAACCGATACCCTCGGAGACATTCTCGAAGCCAAGAAAGTAAAAATGAGAACTATCGCGGTTGCCTGGGGATATCATGAAAAAGAATTGCTCGCTCGAGGGAATCCATTGGCGATCGTTTGCAGCGGAAAAGAATTGTTGGAGAGTATTAAAAAATATTCTGGATGACGGCGCTGGGTCCGGTGTGTACGATATCGGGAGCGGGAGCGAGATGTGGCGGGATCGCAACGGACCGGTCGCGGCGGCGAACGACGGCGGAAAATCCACTCCCTCCGTTCGGGAGATCAATATTAATCATTAACCATACGAATAATGTCTATGGGACAACGAAGAAAGCGCGTTGCGTTGGCGGGGGCCGTTGCGTTGGGGATGTTAATTATTACCGGCTGTTCGCCGCAAACGCCGGAAACCAACACCAACCAGCCCGCTGCGACGCCAACCGTTGAAGCGTCGGCGACGCCGACGGTGGAAGCCTCCGCGACTCCGACCGTTGCATCATCCGCGACACCGACGCCGGCCGCCGGGATTGCCAACCCCGCGTCCGTCTACTGCACCGAGCAGGGCGGCGTTTCAAAGATTGTGACCGCGGCAGACGGTTCGCAGTCCGGCCAGTGCGAGTTTGAAGACGGCCGAAAGTGCGATGAGTGGACTTTCTTCCGCACCAAGGTCTGCGAAGAGTAGCGATCGGTTCCAAGAATGAAAATTTTTCCGCCCCCAACCGGGCGGAAAAATTTTGCTCAATACCGCCCTTTCTGCTAGACTGAGAACAGAACAAAAATATACACCCACCCATGATGCAACAAATTCTCCGGGAAAATATCTTCAAAAACGGCCTGGTTGCCTTTCTGCTTGCGTTGTTTTTCCCGCTCATTCATAATGATTTGGCGCACAGCATCGTGCGCACGGACAAGGTGCTGGCCGGCAATATCCTGGTCGCCGTATCCATTATTGCCGTCACCGCCTGCTTTGGGAATTTCGCTTTCACCTACGAGAAAATCGCCGTGAAAAGCGGGGCCCAACGCCTGCTGGCGCACACCACCACCGGCCTGCTGATGCTGTTGATCGGCATCTCGCTGATGTTCACCGGCATCCTGATGGCGTTCATCATGGGACATTTCTTCATCGTGGACCTGACGCTCACACTCCTGTACGCAACCTGCGTCGCCTACGATTTCTGGGATCTGTTTCGTATCATTAATTGACGGTTTATGCCGTAAACCGTCATCCCGAGCGAAGTCGAGGGATCTCACTCCATAAAAAAACCGTTAACAATTATCTATTAACTCATCTAAGCGCCACTATGGCAAAATCCAATGCCGCGTTCATGAAGCCGATGCAGGTCAGCCCGGAACTGGCCGAAGTTGTCGGCCCGGGTCCGATGCCCCGTTCCGAAGTCGCCAAGCAGCTGTGGGTGTACATCAAGAAAAATAATTTGCAGGATGCGCAGAATAAGCGCAACATCAACGCCGATGAGAAGCTGAAAAAAGTCTTCGGCGGCAAGGCAACGGTCAGCATGTTCGAAATGACGGCGCTCGTCTCCAAGCACTTGTCGTAATTGCTTACCCATTGATGAACAAGGGGCGGGGGAACCATTCCCTCGCCCTTTTGGCAGAACGCGTGGTAGGGTAAAGTTAGCCACCAAACAATGATGATATTGATTGTCATTCCCGCCCCGTATCAAGTACGGGATAAACTCCAGCGGGAATCCAGTAATAACTGTTTCTGGTTTTCTGGATCCCGCATCCGGCCTGCCCTCCGAAGCTTTAGCGAAGGAGGGGTGCGGGATGACAGTGTTCATATCTGCAATAAAATTGACATGCAAGTCCCCATCCGAAAACCCGGCAAATATACGCACGAACGGCGCGACCCGCACATCACGCGGGCGAAGTTTAACGAGCTCAAAGACGAGCTCGAACATTTGAAAACCGTCAAACAGCCGCGCGCGATTGTGGAAGTCAAACGCCTGGCGGAAATGGGGGACTTTTCCGAGAACGCTGCTTACTCGATCGCCAAAGGCCGGCTGCGCGGTATCAACGACCGCATCAACATATTGACCGAATACTTGAAGCACGTCGTCATCATCTCGCCAAAAAATACCGGCACCGTTCAGCTTGGCAGCAAGGTGACGGTGGAAATGAACGGCAAAGAAATGGTCTACACGATTCTAGGGTCGTCGGAAACCGACCCGACAACTGGTGTTATCTCGCACCAGTCTCCCCTCGGCGCCGCCCTGATGGGCAGCCGCGTCGGCGATACCGTGGAAATTCAGTTGGCAGGGAAGAGGGTGCAAGTGAGAATAGTAGAGCTAATATGAATATTGTGCGGTGCAGTCCATAATATTTTTTTGAGTGCGAAAGGTTTTTGCCAGCAATATTATAAGGAAAGTGCAGGGGTTAACCCACTGCACTTTCACTTGCGCTTACCGATGCGTCACTACCCTTACTACGTTTACGATTTTTTCTTTTTATTATTGTTGGCCCAGCGAAGTTGGAACGCAGTGCACTTAGTCCGAGTGAGGTGATGTAGAATGCATTCGGGTTGTTGTCTTCTGATGCTACCCAAGAATTACTGACAGCCAAACGAAAATCCCTTCCGAAGTTTTGCGGCGGCACTTCGCCAATCGTACGGAATAATGGCCGGACATCATCTGGGGAAAAACTTTCTTGATGTTTAATTTCCTTCAGGTACGAGGCGATGGCGAGAATCTTTTGAGGGTAGGTCGTCGGTTGATATTTGTTTACGTACTCTCCAAGAGAAATTCGTGTCGATTCACCAAGGAATTCCTGATGATCTGCTGCTGGTGCGGGTAACCCTTTATTCGCTTGCTCAGTGGCTACGCAAAGTTTGATAACATTGGTAGCCGTGAGAGGCGAAATTTTGGATTTAAACGTCAACCCAGCTCCATCGAGACTAATTGTTACCTGTTCGTCGTTGTCGTTTTGTGGCATAGGATTATTTCGCTAATAATTAAGGATTTTCTCGACCTTTATACATTGTGTACCGTGTTCAGACATGGTAAACCATTCTTACAAAAAAGTCAAATCCAAGGGCGAAATATCGAATTATTTCTTTTGTTTGAGCCAAAAAATATAAACGCGGATCATTTTTTGCTACTGGATAAAATGGAAATTTTTTGCTATGGTGAAGCGGTAATTAACCTTTTACTTATGCCCAAGCCAACAAAGAAAGAGTTGCTCGCGAAGCCCGTTGAGCACATCGATATCACCAAAATCGACGGCAAGTCGTTGGTAGATTCGTACGCGAAGATGAGTTTTTCCGCGCGGGATTTAGCGCGCGCCGCTCGCATTTACGACCAAATGCTTGCCGACCCGAACTGTTCGGTCTGGCTGACCTTGGCGGGTTCCACGTCGGCCGCCGGTTGCATGCAGGTGTACGTGGATATGGTGAAAAACAACATGATTGACGCGATTGTTGCGACCGGTGCGTCCATCGTGGATATGGATTTTTTCGAGGCGCTGGGGTTCAAGCACTACCAGGGCACGCCGTTCATTGACGACGGGATGCTGCGCTCGCTCTACATTGACCGCATCTACGATACGTTCATTGATGAGGAAGAGTTGCAGCAGTGTGATCAAGCCATCTTAAAGATTGCCGACGGATTGCAGCCGCGGCCGTACTCGTCGCGCGAATTCATTTCCAAGATGGGCGAGTGGTGCGTCAAACATTCCAAGAAGAAAAATTCACTGGTGCAAACGGCGTTCGAACACGGGGTCCCGATCTTCTGCCCCGCGTTTTCCGACAGCTCGGCCGGGTTCGGGTTGGTGATGCACCAAGTCAAACACCCCGATGTGCACGTTTCCATTGATTCGGTGGCCGACTTCCGCGAGCTGACCGAGATCAAGATGGCGTCCAAGGACACGGGCCTTTTGATGATCGGCGGCGGGGTGCCAAAGAATTTTGCCCAGGATACTGTCGTGTGTGCGGAAGTACTTGGCAAAGAAGCGCCCGTGCACAAGTACGCCGTGCAAATCACGGTTGCCGATGTCCGCGACGGCGCGTGTTCTTCTTCCACATTGAAAGAAGCGTCATCGTGGGGCAAGGTGTCCACGGTGTTTGAACAAATGGTCTACGCTGAAGCGACGCTGGCGCTGCCCGTGATTGCCGCCTACGGCTACCAGATGGGGAATTGGAAGAAGCGCGAGAAGAAAAATTTCGCGAAGCTGTTTGCGCGCTAACAAGGTATGGCGCAACAGTCTGCGATCAGCCCCCGGACGCACTTGCGGCCAATCATCCTTGGGATGCTTGATTCCCTGCACCTTGGATTGGTCGGCAGCAATTTGTACCATCGGGTGAAGTACTATGCGGACGTCAAGACGTTATTTCGCAATGCCAGGTACCGAATCCACGGTGCACCGGACGGTTTGCCATTGCCCCCGGCTCGCCTGATCTACCTGTCGGTCGGAGGATGGGACGCAGAAGGTTTTTACCAGGCTGGCGTTCTCGATGCGTCCAATATCCGGAGGTTGTTGGAGGAAAACGGTTTGGCCATTGAAAAATTTCCGGAAATTCTTGATTTCGGCTGCGGGTGCGGCCGGATCATCCGGCAATGGAAAGGTCTTCTCCGCACGAAAGTGCACGGTACTGACTATAATTACGCTGCCATTGAATGGTGCCGGCGCGCATTGCCGTTTGCGGATTTTCGCACCAATAGTACCGCCCCATCTCTGGCATACGATGATAATAAGTTCGATTTCGTATATGCCCGCTCCGTGTTCACGCACTTGACGGAACAGCTGCAGAAACCGTGGATGGACGAGCTGCGGCGCATTGTAAAACCCGGAGGCTTTCTACTGTTCACCGTCCACGGGGCGAGCCGTTTTGATAAACAATTGACGCCTGGAGAGCAGGAACATTTTACCCGCGGCCAGCTGGTCGTGAAGTATCCCCGGTACGGGAGTTCAAATTTCTGCGGCGCGTTCCATCCGGAAAGTTATGTGCGTAAACATCTGGCAAAAGGTTTCACGGTGGTGGACTATATCCCTGAGGGAGGGGCGTGGGCCCAAGATTGGTACTTATTGCAGAAACTCGGCTAGCCAATAACCTATGAATAAGATTATCAATGTTGGTTTGGTGCAAATGTATTCCACTGCCTCGGCTGGTGATAATTTGACGCGCGCCGCACAGCATGTGCGGTTGCTGGCGCAGCGGGGCGCAAAGATTGTTGCGCTGCCGGAGTTGTTTTTGACGCCGTACTTTTGCCAGACGCGGGACAAGAAATTTTTTGACCTGGCTGAGCCGGTGCCCGGGCCAACGGTGCGGGTGCTGCAGGCAATCGCAAAAAAGAATCGCGTGGTGCTGACCACGTCGTTGTATGAACGCGCGGGGGGCAAATACTACAACACCGCCGTGGTGATTGACGCCGACGGCAAATACTTGGGCAAGTACCGCAAGATGCACATCCCCGACGACCCGAAGTTCTACTACGGCGAAGCGTACTATTTTTCGCCGGGCAATCTCGGCGTCCCCGTATTCAAAACGCGCTACGGGAAAATCGCTACGCTGATTTGCTGGGACCAGTGGTTTCCCGAAGGCGCACGGCTCGCGGCGGCAAAAGGCGCAGAAATTATTTTTTACCCCACGGCCATTGGTTTTCAGCTGAAAGCGCGGCCGGGAATCAATGAGGCCGAGCACCAGGCGTGGCAGACGATTCAGCAGTCGCACGCGATTGCCAACGGTGTCTTTGTCGCCGCGGTCAACCGCGTCGGGCTGGACAACCATTTGCGGTTTTGGGGCACGTCGTTTGTGGCCGACCCCTATGGCCGCGTGCTCAAACAGGGGAGCGTAAACCGTGAAGAAGATATACTGGTTGCGTGCGATTTGAATTTAGTGCCGCAGATGCGCCGCGATTGGCCGTTTCTGGCCGCCCGGCGGTTGAAGGTGGAGCAATAATTCATAATTTTCAATTTACAATTTTTAATAAATTTTCAATGAATCAATTTTCAAACTCGTCATTTTGGTACCACTGAAAAATTGAAACATTGGGGAATTGAATGAAAATTGAAAATTGGTAATTGAAAATTTTGAAAGGCATTATGCCGTATCGGATGCCTGCCGAATGGGAGCCGCACGAGGGCACGTGGATGGCCTGGCCGCACAATCTTTCGCATTGGCCGGGGAAATTTGAGCCCATTCCAAAAGTCTACGCGCAAATCATCCGCGCGCTCACGCAAAGCGAGCCGGTTTTTTTGTGCGTCAACGACGCGGAAGCGGAGCGGGAGGCGCGCCGGTGTTTTGAAGAGGGCGGCGTAACGCTCGGGGCCGTGGAATTCGTGCACATTCCGACGAATGCCTCGTGGTCGCGCGATCACGGCCCGATGTTCGTGCGGACCCCGGAAGGTTGGGCGGTGCTGGATTGGGATTACAACGGCAACGGCGACAAATGGAAGCCGTACGATCTGGACGATGCGGTGCCGACCAAAGTTGCCGAGCTGCTCGAGCTGCCGGTGCTCATACCCGGCGTGGTGCTGGAGGGCGGTTCGATCGATGTGAACGGCAAGGGCACGCTGTTGACCACCGAATCGTGCCTGCTGAACCCCAACCGCAACCCGCGCTTGAACCGCGAGCAGATCGAAGGGTACTTGCGCGAGTACATCGGCGTCACCAACATTTTGTGGCTGAAAGAGGGGATTGCCGGCGACGACACCGACGGCCACATTGACGATCTGGCGCGGTTTGTGAACCCGACCACCGTGGTCTGCCCGCTGACGCAGGATACCGCGGATGCCGATTACGCCATTCTCCAGCAAAATTACCGCGACCTGCAAAAGATGCGCGACCAGGATAAAAGGCCGCTGACGGTGGTGCCGTTGCCGACACCCACGCCGGTGGTCTACAAAAATGAGCGCCTGCCGGCAAGCTACGCGAATTTCTATATCGCCAACACCGTGGTGCTGGTGCCGACGTTCAACTGCCCGCAGGATGCCCAAGCCCTGGCGATCCTCCAGCGCTTCTTTCCCAACCGCCGCGTCATCGGCATCGACTGCGTGGATTTGGTGTGGGGGTTTGGCACGTTGCATTGCAGCACGCAACAGCAGCCAGCAATGGGGAATTGAGGAGCAAGAAGCGGGAGTGGGAAGGCGGAGCCGCCGGGAGGCGGCTTTTTGGTTTTGTTTTTTTAGTAAGATACCGTACACTGTAGGTATGCAGCCACGAAGCCGAATCGGAGAAAAATTCAGCACCAAGGAATTCCATACCGGAAAAACTTTTCGCGCCGGGAGTTTTGAGCACAGTTTAAAAGGCCGCGAGAAAAAAACTTTCGTCGGTAAGCTACGGGATCTTAAGGTGTCTAAATTACGACGAACCGAGGCGGCAAATTTGTCCACCGATGATTTGAAGATTTTTAGTAAGCTGGTTGGCGAAAGACTGAGAAAAACTCCGAAGTATGCCGCGGGGCTGCCCCGGCTGGTGCGGCAGAAAATCATGATCGAGGCGGAACACATGGCGCAGCAGGGGGTAATCAGCCGGGAGGACAAAAGAGATCTGCGGGACATTGTGAAGTCGCTGTCCAGCCAGCGCCCGACCGAAGAGATGGGCGATGCCCGGACTGGCAGCGCAGTGCCAGCGGCTGACCACGCGGGAGGGGGCGAAGTCGTTGGCGCTAAAGCCGGTAGTGCCCTGACGCCGGTGCAACTCGCGGCGTCACCCGTCCCGGGGGTTCACCAAGAAAGCGATGCGCGGCCGCCATTAGCCGCACCGGCGGAAACCGGTGGCCATGCCGTTGCGCCGGAAGCGCATGCTGCCGAAGAAGAGGAAGAAGAAAAAGCTGGTCCTGTTAAATCTAAACTGAAACCGCCCGTTACTTCATTGCCGGATATTGATTTCGATTGATGAATAAAAAAATCCCCGAACCCGGGGATTTTTTGAAGATTGAACAGCGCGGGGATATTGACACGCCGCGCCTAGCCGAGTAATTTTTGAAGTGCCCGGTTGATTTCTCCTCGTAGGAAAGCAGGATCGCCGGGTGGCGTTTCGCGATGCGCAGCGTACCCGCAGTACGGGCGCACCCCTCTGACGCCGAGCCTGGCAAATTCGTTTTTGCTGGGCTCATTTATTTTTCCCCACACCCACCTCACTGCGGTCGCTTCGCTTCCCTTGTTGCGGGGGTACATAATTGGTACCAACCCCGGCACCATCCGCCCAGGGCGGAGGTGCGGGGTTAATTTCCCGCTCGCCCGGCAGGCGGTCTCCGCCCAGGGCGGATCCCTTGCTGCGGGGGCGTGGGAATAAAAAATACCCCACCGGTGAGGGCGGGGCATTGGTTGCGGAATGTGGCAGACGCAACCTAGGTGATCGGATTGAGCAGATCGCGGACGTCGGCGCCTTCCATAAAGGCGGAGAGCAGGAAAGCGGCGCTGATGTGCAAGGGACTGAAGTCGGGCACCCACTCGGGATGCCGTGCGCGGAGTTGGTTGAACTCGTCGAGGCGGTGCCTGATGAGCAGCCGGCATCCCTGCGCATTGGCGGCGGCGTCCATCGGCTCGGCGACGGGCGGGATACAACGCTCGCTGGCAATGCAGCCGGCGCGCATCATTACCACCTGATCGATAAAACCACCTGATGGTGGCGGATCCTTGCGAACGGCGGGGTCAAGGAGCGGACGATCCGGCATGGCGGTTTCTCCTACAAAAAAGTGCGTGGCTTCCAAAAAATGAAATTATTGAAAGATGGTATTGCCGTTTGATACTACTTTTCCCATGACGTCTCGGAAATACCCTCGCGCATGTTGACCCAACGCGCCATCGTGAACAGCAGGTCGGAGAGGCGGTTGAGGTATTGGGCAATCAGCGGGTCGAGAGAAATATTCGCCGCGTGTGCGGCAGCGAGCGTCCGTTCGGCGCGGCGGGCGACGGTCCGGCAGACGTGCAGGAAGCTTGCCGCGCGGCCGCCGCCCGGCGGGATGAACTGCGTGAGCTCGGGCAGGTCGGCGGTGAGCCGGTCGATGGCCGCTTCGAGGAACGCGGTATCGCTTTCCGTCAGTTTCGGGATTTTTGCGAAGTTCACAGATTGCGGCGGTGTGGTGATGAGCGCGCCGATGGTGAACAGCCGGTTCTGGATGCGGGCGAGAATGCCGTCGAGCTGCCCGAGCGCGGGAGATTGGTCGCGGAGCGAACGGACGAGTCCGACGTACGAGCTGAGCTCGTCCACGTCGCCATTGAGCGCGACCCGCGGGTGGTTTTTTGGCACCCGGCCGGCGCCAAACAGGCCCGTAGTGCCGTCGTCGCCGGTTTTTGTGTAAATCTTCATAGGAGTGTTCAGTGCCCTGGTATTGCAGCATGCAGTTTCACGTCTGTCAATAAGATATCACTGCACCCGGTATTTTTTGAACGCAGCCTACCGACACGATTACAAAAGAACACCTAGCGCAAGGTGTTCTCCCGGGCAGGAAAAATTTGTTCCCCTTTTATCCGCCAGCGTATAGCTGGTTAAGCATTTCGAGGGAGTCGGAGAGATCGAGAATACCGTCGCCATTGGCATCGCCGTTTTCCGGACATGCCGCGGGGTTACCTTCGTAGAGGTGTTCCAATAGTGCGACGGCATCCGCCAGATCAAAAATACCGTCGCCGTTGACGTCGTTCGCGGTGTCCGTGCAGGCGGCATTGAATTGAATCACGGCGGTGGCTGGACAGCTGGAGAGGCCGGAGCAACTCAGGGCGTAGACGTAGAGGGTCAGCGGGTATTCCTGTCGGTCCGGTGTATCAATGGTAATGGCGTGTTCAAAAGAGCTGCCGCACGTGTCAACGCACTCTGGGCGGGAACACCCGGCGCCGGACCCCGGTGGCATGCCATTTGTTGCCGGTTCGCGTCCTTCGTAGAGCGTATCGCCTAAGCTGTTGACGAGGGCAATCTTGAAATTATCGATGCATACCGCGGACGTGTCATCCCCCTGGTCCGGGCCGCAGGAACCCGTGGTGTTGTGCCCGCAGGGGCCGTCCCATTTTGCCGTCAGGGTTATGGTGCTGTTCCCTGCATTTTTTTCCACACCGATCTTTTCCGCCGCTTTGTTTCGGATAGTGAAATGCGCCGGAGTTCGCGGAGGATCGTTGGTGTTGGTAAGGGAAAAGTTAAGGTTTGTGACCGGCGCGCGGAACATTGGAGCGAACGCGAAGACGAAAAGAAACGCGAAGACTGCCCAGGAGGTCAATACAAGCGAGAGCAGGCTTACGATCGCTACCTTTTTCCTTGACGCGAGAGAGGTGGTCGGCTTCAATTTCTCTTGACCTTGCATAATATTGCGAGAAAACCTTTCAATATTCTACCGCAGATGAAATTTTTTCGCATGTGCACAAGTGCGGCCGGTTGAGGATAAAAAATCACCCCCGCGAAGCGGAGGGTGAAGCAAGGAACGGGAACGGTGATGCCGGTAGGATTGGCAGCTACTTTTTAGTGCCGGGAATTTCCGCCGGTTTTGCCGGCGCGTCCGCGGTCCGTTCGAAACCGATGATGCCGCTAAAGACGGCGATGGAGACGAGGGCGATCACGCCCGATACGGTCGTGAAGACTTCGCGGTGCTGCCAGAGGGCAATAGCGCCGAGTACGGCGGTGAGTACCATGACCAGGATGATGGTGATGATCACGCCGGGAGCGCGTTTGGAGACACCCCCAGGTGCTGAATAATTGGGGTCACGGAAGAGGTAGAAGATCGCGGCGAAACAGGCAATTGTGCACGCCAGCTGGCCGATGCTCAGCCAGAAAGGAATTCCAGGCTGTCCGTCCAGCAGCGTGTGTACGGCCAGTATCAGACCGAAGCACAGTGCCAAAATTGCCGCCATGGCAAGGATGATATCGGTGGTTGACATGAGATGTACTCCTTTCTTGCCCGGGGTATTGGTATTTTTTGTGTTTGCGCGACCACCGCACAAGAACACATGATTTTTAAAGGGCGCCGGAATATCGGCAATGTGTGGTGGAGTTTAGGGTATAGCCGTTTTGTCGTCAAGCTGCGGTTGACTTTTCAAGAGTCATTCGGTAAAGTACGCTTTCGTCTGTTGTGGTTGGTTTTCTGTTCCTGCAGGCCTTTAACATCCGGGAGGATATTCATGATTCCAATACAGTATGAGGTTCGGCTGTCGGCATTCCTCGATGAGTGCACGCGGCCGCGGCTTCGTGACGGCAAGTACTTCACCGCGTCCGTCGAAGACCAGCTGGCGATGGGCCAGGCGATCGGGCTGTCGCTCTGGGTACCGCGGTGGTTCAACTTCGGCACGCTGGACCAGCCCATGCTGGTCAGCGTCGGCCAGCTCTCCGAGGCGCAGCTGAAGCACGTGCTCGATGCCCAGCAGGCGTACGGATTCCGTGCCCACTGCCTGGGTTCGTTCATCGGTAAGGACGATCTGTACGGAGACGCGCGCAAGTACCTCGACGAGGTCGTCCACCCGGCCGTGGTGATCGCCACCAAGCTCGGCGTGGAGAGTGTCCGGCTGTTCTCGTTTCGCCCGCCCACCGTGAGCGATGCGTGGAGCCTCGTCGGACCGGCGGCCGAACGGCTGGCGCCGATCGTCGAACTTTTCCTCGCGGCGGGGATCCAGCCGCTGCTGGAAATCGAATCCAACCTCATCGGTGATCGCGGCGCCATCTGTGCGGCCATCACCAACGCCGTGGGCACCATCGGCAGCGGTCGGCTCGGCCTGATCTGGGACTGGGGGAACGTCTACTCCCAGGGGCTGGATCCGTGGACCGAGTGGCAGGCGATGCGGATGTCCGTGACCGAGTTCCACGGCAAGTATTACGACGGCCCGCGGCCGTCAGGCCATGGCCCGATCGACGAGAACGCGTTGTCCCACTACGTGCCGGCGGACGCCACGACCGGTCTGGCGCGGCCCGAGCCGATCCTGTCGGACCTCTACACGTACTACCCGTCGTTCATGGAAGCCAACGGCGGCAAGCCGCTCGTCATCGTGGCCGAGCCGCACCAGCTCGGCGGCGGCGTGAAGGGCGGCCAGAGCGGCGCTATCGGCATGGGCGTGGCGGCGCGCGGGCTGTGCCGCGTGCTGGATGCTACCGGGTTCGCCTATCATCTCCACGGCCACGAGGATGTGGTCGCCGTCCGCGAGGCCTTGCAAGCGCTGGAGCGCAAGGCGTAGCCGCTCACCAAAGTTCAGCAGGCATTTCTCAGGAGGAGGTGTCCATGATCATTGTCCTGAAGGCCGATCTGCCCGTCATGCAGGTGGTCAAGGAAGACGGCCAGCCGCCGAAGATGCTGCCGGGAGGGACGTTCCCCGCCGGCCGCAACAAGATCGAACGCATCGCCAACCCCATAAAGAAGGGGGGCCTGGTGCTGCGTGGCACCTTGATCGGCCACGCCGAGAGCATTCTAGTGCGTCGCGCCAGCCTCTCGAACGGCGCCATCGTCATCGAACAGTAGCCTCACTATTCCGCACGCATCCGTCCTTTCATCCGCCGGCCTCGGTCGGCGGATTTTTAATTTCCCGCCGCCGCAGCAAGGGATTCGCCCAGGGCAGATGGTGCCGGGGTTAATACCTTAATAAAAAACTTGGCAAGGAATTCAGTCAATTGACACCATGGCTATTGCCGGTATAAGGTTGCCTTGCCTGCACCAATCCGCATTCAACTCCTTTCTTCCCTGAAAACTGTGCCTGCGTTTGTTGGTGCCGGCGGTTCTGCCAAACGGTCACACCGGGTTCTCCGGCGTGCCAGCAGAATCGGGCCTGACCACCTTCCTACCCAATCAAGGTCAGGCCCATTTTATATATAAAAAAACCACCCCCGAAGGAGTGGTATGCACGAGTGCGCAGTTTTGCGGTGTATTATGCGCCGCCGACTTTGCTGCCGAAGCGGCCCTGAAGGAGGAAGCCGGCAACAAAGAGAATGAATGTGGCAACGCAGCAAATGCTGGTTCCGATGGTGAACGCAGGAGCGGTGACATCCCAGACGAGCTTGAGCGCTAACATCACCAGGAGCACGATGGTGGAGATAACACACAGGAGAAGGCACCATATCGTTGCGTGTTCGAACCAGTTCATGAGTCTCCTTTGCGGCTGGAGTTTGACGGCTAACGGAGGAGCGGTCAGTTGCGTTCGACACATCGCATGAGGTGCTGCAGCTCAATCTGCCGCAGGAGTTCGTTGCGGCCGCAGACCCACGTGCAGCGCCACCGGACGAAGAGTGCGCTCCCGATCAGCGGGATGATGCCCAGCCCTCCGGCGAGTTTACCCCAGACTCCGAACGTCGCCATAGCAATGACCACGAAACCGGCAATCATCAGGGCAAACCCCAGCGCGATGTACAGGTAGTCGCGGTGGTTGGCGGCAATCAGCCCATCCTTGCCGAGCCGGACCGGCGGGCGGGCGCGATGTATCCAGGCGGCCGACGGTCGAATATCCATGTGCACTCACCTCACTTTCAAGGTACGTTTCTTCCGGAAAACGAAAGACCATGCTACTACGGATCGGAGTCCTTGTCAATGTAAAAAGAGGGGCGAGTGCACTCGCCCCTCTGCCCGCTCGTAAAATGAGATCCCTCCAGCGGCGTCGGGATGACGCCGAGGCGAGGTTAGCTGCAGCCGCTGGTGGCGCCGCAGTTCAAGCACTTGTAGCAGGCGGCGTTGCGGATCATGACGTGCCCGCAGGTGTCGCACAGCGGCGCGTCGCCGGAAATTTGGCCGAGGTAGCTGTTGACCTGATGGGTGTCGGCGTGAACGTCGGGGGTGGCCGGGGTGCCGGGGTCCGCGGGATGGGCGGCGGTTTCCTGGGCGGCAGCGGCGGGAGTCGGCTTGAGCTCGAGCGCCTGCTGGCGCATGGCCAATTGCGCAAGCTGTTCGGCGCGGTTCTTCTGCACACCCGTCGGCGGCACCTGCACCAGGTCGGTGCGGCCGAGGTATTCCATCGCCAGCACCCGGAACACGAAGTCCAGCACCGAGGTGCAGAACTTGACGTTCGGGTGCGACGTCGGGCCGGACGGTTCAAAACGGGTGAAGGTGAATTTCGTGACCAGTTTTTCCAGTGGCACGCCGTGCTTGAGGGAGGTGGAAATGGCCACCGCAAAGCTGTTCATGATGCTGCGGTAGGCGGCACCTTCCTTGTACATGTCAATGAAAATTTCTCCCAGGGTGCCGTCCGGGTACTCGCCGGTGCGTAAGAAAACTTTGTGGCCGGCGATCTCGGCTTCCACCGTGATGCCGCCGCGCTTGTACGGCAGTTCGCGCTTTTCGCCGTGCAGGTAGACGCGCCGGCCGGAGGCTTTCGGCAGTGGTGCGACCGGAGCCGCAGCCGCCGGAGGAGGCGTCGCGGGCTGACTGGCGGCCTTTGCCGCGGCGGCGGGGGTTTCCTTGGTGTCGCTGCTTTCCGCGTGCGCTTCTTCGTGCGTGCCGTTGTTCTTCGACGACGTGGAGAGCGGCTGCGACAGTTTGCAGCCGTCGCGGTAAATGGACAGGCACTTCAGGCAGAGCTTCCAGGATTCCAGATAGACCTGCTTGACCTCATCAACGGTGGCTTCGTTGGGCATGTTGATGGTTTTGGAGATCGACCCGGACAGGAACGGC
>JAQTQO010000056.1 GCA_028712155.1 Patescibacteria group bacterium | reverse complement strand
TCACCGAAAAGCACGAGCCCCTCTACATCCGCATCTGCCCGCGCCGCGACGTCTGGGCCGGCGTGGAAATGGGATCGCGGCTGGTCATCAACTCCGTGGCTCCGGAATACGCCGCCAAATTCTACCGCGGGAAAAAATAATTCCACTTAAAGAAAAACGAGGTCAACTGACCTTGTTTTTTATATATCCTTAATTGACCAATTTAACAAACTTCCGTTTACCGACTTTCACCACCATGCCGTCAGAAATAATTATAGTTTTCTTCCAGTCTTTTATTATTTGACTGTCAACTGACACGCCGCCCTGCTCTACGACCCGCCTGGCTTCGGCTTTTGATGAAGCCAACTTTGCGGCCACCAATAAATCAGTTAGAGCGTAACGACCATTTTTTAATCGGCACACGGGCATCTCATCCGGAGCTTGCTTATTCTTAAACATCTGCACGAATTCCTTCTCCGCCGCGATGGCATCATGTTTAGAGTGATAAAGCTCGACAATCTCCTTGGCTAGCTGCGCTTTTAAATCACGCGGGTTGGCGCCATTTTTCATCGCCTGATCAAACCCGGCGATATCTGCCAAAGACTCGTCCGTCAGCAGCGTGAAATATTTAACAATTAAACGGTCCGGAATCGACATGAGCCTGCCGAACATTTCTTTGGGCGAATCGTTCAGATTCACCGTATTGCCGACGCTCTTCGACATCTTTTCGTTTCCATCCAGACCGGCGAGCAATGGGACGGTCAAAATATCCTGGGGATCCTGCTTGTACGCCGGCTGAATGACCCGGCCGGCCAAAATGTTGAACGTCTGGTCTGTACCGCCCAGTTCCACATCGGCCCGCAAAGCAACGGAGTCATAGCCCTGAAGCAAAGGGTACATCAACTCATGAATCCAAAGCGGTTTTTTGGCGGACATGCGCTTCTGGAACATATCGCGCTCCAGCATCTGGTTCACGGAAAACAGGCTGGCCAGCTGGAAAAATTCCGCCAGATCCATGTTTTTATGCCACTCGGAATTATACCGGAACTCCACTTTCGAGAGGTCCAAAATTTTTCCTACCTGCTCGCGGTAGGTGGCGACATTCTCCTGGATATCCATGGGGGACAGAGGCTGGCGCGCCGAAACCTTGTCGGTCGGATCGCCGATGCGCGCGGTGAAATCGCCTACCAAAAAAATCGCCTGGTGCCCGAGATCCTGGAATTGCTTGAGCTTGCGCAGGACAACAGTATGGCCCAGATGAAGAAGGGGGGATGTCGGGTCTATGCCTAACTTAACACGAAGCTTCTCGCCGCTATCAAGCCGCTTGGCTAGATTGGCTTTAACGATAACCTGCTCTACCCCCCGTTCAAGGATTTCCTTGTTTTTTGTGCGTCGTAACATAGGTCGTTTTTATTATACCTTATTTTTGCTATACTAATAAAGCGAAATTGACTATTTTGTGTTATTTATGGCTAGATATACGCTCGGAGTAGACGTGGGGGGTACTAAAATCCGTACCGGTCTTCTCGGCACGCGGGGGCGTGTTTTTCATGCCCAAAAATTTTCCCTGAACCAGCGAAACAAACGATCGGTGCTTAACAGCATCATCAAGAGCATCAAATCAACCTTTATCAAGCATGAAGTTGCTTCAATTGGCATCGGCATTACCGGACTGGTTGATCACCGGAAGGGCGTAGTCGAGGCCAGTCCCAACCTACCCCGCTCATGGAAAAAAGTCCCGCTCAAAAAAATCGTCGAGCGGCTCTTCCGCGTGCCGGTACGCGTGGATAATGACGCGCACTGTTTTGCCCTGGGCGCGGCCCATACGGGCAGCGGGAAAAAATATCCCGTCGTCATGGCGCTGACGCTGGGCACCGGCATCGGCGCCGGATTGGTTATCAACGGCCGGTTGTACCGAGGCAAGTGCGACGTCACGGAATTCGGCCATACCATGGTCGCTGACCGCTCGCCGCGATGCAGTTGCGGCCATGTCGGCCACTTGGAAGCGCTGGTCTCGGGACAGGCCATGAGCGCGCTGTACAGACAATTCACCGGTCGTCGTCTCAATACGTTCGCCATTGAAGCGCTAGCCAAGCGCGGCCCAAGCGCGGCCCGGCGTACTATCGCGACTATGTCTCATTACCTCGCCATCGGGCTGGCCAACGCGATCCACGCGTACAACCCCGACCTGCTGGTTATCGGCGGCGGCCTGTCCAGGATCAGCCTCCTAACCAGGCCGGCCATCAAGAAGGCCCGCACGCTGCTCGTGTACCCGCGACTCAAGCAAACAAAAATCATTGTTGTTAAAAACCTGGCGGAAGCAAATGTGGCTGGTGCCGCCCTTATTTGCTCCCATACTTAATGCTTATGCCCATCCCCTCCCTGCATGAACCAAATTTCCGCATAAAAAAAATCGGCGCCCGGGTGGCCAATACTATCCGCTCGCAACGCCAACACCCCAAGCGCTGGCGCCGAATCGCTATCCGCCTGTTGCCGGCTTTTGGCATCCTGATCGTCGTCGGCATTATCGGAATCGTCATCATGTTTGCGGTTATCTCCAGGGATTTACCGGATCCGAATAAAGTAATAGACCGGACCGTGGCCCAAAGCACAAAAATTTACGCCCGGGACGGCACCACGCTCCTGTACGACATCCATGGCGACATACAGCGCACGCTGGTCCAAATCGAAGACGTGCCGGAAATCATGAAACAGGCTACCGTCGCCGTTGAAGACCAAAACTTCTACAGCCATCAGGGATTTGACCTGGGCGGCATCGTCAAGGCCGTCTGCCATGAGGTCTTCGGTAATCTCGGCGGCCTGTGCCCCCAGCGCGGAGGATCGACGATTACCCAGCAATTCGTGAAAAACGCGATTCTCACCACCGAGCACTCATACGTCCGTAAGATCAAGGAGCTCATTCTCGCCTACCAGCTGGAGAAAAAATTCTCCAAAGACCAGATCCTCCAGATGTATTTCAATGAGATCCCGTTCGGCTCTACGCTTTACGGCGTCGAGGCGGCGGCCCAGTCTTTTTTCGGCAAATCAGTCCGTAACGTGACTCTGGCCGAAGCGGCCTTCCTTGCCGCCATCCCGAACCGGCCCACCTACTATTCCCCATACGGCAACAATACCGACGCGTTGTCAGCCCGCATCCATCTGATACTCAATGAAATGGTCAAGCAGGGATACATCACCGAGGCGGAGGCCGCGGAAGCCAAAACTGTCAATCTGTTCGATTACCTGCGGCCGGCGAACCAAAGCCTCACTTCCCCCCATTTCGTCATGTATGTCCGGGAGCTGCTGGCTGAAAAATACGGCGAAGTGGAGGCGGAACAAGGGGGTCTGAAAGTCATCACCACGCTTAATATCGACAAACAAAGGATCGCCGAGGAAGTGGTAAAAAAATATGCGGACCAGAACGCCGCCCGGTACAATGCCTCCAATGCCGCGCTGGTTTCCCTGGATACCAAAACCGGGCAGATCCTGGCCATGGTGGGGTCAAAAGACTATGACGACGTATCCATCGACGGCAACGTCAACGTCGTCCTGCGGCCGCGCCAGCCGGGCTCGTCGTTCAAACCGGTGGTCTATGCCACCGCATTTGATAAAGGATACACGCCGGAAACCGTGCTGTTTGACGTAGTAACGGCCTTTAAAACAGACGCGGCCGACTACACTCCTCATAACTACGACCTGAAGGAGCACGGACCCGTTTCCATGCGCCAGGCTCTGGCCGGATCGCTCAACATCCCGGCCGTGAAGACGCTCTACCTGGCCGGCATTAAAGACGTTTTAGCCACTGCCAGCGACCTCGGGTACACCACCCTGAACGACCAAGGCCGGTTCGGTCTGTCACTGGTGCTGGGCGGCGGAGAAGTAACCCTGCTCGAGCATACCGCTGCCTTCGCCACTTTCGCCCGCGAGGGCATCTA
>JAQTQO010000033.1 GCA_028712155.1 Patescibacteria group bacterium | reverse complement strand
CATCCGGACGTGGCCCATGAAGTGGATGAAACGCCGGCCTTTCGTCCCGCAGCGGTTGGCGCAGTCGAACACCGCCTCGTGTTCGGGTTTGAGGTGCGGCGCGCCTTCAATGGTCATGGTGCCGCAGACGTACTCGTTGGCCTGCGCGATCTGCGCGGCGGTAAAGCCGAGGGCGGTGAGCAGGTTGAAGCCCGGCGCGCCGTACTGGTCGGGGGAGAATTTGAGCCGTTGCAGCGCGGCGTCGCCCAGCACCGTTGGGGTGAACGCGAATGACAGCTCGAACGCGCCCTTGAGATTGGCTTCCACTTTGGCGATTTCTGCGTCGGTCAATCCTTTGGCTTTCAGGCTGTCGGGGTTGATATGGGGTGCGCCGGCCATGGTGCCCGCGCCGCGGAGATGGCGGATGATATCGGTAATTTCGCGTTCCGAATAGCCGAGACCCTGGAGCGCCACCGGTACGGCTTCGTTGATGATCTTGAAGTAGCCGCCGCCGGCGAGTTTCTTGAATTTGACCAGCGCGAAATCCGGTTCCACGCCGGTGGTCGCGCAATCCATCAGCAGGCCGATGGTGCCGGTCGGCGCCAGGAGCGTCACCTGCGCGTTGCGGTAGCCGTACTGTTCGCCCAGCGATACGGCTTCGTCCCAGGCCAGGCGCGCGGCGGAAAGAACTCCGGCCGGCGCGTCGGCTGAGGCAATTCCCACCGGGGGAACGGTCAGCCCTTCGTACTCTTCCGGCTTGGCGTTCACCACGGCCCGCCGGTGGTTGCGCAAGACGCGCAGCATGTCGTCGCGGTTGGCCTGGTACGCCGGGAACGTGCCGAGGAATTTGGCCATTTCGGCCGACGTGCGGTAGGAAACGCCGGTCATCAGCGCGGTGACGGAAGCGGAAAACCCGCGCGCTTCGGCGCTGTCGTAGGGAATGCCGGCGGTCATCAGCACCGCGCCGAGGTTGGCGTAGCCCAAACCGAGCGTGCGGAATTTGTAGGTGCCTTCGGCAATTTCTTTGCTGGGCAGTGCCGACATGAGCACCGCGATTTCCAGAATCGTGGTCCACAGCCGCACGGCGTGCGAGAACCCCGGCACGTCAAAGGTTTTGTTCGTGGTATCAAAGAATGCCCCGAGGTTGATGGAAGCGAGGTTGCAGGCGGTGTCGTCCAAAAAGACGTATTCCGAGCAGGGATTGGTGGCGCGGATTTTGCCCGACTGCGGGCAGGTATGCCACTCATTGATGGTGGTGTCAAACTGCAGTCCGGGATCGGCGCAGGACCAGGCGGCGTTGGCGATCTGGTTCCAGAGGTCGCGCGCCCGCACCGTCCGGTTGGCGGACGGATCCGTCCGGCCTTTCAGCTCCCAGGGCTGGTCGTTGAGGACGGCCTTGATGAAGTCGTTGGGCAGCCGGACCGAGTTGTTGGAGTTTTGGCCCGAAACGGTTTGATAGGCTTCGCTCTCGTACCCCGCATCGTAGCCGGCGGAAACCATGGCCGCCACTTTCTTCTCCTCTTTCACTTTCCAGTTGATGAACCACTCGACGTCGGGATGGTCAACGTCCAGGATCACCATTTTGGCGGCGCGCCGGGTGGTGCCGCCGGATTTGATGCCCGCGGCGGCCGTGTCGCCGATCTTGAGCCACGACGGTAGGCCGGAGGATTTGCCGCCGCCGGAAAGTTTTTCGCCGGAAGCCCGCAGGGAGGAGAAGTTGGTGCCGGTGCCCGAGCCGTACTTGAACAGGCGCGCTTCGCGCACCCACAGGTCCATGATGCCGCCTTCGTTGACGAGGTCGTCGCGCACGGATTGGATGAAGCACGCGTGCGGTTGCGGATGCTCGTAGGCGTTTTGCGCGCGCGTAATTTCCCCGGTGCCGGGATCGGCGTACCAGTGCCCCTGCGCTTTGCCGGTGATGCCGTACGCCCAGTAGAGGCCGGCATTGAACCATTGCGGGGAGTTGGGCGCCGCCCGCTGGGTCAGGAGCGCAAAGACGGTCTCGTCGTAGAAGGTTTGGGCGTCTTCGGGAGAGGCGAAGTAGCCGTAGCGTTCGCCCCAATCCCGCCAGCAGCCGACCATCCGGTGGACGACCTGCCTGATGGAGCGTTCGGGGCCAAGTACCGGAGAACCGTCGGGATTTCGCTTGATTTCGCCATTTTCATCCAGCTGCGGTACACCGGTTTTCCGCAGGTATTTCTGGGCTAAGATATCGGTTGCCACCTGGCTCCAGGACGTGGGCACTTCGACTCCGTCCATGCGAAAAATCTCGCGTCCATCCGTTTCGCGGATGACACTTTCCCGGCGTTCGTAGTTGACCACGGCGTACGGATCATCGCCGGCCTTGGTGAAGTAGCGGGTGAACTTCAGGCCGTCCGGACGGTAGCGTTTTTCCTGCGAGGCGGGTGACGGTACGGATGCCGCGGCCGGCCCGTTCGTCGTCACGGGTGCAGCCGTGTCGAGTTGATCCGACACGGATCGCTTCGGGGTCATATGATTGATTGTCAGGCGTCAAGAAAACAGAGAGTTCACCTTCAGCACTTCATCTGAAGCCGAACTCTCTGTCCTATTATAAGTGTCCAAGAACCGGGTGGGATGTTCGCAGAATTCAGCGAACCCCGGTTGATTTTTGTTTTCGGTGATGCGCCTTAAGGACTATAGCATGGCTTTTTTTCCCAAACAAGGAACCTGTCAAATGTTGACGCCGCGGCCCATGGCGCCCACTTTACCGCATTTTTAATCTTGGCGTTTGGTTTTATCCACAACAAAACCGTCAGGCGCCAAGCGCGTGAGAATCTGTTCGTGTCCGCTGTCAAGTTTTTATTTTGAGGCGCTGGGTCGTCAGGCGAGACCGAAAAGGACCGGCAGCGTGAGCCCGGCGTTCAGCAGCGCGCCCGTGATGATCAAAATTTTTCCCGCGCGTTTCAGACGCGCGGCGGGAAGTCCGGCGAGCAGCGCGAAAAGTAAAAATGGAAAAAAATCAAAACCGTACCGGTAGCCGAACTGGTATTCGCCGTTGGCAAACGCGGCGAGGTTCGGCAGTGCGATAGCGGCCGCAGTGAGAAACGCAAAAATATTTTCACGGGGAAATTTACGTACCCACAGCAGGAGGAAAAGGAGCGGGAAAGTAAGCAGGAGCGAGGTGCCTTTTCCGCTAAAAGTCAGGTAGGGAAAAATGATAGATTTTTGGCTGTCCGGAGCCAATACCGGCACGGGTAGTGCCAGAAATGCACGATAAAAATTGTCCAGAAAATGGCGTACGGAGAACAACCCTGTCTGGCGGGCGGCTATGACTTCAGGGGGCATGAGTTGGAACGCATAGCCGACCTCAAATAAATTTCCAAAACGTAAATAATTGTATGCGGCAATTACTATAACGGCGCCGGCAAGCGGCAGAAAAAATATATAAATTTTTTTCCAACGCGCATTGGCCGCGTGGGGATCGGTCCACGCGGCCGCGAAAAAAAATAGCGCGGCAAAAATGGTGAGGGGCCGTGCCAGTGCGGACAAGCCGACGAGTGCGCCCATCGCAAACCACCGGCGCCGGCCCTGATACTCGGCGAGTGCGCCCAGCAGGCAGGCAAACGACAGCAAATGCGTCAAATACGTGTCAAACACCGTGCCGCGCAGCACCAGAAAGGCCAGGGGGCTGCCGACCAGGACGCCGAGTGCGATCCATAGCGCGTCACTCTCGGAGAATTGAAATCGGCGCGCGATGCGGTAGAGCAACCAGGTAATTGCGGCCGTGAGTACAAGCACGAGCGCGGTCTGCGGAAAATTTATTCCAAAAACTAAAACCATCGGTAGTAGCACTAGCGCCGGCAAAATTCCCATCGGATAAAAGTAGCGGCCGTTAAAAAAACTGAAGTCGCGCAAGTGGAGCGGATCGATGAAACCGGAGTCGACATCAAGCCGGCCGGAAAGAAGGGCGGCAGCCAGGTGCCGATAGTAGCCAAACCCGTTGCCGGCGGCCGCCAGATAAGCGATGCAAAAGAGAAAAAAAATGGCTAACAACAACGATTTTCCCGGATTCCGGCGGAGAAATGCCAAGACGGAATGCATATAATTTCAGTGTACAACAAAAAACCGCCGGTGAGGCGGCGATCTTGAAAGTGTCGCGGATTATTTATCCACGCGCACCGTTTGCAACCAGGTTTCCTGGCCGTTGATGAGGACGGTTTTCTTCACATCGAGGAGCTCGAGCGCGAAGCGCAGCTGGTAGGTGCCGGGTTTGAGCCCTTTGACCTTGAGCGTGAATTTGAATTCGCCGGTCTCGCCGGGCGCAATGGTTTTCTTGCCCACGGGCACCGCCGCGACATCCGCCCGCACCCAGTCGTTGATATCGTAGAAGGGACTGGTTTTTCCGTCATTCCCGGTAATTTTGAGCGCCGTTTTTTGGGATTTCCAGGTCTGGTCGGCGCTGACATTCTTCAGTTTGACCGTGACGGTCACCGGCCGCCAGGTGTTTTTAACCGCGACCGGCAGGGTATTACCGGTGATCTCCGCGGCCACGCCCGCTCGGACGATCGCGAATTTGGCAAACTGCGTCAGCACGACGTCGCCCGGGCCGATCAGCGTAAAGCTCTGGGGCTGCAGACCGGGGGTAGCGGGCAGCGTCAGTTGGGCCGTAAACGTCGCCCGGCCGCCGGGAGGAACGCTGGGCTCATTGAATGCAAGGGGGTCGCCGTTGTTGACGCGCACACGGATGTCGCCGGGTTTCCAGGCGGCGCTGCCGGCGTTGACCGCATTGACGGTGACGTTGAAGGACTGCCCGCTGTAGCCGGAGAAACCGTCCGGCGTCACATTGACCGTGCCCACCTGATATGGCGGCTGTGCCGGCGGTGCGGGCGGTTCCGGAGGATCGGTGATGGTGTCGTCGAGATAATCGATGTTCAGCCCGGGGGCGCTCAGCGCCAGGACTTCGTCGGAGACGGCCACCGCCAGATCGCGCCGCGCGGAACCGAACAACCGGTCGAACAGCGCGGCGCTGACGATTTTACGGCGTTCGCCGCCGCTGATGACGTAGTACGTGCCGTTGCTGTTGAGGACGAACGACCCGTCGCGCAGCGGCACCCCGCTGCCCGTGGGGTAGACGGCCAGTTCGGCGGCGGCGGTCGGTTCCGGTACGCGGTCTTTCCAGTTGACTTGCGCCACGACCGCGTCGACGGGGTGGCGGACGCTGTTCTCCACCCACGAGAGCGCCCCCGTTTCATCCCGGAAGAGTTTTCCCATCGGGTAGGACACCGTTGCGGTGATCGGCGCCCCCAGCGGGTAAGGATCCAGCAGCTCGGTAGACACCTGCGGGATATCGTTGAAGTTGGTCAGTGCAATTCGAAAACCGTCGAGTTGAGCGAGTGTGGTTTCTTCCAGGACTGGCCGCTGTTTGCCGTCGTCGAGCAGCAGGACTTGGCTGGACGCCAGGGAGCGCACGAGCGTGTGGTCGGCAAACGCGATGTCCGGGCCGTCGGCGTAGGTGGCGATAACCTTGGCGTCCGTCAGGATGGCCTCGGCGGGGTGGTAGTCGGCGCGGAAGATATCTTCGGTTTTGAACCGCCGCTTCTTGCCGCTCTCGATCTTCCAGTACGTCTGGCCGTCGGTGAGCACCAGCCCGTCGGGGTAGCGGGCATCGGTGAAGAACTGCTGCCAGATGTCATTGAAGAGGCGGTTGCCGCCCAGGCCGTTGGTGATCCCCAGCTCGGGCGCGTGGCCGACGTACGGCGTGTAGATGAAGAGATTGGCGGTTGCCTGATTCTCCGGCGTGACCGTGAAACCGTCGAATGTTTTGGTCGGCTTGCCGACCTGAAAGGCAAAGGTTGCCGCCCGTTCGGTGTAGATTTTTTGCGTGATGGCTGCGGATTCGATCTGATTGAAAAACCCTTTGTACTTATCATTACAGCCGCCGGAAAAGCAGGAATAGCCCGTGGCCCAGTCGAGATCCGACGCCTTGGTGACGCTCGCGCCTTTCCGCAGGAGCCCTTTTTCGCGTTCGACGACTGCCAGGAGGAATTTCGAAGACACCCCCGTGCTTTGCGTGACCCGATGAATAATACGGGCGGCGCTCAGGCGTTCCCCTTCGACATTTTCCGTGAAGGTTGCGAGCACGCTGCCGTGCTGTTCCAGGAAGCGCTGGATCGCGGTGGTCGAAACGCTGGAGGCGTCATAGAGCTCCGCGTCCGTGAGCACGTGGTTCGGATTGAATGTGTGGGCGGCGGTCCCTTGCAGCGGCGCCACGCTCCCGGCCACCGTGCTGAGACTGATGAGCGCGGCCAGGATCCCGCGGGAGTACCGACCGCGGCTCGCAGCGCGAGACGCAAGTCTCCCACCGTTAACGATACCTGGCGCGTGCGGATTGGTGTGGCAAGGTTTCATGGTTCGCTGTTTGATTTTTTATTCACTCCAGCGGGTCTTGCCGGACCGTTCGCAAATTCCCGGCGCGAGAGGTTTCTGGGGTGACGGGCGACGCCCCGCAGGGAGCGGGGCGGATGTAATACAGCTTAAATTCTGGAGTAATTATACCATGTTGATAAATAGTTGTAAATTCATTTTACCTGCGGTATACTGGTTCATGTAGGTACCGTGGGGTGGAAATGGAGCACCCCAAGCATTTTTCATGCAGCAGCGGTTGTACTCCTTACGGGAAGGGGGTGAGACAATGAGAAAAATCGTCACCGGAATGGCCACGGCGGCAGGACTCTTGGTAGCACTGCCAGCTTTTGCGCAGTTGAGTCGGACGGTAAATCAGGGACTCGGCTACGCGACCATCGTCGGCTGGGGCACGCAAGACCTCCGGACGACCATCATGTTGGTGATCAACATTTTGATGGGATTCCTTGGCATTATCGCGGTCCTCATCGTCCTCTACGGTGGGTTCAAGTGGATGACGGCTGGCGGCAACGAAGAGCAGGTTGGTGAAGCAAAGAAGATGATTATCGCCGGCGTCGTCGGTTTGGCTGTCATCTTCATGGCGTACGCGATTGCCTCGTTCGTGGTCCAACAGTTGTCATCGGCAACCGGCGGGTAAAAGCGCCAGTGAAGAAAACACCGCAACGAGTTCCCGTGGTTTTTCACAGTTGGAAAAACTACGACAAGATATTGGTATAGACACCCCGCTCCGATGGACATCGGAGCGGGGTTTGTGTTCGGTGATATATTGAGGCGCCCGCATTGCTGCGGGCGCGTGGGTTATCTTTTTTTGGTAAAACCGGCGGGAGTCGCCAGCGGCAGGGCGAGTGTTACCATCAGCCACGTGAGAATTGCCAGATCATTTTTAAAATAGGGGACATCCACCAATCCGTGCGCCAGGATTGCGGCAAGCGCCGCGAGCGCCCCCAGGCGAATTCCATCCGGTGCCTGGCGCAGCGCCCTTGCGGTTATGCGTGCCAGTCGCACGGCCACCCAACCGGCGGCCAGCAGTCCGGCCAGCCCGTACTCGAGCCAGAAGTTGAGGAAAATGTTGTGCGGGTAGATGAGCGGTTCCTGGCGGCGCGGGTCGCGGAAAGTTTCCTGGATTTGAGGAAATCCGTGAATGCCTGCGCCGCGGATGAAATTCGCCGGCGTGGCGGTGAGGTAGGTGACGGTCCCGCGCCAGAGGCTGAGGCGGTTTTGTCCGCTCGGATTTTGGATCTTGGCGGTAATTTGGATGCGCACTCCGGGGGTAAGCAGGATGCCGGCGATGGCGATGCCGGCGATTGCCGCCGTGCGCCAGCGGCCGACGGTAAACCATCCGAGGGTAAGTGCGGCGGCGGAGATTCCCAGCCAGGTGCCGGCAGATTTGGTGGCCGCGATCGCGGCGAGGCCGGCGGCGGTAATCAGCGCAGCCGCGATCCGCGTCCGCCGAAAGCTGCGCCGGTCGAGCATCCATCCGCCGAAAAGGGCGATCATCGGTCCGAGGTACAGCCCGACCGCGTTGGGCGAGGTGTACCAGGCAGTGACGCGGCGCGCGTTCCACGGCACCCACATCGGTTCGGCAATGCCGATGCCGGAAAACCACTGCCAGATCGCCGCGAGCGCCACGCCCAGCCCGCTGGTGAGCAGCGCCCCCACCACCCACCGGCGGTCGGTTTCCGTATTGAGCGCGCGGCGGGCGAATGCGTAGACGAGGATCGGTTCGACCAGGTATGCCCGCCACAGCCCGGCCGCAGCGCGCAGGTCCGGCGACCAAGCGAGCGCCGCGGTACCGGCCAGCAGCAGCGCAGTCGCCGGCCACCGCAGGGGATCGGAAGGGACGGACCGGAGCGCACCGTCGCGCCAGAGCCGAAAACCGCCGGCGGCAACCGCCGCGATCAGCGCCAACTCAAGGGCCGTCGTCGGGAGCCATCCGAAACGGACGCGCGCCAGGTACAACGGCAAGCTGCAGGCGATGCCGGCCACACCCGCGGCCGGTTTGCGGTAGGCGATGATCCCGAGGGCGATAATCCACCCGATGAGGAGCACGTTGATGGGCCACCACAACGGGTTCAGGAGGGGAAGCCATCCGGCGGGAACGTCAAAGATGAACATAGAGGTTATGGAACAGGGAACGGAGAACAGGAAACGCCATCATTGACTACCCGTTTTGTTCCCTGCTTCGGATCTCATGATTTGCCGCAGCAACTCAGACGGCAGGCCGCCCAGCAGTCGCAAGGTGATCAAATAAATTCCTCCGCCGATCGCGATCCGGCCCAAGACGGGCCAGGCCGGCAGCCACCACAGTATCACGCCCATCATGGTTGCGGCGAGCGCGGCGATACCGGCAATGCGGAGGTTGGGCAGAAATTGGATTTGTCGGTAGGTGACCAGGGCGCTGACCGCCAAGATGATCAGTTCGCTGCCGACGGTCAGCCACGCGGCCGCCGGTGCGCCGTATTTCGGGATCGCCCACAGGTACGCGGTAATCGCCAGCGCCGCGTTACCGGCGTAGTAGGGGATGAGGGTGCGCTGCTTGCCCAGCGCGACCACGCCGTAGCCGAAGACCGCGGAAATCAGGATAATCGCCGTGGCCACCAGTAAGATGGACAGCAGCGGTCCTGAATTGGCAAACTCCGGTCCGGCCACCAGTACCATCAGCGGTTCGGCAAGGATCGCGCCGCCGACAACGAGCGGCAGCCCCGCCACGGCCATGGCGTCAAACCCCCGTTGCAGGATGACGGAAAAGCGAACGCGGTTGCCGGTGGCCGCGGCGTGCGCCAAGAGCGGCAGGAGCAACCCCAGGAACAGGTAGCCGAGATTGATGCAGAGCTCCAGCACCCGGTAGGGCGCGCCATACCACCCGACCTCCTGCGGGCTCCGGTACGCGGCCAAAATCACCGTGTCCATTTTAAAGTATACGAGGTTGAGGGCAATGGTGACCGCCAGCGGCCAGGTGGCGGTCATAATCTCGCCCCAGATTTTGAAATCCGCGCGCCAGGAAAATTGCAGCAAACGGTTGGCCCAGACGTACAGCAGGAGCGCCTGTAGACCAGCCCCCAGCACGGTCGCAACCACCATCGCGTTCAGGCCGAGCCCGGCGGCGGCGCACACGACGACGCAAAGCAGCGTCGCCAACTTTCCCGCGACTTCCGCCGCCGCGGCCTTGCCCATGGAAATTTTTTGCTGGAAGACCGCGGTGAGCACGGCGGTCACGTGGGCGGCTGAAAACGCCAGGGTCAGCAGGGAGACGGCTTGCTTGACCAGCACCGGGTAGCCGGAAATCCAGATGCCGCCGCCGGCAACCGCCGCCATGGCGAGCGCCGTGGAAATCCGCAACCCCAGGACGTTCCCCAGGGTCACCGCCGGATCGCGGCGCGGGTCGGCAATGAGCGTGACGGTGGTCATCTGGAGGCCGAAGTCCACGAGGATGAACGCCACCTGCAAGAGCGCGAATGCCGTCGTGTAGTACCCAAAACCGGCCGCGCCGAGCGTGCGGGTCATCAGGGCGATGGTGGCGACGGTAGCCACCAGGCTCAGCCCTTTGCCGGTTATCTGGACCGCGGTATTGCGGGCAATTTGTCCGGTCAGGCTCATGGGAGAATGCGAAAAATCTTTTCGTTTACATCGTACACTTGCCGCGCGCGATTGACAAAAGGCGTGCGTGGTGCTACAATACATAATAGTCAAGCGCAAAACGGGCAAAAATAAAAAATAAAAACTAAAACTATGGCAGCCAAAATGTCGTCTGGGGCGGGTATTTCGCATTTCTTACCTTTCCCCGCACATCCCGCCGCAACCGGCGGTATTACTTTGCACCCGCGTCGCATCACCGCGACTATTGCGAGTGCTTTTTTTGCGGTCGCGCTGGCCGCGTGGGCGTTAACATTCGCCCAGCAGGCATTCCGCGGGATGACCGCCGGGCAGACGGAAGGTCCGGTCGCATTCCAGCCCAGCCAGTACCTTCAGGTTGAGCGCACCGCCGGATACCTGAGCCGGTGACGGTTCAATTCCAGATTCCAGCGCCCCAACGTACGGGTTGGGGATTGCAATTTGGAATTGGCCAATTCCAAAACAACGGTGTCAAGCGGCCGTGGTGTCCGCGCTAGCCGTCGGACGCACGGAAATTCCGCTGTGAGGTGATGTGTCCCTCGCACCGCCAATCCTCCTCCCGTTCTTTTCTACAATTCACCGTTTCGGCTGTCAAAACAAAAACAAAAATATGACCGGTTCCGGTCATATTTTTTTGTTGTCGGCGCTGCCGCCATGAACATGCCAGGTGCAGGCACGCCCGCGGATACGGTATACTATGTGCATGAATCATCGAGCGGTCAATAAATTTTTTTCGACCGATTTTGCGCAGGTGGCGTGGCGGTATGCGGCGGTGAAGGCGCTCATTTTGGCGCTTGCTCTGGTGGGAGTGCTCTTCCCTTTCGGTGAGGGGATGCGTGAAGACAACTATGTCTACCAGCCGCCGGATCCCGTCAGCCTGCGCGATCGCTTTTCGTCGTTTGATGGACAGTGGTACCTGCAGATTGCCGTGCACGGCTATGCCGCTCAGCCGATCTACTATAGCCAACAGAACACCAATTTTTTCCCGCTCTACTCGACGCTGATATCGGTGCTAACACCCTGGGTTGGCGGAGCCGCTAACGCCGGGTTATTCGTCAGTTACGTCGCGGGGTTCTGCGCGGCGTATTTTCTCTATCGACTCGTTCGCGAGGATTATCCCGCCGCCGTTGCCGGCGACGCCGTGTGGTACCTCCTCATTTTTCCGACGGCGGTGCTGCTGTCCGCGGTGTACTCGGAGTCACTGTTCCTGGGCTTGGCGATCGGGGCGCTGTATGCCGGTCGCCGCCGGCGCTGGCTGGTGGCCGCAATGCTCGGGGCGCTCGCGGCGCTCACCCGCAGCGTCGGCGGGTTGATCGTTATTCCCCTCCTGGTGCAGTATATGGCGGCGCATCGGTGGCGGTTGCGGGCATGGCTTTCTGGTGCGGCGATCTATGCCATTATCCCCGTGGTGGTGCTCGCGTATCTGGCGTATGTCGGGGTATTGCTCGGAAGTCAAACGACGTATCTGGCGGCTCATTACAACGGCTGGCAGTCTCATCAACAGACGCTCGCATCGCTGTGGCACCAGCTGACCGGCGGCAAGCTCTTCGGTTATCGTGACAGTGCGCTGGATCTCTGGCTGGGATCCGTGTTCTGTATCCTGCTGGTACCGTTGGCCATGCAACTGCGTCCCGAGTACGCGGTCTATGCGGCGGCATTCACGCTGACGCCGATCGTACTGGCCAACAATACGATGGCGCTGTCGCGCTACCTCCTGATTTCGTGGCCGCACTTTCTGTTTCTTGCCCAACACCGGTGGCTGCAGCACCGCTGGGTGCGAGTTGTTTTTTCCGTTCTGCTGCTGACCGGTTTGATGGTCTACACCTGGCGATTCACCAACTGGCGCTGGATTGGATAGATGCTATGCGGCGGTTTTAAAAAATGCCCGGCAGCTGTTTGCGAAAGATTACCGGCTGGGGTACGTTAGTTTTATGCAGCGATTCATCCAAACGGTTGCCCGGCAGGCCGGGACGGTCGCCCGGCGACGGTTCGGCCGGCCCGGCGCCGTCACGACCAAGCGCCACGTCGGCGATGTGGTCACGGCCGTGGATCGTCAGATCAATCGGTTGATCGTGCAGAAAATCCGGACGGCGTACCCTGGTCATGGCATTCTCTCGGAAGAGCAGGATGGCTATCATACGCTGGCGGAATTCCTCTGGATCATTGATCCGCTCGACGGCACACGGAATTTTGTCGCGGGTACGCCGCTGTTCGGCGTGATGATCGGCCTGGCGCACCGCGGAGTCATGCGCTACGCCGTGGTGTGCGATCCCATGAACGATCGATTGTATGTCGCGCACCGCGGACATGGCGCGATGCTGAACGGCAAGCGGATCCATTGCTCGAAAACGAAAGCGTGGGCGCATAGTTTCGGCTGCGGAATGGCCTCGCTGAACGCCAAAAAAATGCGTTACCTGAAACCCTTGCTCCTCTCGGCGGCGCACGAACCGTTCGCGATGAGCGCGTTCGGCAGCGCGGCGATTTCCGCCGCGCACGTCGCCGACGGCCGGCGCGATTGGTGTGTCAGCATCGAAGCGGGCGTCTGGGATTACGCCATCCCCGCGCTGCTGCTCCAGGAATCCGGCTGCATCGTGACGAATTTTTACGGCCAGCGGTGGACGCTCAACGACCGGGAAATGGTCGCTGCCAATCCGCACCTGCACCCGAAACTCCTGCGGTTGCTCAATGGCGGTCGCCCGTAGGCGGCCATTTACTTGACGCTGATTGTCCGGTAGGATAGAATCGTTCCGTTGTCCCACGTGTTGCGGGCCTATAGTAAAACGGTATTACGCTTCCATGGCATGGAAGAGGTCGGGGTTCGATTCCCCGTAGGTCCAAGAAAGCGCCCCGCATCCGCGGGGTGTTTTCTATTAGGGAATTCGCATTCATCGAAATGTGCCGAATGTGGTAGTATGTTATTGGATTTTCATTTTTTACCACGTCATTTATATGAAACACTGGACGGCTGGAGATTCACTTTTCTGGTTTATTTTTGTGGGCTTTGCCACCGCTGGGTTTGTGGCGGTTGTGTCAATTGCCACATTTGCTCTTTTGGCGACATCTTCTCGTGGGACACCAATGTCCGTCGCACCGCCATCAGTTCCTGACTCAAAAGGCGAGCTCACGACCGGTGATATCGCGCCGTTTGATGATGCCGATCTGCGTTTGTCGCAAGTTACGGTTTTAGAAAGTGAGAACGCATATTTTGATCTCGTGAAACTTAAAGATGTCATGGTTTTGCCCCAGGGCGCATCGCAAACGATTTCGGATATGATTGTCGGCAAGACCTGGGATGCCGAACTGGCCGGAGAAATCATTTCGCGCAACAGCCAGGCGTTTGAAATTTTTGCCCAAGCCGCCCGCAAGCCGAAATTTCAAGATCCCGCCGCCGATGACCCGGACGAGATTACTCCCGACATGGTGTATCCTCCAATAACACGCTGGAGGGACATGGCGGGATTGAGCGCCATCCGGGCGCTTTCCCTTGCGCAGCAGGGCAATGATATCGCCGCGATTGACGAAGCGCTAAATTCTGTTCGTGTCGGGCAGAAGATTCAGGAATCACAAGCGACGACCATCGAATATCTCGTGGCGATGGGGATGAAAGAAAAAGGGCTCACCGCGGTGCAAAGAATCCTGGCGACATCAAAATTTGCGGGCGATGATCTGCTGCCGCATATTCAAAGTCTCGGATCTTCCTACCACAACAGCAATGATTTGGTGGTATATTATAAAGCTCAGTACCAGGTTGCTCGGCAGTCAATGGATGATTTAGCCGCTGAAATTGCGGAAGGGAAATCTGAGGCGTTGGATACTTTTTTTGAGGGCGAGGTGAACCCGATTTTGACACGACGTGATTACTACTTTCATCCGAATAAAACGAAGGCACTTTTTGCGGAGTGGGCGAGAAGAGGAATCGCCGAGGTGAACAAACCCTGCGGTGAGATATATGCCGACGATCAACGCAAAGCACCATTACGCCAGTCGGAAGAGTACCTGGCTATGGAAAATGGCATTGGACAGTTTGCATTTGATCTTGGTACAACAGCGTTGACCTCCGTGCGTTACAAAAAATGCGAAGATGATCTGTTGGTTTCCGCCACACAGGCGTTGCTGGCCGTGAAAGCATTCAAGTCGGATACCGGTAGTTACCCTGCGAAACTGGAAGCATTAGTACCGCGGTATTTGCCGACCGCTCCCCAAGACCCCTATGACGGTAAGACCTTGAAATATTCCGCAGAGAAAAAGATCATATATTCAGTTGGGGACGACTTGGTGGATGCCGGCGGGAGCACGGGAGACACCTGGCGGAATGTGCCCGACCCGACTTTTGTGATAAATTTTTGATGCTTCTGGATGCAACCAACACCCCGCCCTTGCGGGGTGTTTTGGTATATACTGAGATTATTCGGTATGTCAGCGCCCGGCTGCTCGATCATCGTTTCCACCTATAACCGGATGGGAAGTCTCCGGCAGTGTTTGCCGTCGCTTTTGCAGCAAACGTACGCGCCGCTGGAAATCATCGTGGTGGATGACGGTTCGACTGACGGCACGGCAGCGTATCTTCGAGAAGTTACGGATGCACGGCTGCGCGTGGTTCACCACGAACGCAATCGCGGTTTGAGCGCGGGGCGAAATTCGGGCATTGCCGCGGCGCGGTATCCAATTGTTGCGTTCACCGATGATGATTGCGTGGCCGCGCCGGATTGGGTGTCCCGTTTGGCGGAACCGTTCTCGGATGCGCGCGTGGGATTGGTCATCGGCCAGGCGTTCTACGAGGCGCGCAATGTTCGTCGGTACTTCCCTGAACGCATTGTCCAGAATAATTCCGCGCGCTGGCCCAAAGGCTGCAACATAGCCTACCGTCGTGAAGTCTTTACTCGTATCGGAAATTTTTCCGACGCGTACTACCGCTATCAGAACGAAGACACCGAAATGGCGATCCGAGCGGTCGCGGCCGGATTCCAGTTCCGCCGCGTGCCGGATGCGGTGGTTTTTCATCAGCCGGCGCAATGGACCGTAGCCGCGCTGCTGGCATCCGCGCATAACGCCGCCGTCTGGCCGCTGCTCAAGCGAACGTACCCGCACCATTACCAGACCTTCGGTTCACCTGTCCGATGGGGGATGGTGCATCCGTTTGACTATCTCATGCTATTGTTTTCGCCAATTCTGGTGCCGCTCCTGTTTGTCCGCTACCGGTGGCATGGCGGCCGTGACACCAAGATTTTTTTTGCCAAGTGGCCGGTGTTCTTCCTGCTGCGGCGTTTTCATATCATCCGGTCGGCTCTCCGTGACCGGACGTATGCGCTCTGAAGCGGGTTGACCGGCCGGTGGGGGCGCGGTACGTTGAGGGTGCATTCCTTACCGTATGAAACCACTCATTTCCATCTACATTACCAATCCGACCCGGGCGGTGGCGCAACGGATCGTGCAGCGTTTGCTGGAGAAACGGCTGATCGCCTGCGGCAACATTTTTCCGTGCCGCAGCTGGTACCGGTGGCAGGGAAAAATTGCGGCGCACGGGGAATACATCCTGATCGCGAAAACCGCTGCCGCGCGTTGGGAAAAGATTAAACGCGAAGTGGAAAATATTCATCCCGACCGGATTCCGTGCATCGGGAAGATGCCGTTTGCCGCGAACGCGCGGTATGCGGCCTGGGTGCGGCGCGAGGTGCGGATGCGCTGAGGAGCGGCGGCGACATTTGCGCAGAGGTATGCCATACCGACGTTTGATTTTTTTCGGAGCGGTTGCCGTGGCGTTACCGGCGTGTTTTTTGTACGGATTTTTGTCCGGCGCGACCCGCCTTCCTCCGTACCCGTGGTTGACGGCTATCCGCCAGCGTCTACAAGCTTCCGGCGACGCAAGGTTCACGGCTGTTCCGGCGGAATTTGCCAACCTTGACCTGCATCCGCTCATGCGATTGGCGAGTTCCACGGATGTCAGTGCGCGCCGCGCGCAGATTACCGAATTACTCTGGCACCGTCCGGACGTGCCGCACAACCGCATGCCGGACCGCGTCGAGCGCGGCGTTTCCGACCCGCGTTTTGCCGACCTCAAAAACCTCTCCCGCATCGACCGGCTGACCGTCACGATGGAGTACGGCGTGGATTCGGTGGTCTACCTATTGCATCCGCTCCAGGCTCGGCGCGGACTCGTCATATACCACGAGGGCCATGAAGGCAACGGTGATATCCGCCAGGGAAAAGCAACCGTTCAATTTTTTCTGGCGCGCGGGTATACCGTGGCGGCGTTCGCCTTGCCGCTGCTGGGGGAAAACAGCCGGCCGGTGGTTGCCTTGCCGACGGCGGGCAGTCTGCAACTGACCTTGCACCAGCAGTTCGCCCTACTGTCCGGCCCCGAATTCACCCCGCTCAAGTTTTTCGTCGAACCGGTGGTTGCTGTTCTGAATTTCGCGCAGGACGACGAGACCCTGGCGCCAATTGCCATGGTGGGAATTTCCGGCGGCGGTTGGGTGACAGAACTGGTAGCGGCTGTTGACCCGCGGATTACCGCCAGCTACCCGGTGGCCGGATCGCTGCCGATTGCCCTGCGCACGCCCGACGAATTTTGGGACTGGGAGGAGTATGCGCCCGAGCTGTTTGCCATCACCAATGAACTGGAGATCTATGCGCTGGGCGCCGTCGGCGCCGGCCGCCGCCAGCTGCAGATTTTCAACCAGTATGACCCGTGCTGTTTTAGCGGCGTGCGTTTCCGGCAGTATGATACTCTTGTCGCGCAAACCGTCACACAACTT
>JAQTQO010000032.1 GCA_028712155.1 Patescibacteria group bacterium | reverse complement strand
ATACCAACCCTCTGTATCCAATGATGCGCGTGGGTGGATCTCGAAGCCTTGTCAAACACATCTCCGGAGAGTAGGCTGAAAGTGGAAGGAATGTCCGCTATGCCCCAGCCCAAAAAAATCCTCATCGTCGAGGATGAACCGAATTTGTTGGAGCTCTACCGTTTGGCGCTGGAGCGGGATGGGTTTGAAGTTTTTACGGCATCTAACGGCGAGGCGGGGCTGATGCTGGTGCGCGGCAACGCGCCGGATCTCGTCCTGCTGGACATCCTGATGCCCAAGGTGGACGGCTACGAAATGCTGAAACGCCTGAAGGAAGACGCGAAAGCCAAGAACATCCCGGTGGTTATTTTTTCCAACCTCAGCCAAAAGGAGGAGATCGAAAAAGGGTTGAAGCTCGGCGCCCAGGATTTTATCATCAAGACCAGCGTGACGCCGAGGGAAATGGTGGAGAAAGTGAAACAATGGGTGAAAGATATGTAAAGGCAGAAGGCCGGTCGTTATCGGGTTGAGTATTTGATCCCATAATTTTTATTGCCTATGCGTCGTCCTGTTGTTGATCCCGAGCAGTGCATCGGTTCGGCCACGTGCGCTTCGGTCTGTCCCGAAGTATTCAAGCTGGACCTCGAGAATAAATCCTCGGTATTGCCCGGCGTCGATTACGAGCAGTACGAAAAGAAGATCGAGGAAGCCATCAAGCTCTGTCCGGTCGCCGCGATCCGGTGGGAAGAGTACCAGACCCAGGAGTACCAGTCCGGAGAATTCTAACCGACGAGGTGGGGCCTGCAAACACCGCACGCGCGGTGTTTTGTTTTAGTGATACGTTGACGGTAACGCAACGGCAATGATACAGTGGGTACAATGTAAGCCCGATATGCCGCGCATCCCATCCGTTCCCCCGTCGGCCAGCGCGTTGGCGGCCGAAGAGGAAAAAATTCTTGCCCGGTGGCGCGAGAAAAAAATATTTTCCAAAACCTTGGCAAAAAAATCGCCGAAGGGAAATTTTGTGTTCTACGAAGGCCCGCCGACGGCCAACGCCGCACCGGGCGTGCACCACGTGCTCGCGCGGGTGTTCAAAGACATCATCGTGCGCTTCCGCACGATGCAGGGCTACCACGTCGAGCGCAAAGCCGGGTGGGACACGCACGGGTTGCCCGTCGAGCTGCAGGTGGAAAAGAAATTGGGCATCAAATCGAAACCGGAAATTGAAACGTACGGCATTGCCAAGTTCAACGCGGAGTGCAAGGAGCTGGTCTGGAAATTCAAGGACGATTGGGAAAAATTGACCGAGCGCATCGGGTTCTGGCTTGACCTTGAGCACCCGTACGTGACGTACGAAAACAATTACATCGAGAGCGTGTGGGCGGTCATCGCGCATGCACACCAGCGCAAGTTGCTCTACCAGGGGCACAAGGTGGTGCCATACTGCCCGCGCTGCGGCACGGCGCTTTCCTCGCACGAGGTTGCCCAGGGTTACGAGAACATAAAAGAAGATTCCGTGTATCTGCGGTGCAAAGTCACCCAAGGCAACAGCGTGGTGAAGGCTGGCGATTATATTCTGACCTGGACGACTACGCCATGGACGTTGCCCGGCAACGTTGCGCTCGCAGTCGGTCCGGAGTTTTCGTACGTTCGTGTCGAAGCGGACGGCGAACATTATGTCGTGGCAAAAGATCTTGTGGCGACCGTTGTCGAGGGGCCGCATAAGATTCTTAGCGAGTTCAAGGGCAAAGAATTGGTTGGCGTTTCCTATCAGCCGTTGTTCCCAGGGGCAGTTGAAAAAGGTACCGCAAAGGTTGCCTGGCAAGTCGTGCCGGCGGATTTTGTTACCACGACCGACGGCACGGGCGTGGTGCACACGGCCGTGATGTACGGCGAAGACGACTACCGGCTGGGTGAGCAGGTGGGGTTACCCAAGCAGCACACGGTCGGGTTGGACGGAAAGTTTTTGTCGCACGTTACCGGTTTGGCCGGGAAATATGTTAAAGCCAAAGAAACGGAAGATATTATTTACGATCACCTCAAACGCAACGGTTCATATTTCCAAAAGGTTCCATATGCGCACGATTACCCGTTCTGCTGGCGCTGCAGCTCGCCACTCTTGTACTACGCCAAGGATTCGTGGTTTATTGGGATGACAAAAATCAAAGATGAGCTGCTTGAGAATGCCGCGACCATCAACTGGGTGCCCGCGCATATTAAAGAGGGGCGGTTTGGGGAGTGGATCTCCGGCGTTAAAGACTGGGCGATTTCGCGCGAACGGTATTGGGGAACACCGCTTCCAGTCTGGAAATGCCAGACTGGAAATTCAAAAGGCACAATTCAAAAGGCAAAAGCCGAGGAAGGTTGCGGGCATTGGCAGGTGGTTGGGTCAGTTGATGATTTGAAAAAACTCGCCGGAAAAGTGCCGGATGATTTGCACCGACCGTTTGTTGACGACGTAACATTTCCGTGTGAGAAATGCGGCGGAGTAATGAAACGCGTACCGGAAGTGATGGATGTGTGGCTGGATTCCGGCAGCATGCCGTATGCGCAGTACCACTATCCATTCGAAAACGAGAAGCTCATTGACGGCAAGAAGAATGTCCAGTACCCGGCCGATTACATTGCCGAAGCCATTGACCAGACCCGCGGCTGGTTTTACACGATGCTGGCGGTCAGCACGATTTTGGGGAAAGGATCCAGCTACAAAAATGTCATCTGCCTGGGGCACATCAACGACGCCAAAGGGCAGAAGATGTCCAAGTCCAAAGGCAACATCATCAACCCGTGGGACGTCATTACGCGGTTTGGCGCCGACCCCCTGCGCTGGTACCTCTACACCATCAACCAGCCGGGCGAGGCAAAAAATTTCGACCCCAAGCAGCTTGGTGAGGTCGTGAAAAAAGTTTTTCTCATTTTGCAGAACGTCGTTTCCTTCTACGGGTTATACGTTGGAAAATCCGTCGCGCAGGCATCGGCCCCAAAAGTAGACCACGTCTTGGATCGCTGGGCGCTGGCGCGATACAACCGTTTGGTCGCGGATATGACCAGGGCGTTGGAACAGTACAGCGTCATTGAAGCTGCGCGGCCGATGGCGGAATTCATCAATGATCTGTCGACGTGGTACGTGCGGCGATCGCGCGACCGGTTCAAGGCCGGCGATAAAGAGGCGGTCGCTACTTTGGGTTATCTATTGTTGCAGGTAAGCAAGCTTTTGTCGCCGTTCACTCCGTTCTTCGGCGAATGGGTATATCAGCAAGTCGGCGGGAAGCAGGATTCCGTACACCTGGAAGACTGGCCGGTGTCATTAACGGTTGACGAAGAAGTGCTGACAGGAATGGAGAACGCGCGCAAAGTGGTTGCCGAAGGTTTGGCGCAGCGCATGGCTGCCGGGATTAAAATCCGCCAGCCGTTGGCTTCCGTGACCGGACCCAAATTACCCGACGCGTATCAAGAAATTGTTCGTGATGAGCTCAATGTGCTGGAATATCAGGTCGGCAATAAAGTAACGCTCGACACGAAACTCACCGACGCGCTCAAAGTGAGCGGCGCCGCCCGCGAATTGATCCGCGCGATCAACGCCTTGCGCAAAGCTGCGGGCTTGACGATCCAAGATGCAGTGACGATCACCTACGAAGGCAATCTTGATGATGTTCTTGCCGCGCATCGCGATGAAATATTGCAAAAAACGCGCGCGACGGAAATCAAGCCGGGAAATGGTGGTGAGGAAGTGAAAGTAAATGATCGAGTGGTGAAGCTTCGGGTTGTGAAAAAATAATTTATCTGCGAATATTTTTTGCGCTACTTTTCGGTGGCGCAATTTTTTATAAAAAAACCGGCAACGAAAGAGTATCTCGTTGCCGTGGTCGGAAGGTGCGAAGGAAAGGGCGTGTGTTAGAGCATGGCGCAGGCGGAACGGAGGTGGTCGTAGGCCGGCTTGAAGCTTTTTTGGCTGACTGGTTTGCCGTCCGCCATCAGGCTGAGCACGCCGACGAGCGCGCTATTGGCGCCGCGCAGGTGCGGCGTGAGCTCCGAGACGACCGGGTGGCGGAAATCCGCGTCGTTGATGCCGGCGACGGTGTCGAGCAGGCGGTCAATCCGCCCGGAGTAGTCGTCGAGGAAGAAATTTCCCTCGAGCTGGTCGAGTTGGATGTCCAGCAGGAGATCGGAGATTTCCTTCTGCAGCCTCTTGACGGCGACGGACCACTGCAGCCGGCGCAGTGCCGTGAGCGTGGTATCACGGTCGGCGCGGTGCAGGGCGGTCCTGGCACGTTCGAAGTCGGTCGTGCAGGCCCGCGCCCAGTTCGTCCAGCCGCCGAACGGTTCGAGCTGCTTGAGATGCTCGACATCGAGCGCGAGTGCAACGGACAGCTCCACTTGGTGGCTCCGCCAGCCGGCGACGTCGCTGATATCGGCGACCCAGCGGTTGACCTTGCGCTCGAGGTCCGTGAGGAACCCGCCGGCCAGCTGCTGCAGGACCGCGATGTCTTGCTCCCAGTGGGCGTAGTGGCCGAGCCACCCCGTGATGTCGGAGAGGCGTTCGACGAACAGCCGGTTTTTTACCGGGACAAGACGTGCCGCCAGCGCGCCGAGGTTGAGCCGCCCGCGCGAATCGCGCAGCGGAATGACGCACTCGACCTGGGTCACCACGTCCTTGAGGGCGTGGGTCTTGGGGTGGTGAAGCTCGCGCAGTACAGCGAGCATCTTGCGCTTCACGTCCTGGAGCGCATCGGGGCCGACATCGCGCCGGCTGAGTTGGAGGTTGGCTTCGGTGCAGAGGCGCTGCAGTTCTTCAATCGTCGGGATGCGCTTGAGAATGGTCCCTTCGCGGGCCAGCCGCAGTCCGCGGTGAAGCGACCAGATGTCGCCGAAGCGCCGCCAGCGGCGCACCTTGTCGTCGCCGCGCTCTTTGCCCTCCTCCCAGTACTGGACGTAGAAGTCGCCCGTGCCGTAGGCGACCAAGATCCGGTTGGTCAGGCCGGTGATCGGGTGGGTCCGAATTGACCGACCTTGGTAGCGCGGCCAGACCTTGCGAGGTTCGACTTTGAACAGGAACACGACGTGCTCCTTTCTGTAAATGGTTTTTTCTGTTGCCAAGGTTCGAAAACGATGACCCACTCTACCCAAAAAATACCGGGTTGTCAAGTAAGAAAATTTCTGATACCGTGGGGTGCAGTTGCCAAGTCCATCATCAGTTATGATCGCGTCGCTCCGTGGTACCGTTGCCTACGTGCACCCGCTGGCCAAGCGCGGAAATTTTTTTGAGATTGAAGTCAACGGCATTGGCTATCGGGTGGAGATCTCGGCCAAGATGGTTAGTCAGGTCAAGGTCGGCCAATCCCTCACAGTCCATACCTACCTGGAAGTGCGCGAAGATGCGCAGGAATTATTCGGGTTCCTGACGCGCGACGAGCTGCAGATGTTTCACCTCTTGCTGTCGGTGCAGCGGGTCGGTCCGCGCTCCGCGCTCCACGTGCTCGACCTGGTTTCCCCGCAGGAGCTGCGCCAGGCCGTTGCCGCCGGCAGTCCGGAACGGCTGGTCGAAGGATCGGGAGTCGGGCAGCGCATGGCGGAAATTATTGTGGCCGGGCTGCGCGGAAAGATTGAGGAGTTGGCCGGCGGCAGTTCCGTTTCTGGCGAAGGGAACGACACCGAAGCCCGCGACGCCCTCATTGCGCTGGGATTTCCCGCATCCGAAGCCCAAGCCACGATTGCCAAGGTAAAGCAGAACGGAATGAAAAGCGAGGAAATCATCCGCGCCGCGCTCAAGGTGCTGGGGCAAGCGTCGCAGAAGAGGGAAAAATCACGGTAAGTGAAAAACTGCGCACCGCCTTTCAAATTTGCGCCCATAGCTCAATGGATAGAGCATCGGCCTCCGAAGCCGGGGATCGAGGTTCGACTCCTCGTGGGCGCAGTTTTGAGAGGCGGTTTTGTTATTTTCGCTTGCCAAATTTGTGGCCGCGTGGTATAATAATAAAAGTTATTAACAATTAAGAAATTATTAACGCCGACATACTAAATTGTCGGATTTTATTAAAATATGGCTAACACAAAACGTATCGCACGCTGGTCAGCGTTTTTGATCAGCATGTCATGCCTAGCTACCGCGCTGGGTTTTTTGGCATTTACTGTCGGAAAAGTATCGGCGGCCAACAACAGTAGCAGTACGCCGACCCCGACGCCAACGGTGTCGCCTTCGGTTACGCCGACGCCAACGCCGAGCGCAACCCCAACGGCGACGCCAACGGCTACTCCAACGCCAACCCCAACGGCGACGCCGACCCCGACACCAACGGTTTCACCTTCTGCAACGCCCAGTCCAACCGCGACACCTTCCCCCTCGCCGGTATTGAGTCCGACCCCAACGGTGAGTCCGACACCGGTGCAAACTTTGCGCGTTGTCAGTCCCAACGGCGGTGAGCAATGGATGCGCGGTAGTTCATACGTGATTACGTGGACTTCCAGCAACGTCGCCAACGTTACCGTTCGCTACTTCAATAGTCAGGGTAGCACCTGGCTTATTGCTCAGGTGGCAGCTTCCGCCGGTTCGTACACCTGGAATATTCCGGTAACCACCCCGCTGGGTTCATATCGGGTACAGGTTGCCGATGCCACGTATGGCTCGAAAGTAGCCCCGGGTTCCAGCTACAACTATTTCTCCATCGTTGCCCAGCCGACCCCGACGCCAAGCCCGACGGCCACGGCTTCTCCGACCCCGGTGTACAGTCCGACCCCGGCGCCATCCGCTACGCCGCAACCGTCGGTTTCTCCGACACCTCGCCCGACAGTATCACCGACCCCGACCACCAGCCCGCGACCGGTGGTGACCGCTACCCCGGTTCCCTTGCCGGATGATGTGATGACTCCTCCGGTCGGCTTCATCCGCGGCGATGCCAATGGCGACGGTGCGGTGGATGTTTCGGATTCCATTGCCATCAATGACGCCCTGTACCTGGGTGGACAGTTGAAATGCATGGACGCGGCCGATGCGAATGATGATGGACTCATCAATAGCACAGATGCTGCGTACATCCTCAGCTACCGGTTTAGGGGCGGAACCGCGCCGGCGGCACCGTTTGCGGTACGCGGCGGCGATCCGACCATTGATCGCCTGGGCTGCGGATCGATCCCGGCTGTGAACCGGGTCACCGAGGCGGTGAACACGCCGTTCCTGCGCGGCGACGTGGACAACGACGGAAAATTGACGCAGAACGATTCCATCTATATCTTGAATTTCCTGAACCTCGGCGGGAAGAAACCAGCGTGTCTGGATGCGGCAGACGTGAATGATGACGGTTTCCTTACTGATACCGACGCCAAGTATCTGCAAGGGTACCTGTTCCTCGGCACGCACCAAACGCTCCCGCTGCCGTACAAGACGGTTGGGACTGATCCGACGTCGGATACATTTGATTGCCAGTCGTACGGCACAACCGCGGCTGCTCCGGCGCCGACGGCAACTCCGCAGCAATCACCCACGCCGACGACGAGTCCGACCCCCACGACCAGCCCGACCCCCACGGCGTCCCCAACGCCAACCGGCAGTCCAGCACCGACCGTTATCGTCGGCTTCATCCGCGGTGATGTGAACGGTGATGGCAAACTCGATATTTCCGATCCGGTGGCCATCAATAATGCCCTGTATATGGGTGGACAGTTGAAATGCATGGACGCGGCCGATGCCAATGACGACGGGTTCGTCAACGGGGCGGATACCGTCTACATCCTCAATTATCTGTTCAAGGGCGGAACCGCGCCGGCGGCACCGTTTGCGGTACGCGGCGGCGATCCGACCATTGATCGCCTGGGCTGCGGATCGATCCCGGCTGTGAACCGGGTCACCGAGGCGGTGAACACGCCGTTCCTGCGCGGCGACGTGGACAACGACGGAAAATTGACGCAGAACGATTCCATCTATATCTTGAATTTCCTGAACCTCGGCGGGAAGAAACCAGCGTGTCTGGATGCGGCAGACGTGAATGATGACGGTTTCCTTACTGATACCGACGCCAAGTATCTGCAAGGGTACCTGTTCCTCGGCACGCACCAAACGCTCCCGCTGCCGTACAAGACGGTTGGGACTGATCCGACGTCGGATACATTTGATTGCCAGTCGTACACCGGAGTCAAATAGCGTACTGACGTACATGAAAAAACTGCCCCGCTTCCCGCGGGGCAGTTTTAGTCTACCCAGTTAGAAATATTGTTTTTCCATAGTGCATGCAACATGCTTACATTTTTGAAATATTCTTGCGGAATTCAATGTCCTGCTGGAATTTCTCACTGGGTTTACAGTCGGAAAGGGTTTTGCTAGGTTGTAATGGCAGGAAAAAATTATTGGTATGTTGCATCGACTAAAAAAGATCCTCCCGCCGAGCATTTTGGAGCTGTATCACTGGTCACTGGCCATGATTTCCAACTGGCGGTATGGCCGACCGTCGGAGCGGATGGTGGTGATCGGCGTGACCGGAACGTCGGGAAAATCCACGGTGGTGGAGATGATCGCGCGCGTGTTGGAAACGGCGGGATTTACCGTGGGAGCGGCATCCACGATCCGTTTTAAAATCGGTCCCCGGGAAACCATGAATGACACCAAAATGACCATGGTGGGGCGCTTCCGGCTTCAGAAAATGCTTGGTGAAATGGTGGCGGCTGGCTGCCAGTACGCGGTTATTGAAACTTCGTCACAAGGGATTGAACAATTCCGCCACCGCGGCATCCATTATGACGCCGTGGCGCTGACCAACCTTTACCCGGAGCATCTGGACGCGCATGGCGGTTTTGAAAATTATAAACGCGCGAAACTTAAACTCTGCAAGCACCTAGCGCAGGGGCCGAATAAAAACATCGCCGGTAAAAAGATTCCCAAAACCATCATCGTGAATCTCGACTCCCCGTACGCGCCGGAATTTCTCGGTTTCGCCGTGGACCAAAAAATTGGCGTGACGACCGCGTCCACGTACGATATCACGGGGGTGCAGGAGGTGCGGGCGGAACTTTTGCACGCCGGCGCGCGCGTCGGTTTTGCGGTAGAAGGGCAGACAGTTTGGATGCGGCTGCCCGGTGACCACAATGCCGGGAATGCCCTCCTCGCGTATGGCGTGGCGCGGGCTTTCGGTGTTGACCCGCAAATCATCCGGCGCGGGTTAGAAGCAGTCACCGGCATTCCGGGCAGAATTGAGGCGGTAGATGCCGGCCAGCCGTTCACCGTTATCGTGGATTATGCGTTTGAACCGAGAGCGATGGAAAAGCTCTATGCAACGGTGGCGCAAATTCCGCATCGCCGGATCATCCAAGTTCTTGGGACGACGGGCGGCGGCCGCGATCGGGCGCGCGGGGCGGTGCTTGGCGAGATGGCGGGGCGGTTTGCGGACGTCGTCGTCGTGACCAACGAGGATCCGTACGATGATGACCCCCGTGAGCTGATGGAGCGCGTTGCTCAGGGTGTGCTGCGGGTTGGGAAAGTGCTGCAGAAGAATTTGTTCATCCAGCCGGAGCGGCAGGGCGGGATTGCGCAAGCCGTCGGTCTGGCGCAGCCAGGTGATCTGGTACTGGTCACCGGTAAAGGCAGCGAGCAGGCGATCGTTGTTGCCAAGGGGAAAAAGATTCCATGGGATGACCGGACTGCGGTACGTGAGGGACTTGAACTATTGCAGAAAGCCAAAAAAGACATCCCAAAGAAATGACGGTGGGGTGCCTGTGGATAAGTCGAATACTAAGCGGCAATATTTCGTGTTGAGATATGATATTTTGCTTTATTTAAGCTAAAAATATAACGTTTGTTCAACTTTCAGCTTAAGTTTTGATTAATATTTGACAAGAATTTGATGTTTGTGGTAAACTCTTCCCACTATTGTTCACGGTCGGCTCGGGATCGAGCTGAAATTTTTGATAAAAAAAGCGGCAGGACGTTACGAGGTTACAGGGGGTAACCGCAGAAATACTCTCGGGAGAACGAAAGTGTTACCATTGGCATTCCGAAGGTGCGGCGCGCCAAAGCACGTTTTCGCCCGCTGACGCGGGGAGAGCCGCCAAGCGCCGGAGGATGCCGGGTTCAGCGCCCATACCGTGGGGAGCATGTTTGGCGACAAGTAAATACGGAGGATATCCTCTTCTCTAGAGGTTTGGAGAGGAGATATTTTTGTTATCTGGATGAGTTATTTCCTTTGATGCACTTTGTGCGTGCAGCCAACGGCGACCGGTCTGCATGCAGAAGTGGAAATTCATTTTTTCCCCGATCATAATTTCTCCCCGTTGAAAATCCAACTCTTTTGATTTTTCGTTATGGCACACGCACAAACTACAACGTCGGCGGCCGCAACGAATCGCAGACATTTTTCTGTCAGCCGGGAATCCATTCCGCTCCCGGACCTGATCGAAGTGCAAAAAGATTCCTATCGGTGGTTTCTCACCGAGGGGCTCAAGGAATTGTTCGACGAAGTGTCACCCGTCCGCGATTTCATCGGTCGCGATCTGGAGCTGTGGTTTTCCGACTACTATTTGGATAACCCGAAATTCGACGAGGTGACCAGCCGCGCCAAAAATTTGACCTACGAATCGCCGCTGCGGGTGAACGCGCGTCTGGTGAATAAGAAAACCGGCAAGACCGTCACGCAGGAAGTGTACCTGGGGGATTTTCCCATCATGACCGACCGGGGCACGTTCATCGTCAACGGCATCGACCGCGTGGTGGTGTCACAGCTCATCCGGTCCGCCGGCGTGTTCTTCACGCAGGAGGTGGTCGGCGAACGCAAGTGCTACGGCGCAAAAATCATCCCGAACCGCGGTTCGTGGCTCGAGATTGAAACCGACGCTAACGGCGTGATCTGGGTGAAAATCGACCGTAAGCGCAAGGTGGCGATCACCGGACTTCTGCGCGCGTTCGGCTACTCGAGTGATGAGGAGATTCTCGCGCTCTTCGCGGAACCGGATGGCAAGCCGGGCGACATCGCGGCATTCATTTCCAAGACGCTGGCCAAGGATACCGCGACAAATGAGGCCGAGGGACTCAAAGAAGTGTACAAGCGCATCCGGCCGGGAGATCTGGCCACCGTCGACAACGCCAAGTCACTGATCTATGCGATGTTTTTCAATTTCGATCGCTATGACTTCGGCCGCGTCGGACGCTACAAACTCAACCAGCGGTTCAACGAGACCATTTCCAACACAAAAGAGAACCGCGTGCTGCGGCGGCAGGATATCATCAACACCATCCGCGAGGTGATCCGCCTCAACGTGACGCAGAAAGACGCTGACGACATTGACCATCTCGGGAACCGCCGCGTGCGCGCCATCGGCGAACTGGTGCAGAACAAATTCCGTGTCGGGTTGGCGCGCATGGAGCGCATCATTAAGGATCGCATGTCCACCCTGGAACTCTCCGAGGTGACACCCAACCATTTGATCAATGCGCGGCCGGTTATTGCGGCGGTCAAAGAATTTTTCATGTCATCGCAGCTGTCGCAGTTCATGGATCAGACCAACCCTCTGGCGGAGCTTGAACACAAACGCCGGCTCAGCGCCATGGGACCGGGCGGTTTGTCGCGAGAGCGCGCCGGATTCGACGTGCGCGACGTGCATCAGTCGCACTACGGACGCATTTGCCCCATTGCAACGCCGGAAGGCCCCAACATCGGTCTGGTCGGCCATCTGGCCAGTTACGCCAAGATCAACGAGTACGGCTTTATCGAAACGCCGTATCGCAAGGTGGTCCACGATCCCGCCAATCGCCCCGAGCTCACGGAGGGTGAAATCGCGCGGGTTGACATCGTGCAACCGGGCACCAGTAACGTGCTGGTTTCGGCCGGAACGAAAATCACCGCCGCGCTGGCGCAGCAGCTGGCCGAGGTGAAGGAACTCTCCACTATTCCGGTCAAGCCGCGGGTCACCAATGAGGTGAGTTACCTTTCCGCGTTTCAGACTGATAAAGTAGTTTCGACCGCTGCGACCACCCTGATTGATGCCGATGGCTATTTCACCGATGAAGTAGCGGAAGTGCGGCGGTACGGTGATCCGGGATTCTCTCACGTCGAACAAATTGACTGCATGGATGTGGCGCCGCAGCAGATCATTTCGATTGCCACGGCCTTGATTCCGTTCCTGGAACACGATGATGCGGTGCGCGCGTTGATGGGTTCCAACATGCAGCGCCAGGCCGTGCCATGCGTTCGGCCGGAAGCGCCGGTCATCGGCACCGGGTTTGAACGCGCCGCGGCGGTTGATTCCGGCTACGTCATCACCGCACCCGCGGACGGGGTGATCACGGCGGCGCAGGCCGACCACATCGAACTCACCACCGACGAGGGGACGGTGCATAATTACCGCCTGAGCAAGTTCACGCGGTCCAACGCGAACACGTGCATCAACCAGCGCTTGGTGATTACGAAAGGCGACCGCGTCACGAAGGGGCAGGTGCTGACCGACGGCCCGGCCTGCGACCACGGGGAGCTGGCGCTCGGGCAGAATGTGCTGGTCGCGTTCATGGCCTGGGACGGTTACAATTTTGAGGATGCCGTGATCGTGTCGGAGCGGCTCATTCACGATGACCGCTTCACCTCCATTTATATTGAAGATTTTCAAATCGAAGTGCGTGAGACCAAACTCGGGCCGGAAGTGGTGACCGCCGACATTCCCAACATCGGTGAGGAGAAGCTCAAGGATCTCGATGCCGAAGGGGTCGTCCGGATCGGCGCGTTCGTCAAGTCCGGCGATATTCTGGTCGGGAAAATCACCCCGAAAGGGGAAACGGAACTTTCGGCTGAGGAGAAATTGCTCCGCGCGATTTTCGGCGAGAAGGCCCGCGATGTGCGCGACAGTTCGCTGTACCTGGAGCACGGCGAACAGGGCAAGGTCGTGGATGTCAAGATGTTCTCCCGCGAGAACGGCGACAAGCTCGCCTCGGGCGTCATCAAAATGGTGCAGGTGTCCATTGCCAATCTGCGCAAGGTCCAGGTCGGCGACAAGGTCGCCGGCCGGCACGGCAACAAGGGTGTGGTTTCCATCTCCGTGCCGGTCGAGGATATGCCGTTTCTGGCGAACGGAACGCCGGTGGATATGATCCTGTCGCCGCTCGGCGTCGTTTCGCGCATGAACCTCGGCCAGATTCTGGAGACGCACTTGGGGTTGGCGGCCAAAACGCTCGGCTATACGGTGGGGTCGCCGGCGCTCGACGGCGTGCATGAAAAGACCATCCATGATGAATTGATCCGCGCCGGGTTTCCGCAGAACGGGAAGATGACCGTCTACGACGGCCGCACGGGCGAAGCGTTCGATAACCCGGTGACCGTCGGGTACATCTACATCATGAAGCTCAACCACATGGTGGAGGACAAAATTCACCAGCGTTCCATCGGACCGTACTCGTTGATCACCCAGCAGCCGCTCGGCGGCAAGGCGCAGTTCGGCGGCCAGCGGTTCGGGGAAATGGAAGTGTGGGCGCTCGAGGCGTACGGAGCGGCGCACATGCTGCAGGAAATTTTGACGATCAAGTCCGACGACGTGCCGGGGCGCTCCAAGGCATACGAATCCATCATTAAAGGCGATCCGATCCGCAAGATTAACGTGCCGGAGTCGTTCAACGTGCTGATGCGCGAGCTCAATGGTTTGTGCCTGGATATCGAACTGCTGAAGCTGAAGCCGGGCGAAGTTATACCGGCGGCCGCGATTACCGCCGAAGAAGGTGAGGGTGCGCCCGCCGAAACGGAACCGGCTGCCCCCGCCGAAGCGTAACCAAGTTATATTTTCATTCATCATCCACCCAATCTCACGAGAGTAACCCGCCCGCGCTATGTTTAACGAACCGGAGAGCAAAACCTTAGACTTCGACGCGCTGCGGCTGCGCCTGGCGTCGCCGGAACGGATCCGCGAATGGTCGCACGGCGAAGTGACCAAGGCCGAGACCGTCAACTACCGGACCCAGAAGCCGGAGAAGGACGGTTTGTTTGACGAGCGCATTTTCGGGCCGTCCAAAGACTGGGAATGCTATTGCGGTAAGTACAAAAAAGTCCGCTACAAAGGGATCGTCTGCGACAAATGCGGCGTCGAAGTGACGCGGTCGGTGGTGCGCCGCGAGCGCATGGGCCACATCGAACTGGCCTCGCCGGTGACCCACATCTGGTTCTTGCGCGGCGTGCCCTCGCGCATCGGGTTAATGTTGGACCTGTCGCTGCAGAATCTTGAGAAGGTCGTGTATTTTGCCAGCTTCATCATCACGCGGGTGGATGAGGATTTGAAAAAATCAACGCTCGAGCAGATCCGCCAGGAGTATAAAACGAAGAAACGGAAGATTGAAGACGATTTCAACCGTCAGGCCTCCGGCGTGCGCAGTCAGCTGTCGCAGGGAGCGAAGTCCGCCACGACGGAAGAGCTGGCCGCACAGGTGGATGCCGAGATGCAGCGCATCGGCCGCGCGAAAGACGAGCGCGTTGCGGAGTTGGAAGGAGTCGTCCGGATGGCGGAAGCAGAACTCAAGGATCTCAAACCGCTCAAAATTCTATCGGAACATCAGTACCAGGATTTGTCGTTGAAGTACGGTCATATCTTCGAAGCCGGCATCGGTGCGGAGGCGATTCGCCAGTTACTGGAAGGTATCGAGCTCGAGCAGCTGGCCAGCAGCCTCCAGTCGAAATTGAGCGCGATGCACGGTCCGCTGCGGGAGAAATTGACGAAACGCATGCGGCTGGTTTCGGATTTCGTCCGCAACCGCATCCGCCCCGAGTGGATGGTGCTGACCACCATTCCGGTCATCCCACCCGACCTGCGGCCGATGGTGCCGCTCGACGGCGGGCGCTTTGCCACCTCCGATCTCAACGACCTCTACCGGCGCATCATCAACCGCAACAACCGGCTCAAACAGCTGGTGGAACTCAACGCGCCCGAGGTCATCTGCCGCAACGAGAAACGCATGCTGCAGGAAGCCGTCGATGCGCTGATCGACAACAACGCCCGCCACGGCAAGACCGTCGTTGCCTCGACCGGCCAGAAACGGATGCTCAAATCGCTCGCTGACATCCTGCGCGGCAAGCAGGGCCGGTTCCGCCAGAATCTTTTGGGCAAGCGCATCGACTACTCCGGCCGCAGCGTCATTGTGGTGGGGCCGAAGCTCAAGCTCAACCAGTGCGGACTGCCCAAGCGCATGGCGCTCGAACTGTTCAAACCATTCATCATTTCCCGCATCATTAAGGCTGAGTACGTCCACAACGTCCGTTCGGCCAGCCGTTTCATCGAGAGCGGCCGGCCCGAGGTGTGGGATATTTTGGAAGACATCGTCAAGGAATCTCACGTGCTGCTGAACCGCGCCCCGACCTTGCACCGGCTGGGCATTCAGGCTTTCAAGCCGACGCTGATCGAGGGCAAGGCGATTCAAGTTCACCCGCTGGTGTGCTCCGCGTTCAACGCCGATTTCGACGGCGACCAGATGGCCGTGCACGTGCCGCTCACGGAAGAAGCCAAGCGCGAGGCCGCCGAGTTGATGCTCTCGACCCACAACCTGTTGAAACCGGCCACCGGCGCGCCCATCACGAACCCGACCATGGACATGGTCTGGGGCTGCTACTACATGACGATGGTGGTGGAACCGCACGGCGAAAAAATTCCTAAGGCGTACGCCACTATCGCGGAAGCCTATAACGCTTACCAGTTGCGATATATTCGTCTTCAGGATCACGTCCGGCTGCACGCCGGCGCGCTCAACCGAACGGTGCTTGACGAGGATGGTAAAAAGCTGCCGAAGGAGACGTTCGTCACGACGTCGGTTGGACGCATTTTATTCAACGACGTGCTCCCGCACGATCACTCGTACGTCAACAGCCTGATGGATAAGAAGGCGCTGTCGCGCTTGGTCGGGACGCTGCTCGAACGCTACACGTTCGAGGAGGTGGCCGAAATGCTGGACAAAATCAAGGAATTCGGTTTCCGCTACCTGACGCGGTCGGGGTTCTCGTGGGGAATGGACGACGTGCCGGAGCTCTCCGAAAGGCGCGTGATGATCGAGCAGGGCGATCGCGAGATAACGCAGATCAACGAGCAGTTCGAGATGGGCCTGCTGACGGACTCCGAGCGCCACACCAAGGTGATTGAAACCTGGATGCGGGTCAAAGATAGCATCGTCGGCATTTCGCGCCAATCACTGGATCCGCACGGGCCGATCTACACGATGGTCGAGTCGGGCGCGCGCGGTTCGTGGTCGCAGCTGATTCAGATCATGGGCATGAAGGGGTTGGTGACCAACCCGGCCGGCGACATTATCGAGCTGCCGGTGAAGGGGAATTTTAAGGAAGGGTTCGATGTATTGGAATATTTCATCTCGACCCACGGCGCCCGTAAAGGCTTGTCCGATACCGCCTTGCGGACGGCCAATGCCGGCTACCTGACGCGGCGCTTGGTGGATGTGGCGCAGGATATGGTCATTTCCGCCGAGGATTGCGGCGATACCGACGGGTTCACGTTCACGCGCGCCGACAGCCAGCTCATCGGGCTCAACCTGATCGATCGCGTGGTGAATCGGTTTAGCCTCCAGGAAGTCATCCCGCCGCGGGCGCGCAAACCCATCCTAACACCTGGCGATCTCATCACACCGGCGATCGCCAACCAGCTCCGCAAATTGGATCTCGCGGAAATCAAAGTGCGTTCGGTGCTTTCCTGCCGCAACCGGCGCGGTTGCTGCCAGAAGTGCTACGGCTACGATCTCGGCTATAATCAATTGGTGAAGTTCGGCACTGCGACCGGGATCATCGCGGCGCAGTCGATCGGTGAGCCTGGTACGCAGCTGACCATGCGGACGTTCCACACCGGCGGCGTGGCGGGCCTGGACATCACGCAAGGTTTACCGCGGGTAGAGGAAATTTTTGAATCGCGCAGTCC
>JAQTQO010000031.1 GCA_028712155.1 Patescibacteria group bacterium | reverse complement strand
CTCTGAGGCGTCGGCAGTACGGAAATGGCCGTCGGCAGATCCACCCCATTCCCCCGCCGCTCTCGTTCCTTCGCGTGATCGTGGTCAGAGCGCCGGCCGGACCGCAGACTTCGCAGGACTCCCCTGCCCCGACAATGCCGTCCCCGCACAAAGATTTTGCATACAACGAACCCTCCGGCAGACAGACGCTGGAACAGCCGTCGCCGTTGTTGCGGTTGCCGTCATCGCACAGCTCATCGCCGTTCACCGGCACCGGACCGCCGGTATTTTCCAAAATGCCGTTGCCGCAAACGGCGTACGTGCCGGGACGCCGGGTGTTGCCGGTATCGGCGTCACCCACGGCGACGCACGAACCCCACGTACCGGCCGCTGCCGCGCCGGTGCACTGCGCATTACCGGCGGGATTGCCGCTGTCGCATTCCTCGCCCGGTTCAACCACGCCGTTGCCGCAGGCAATTACCGGCCCGCGCACCTGCGCCACGGCGGCCAGGGTCGAACTCCACGCCCAGTCGTAGCTGTAGGCGTTAAGTCGCTGACCCGCGGCACTGCATTCATCGGGCGTGCTGCGCGGCACCGATGTGTACTTCACATCAGCCGGATGGTACACCGAAATTTGGACAGGGAACAACGCAACAGCCGCCACGTCGCACAGGCTCAATCCGTCGCGTACCTTGAACACCCACGAGTATGCGTCGGCCGCCGTATCGCCATCCGCGTCAAAATTCACATCACCCAACCCTTTACCCTCGGGACTGGCCAGGCCGGTGTCGCCGCCGGGGCCGTCAATATCCGAGTCAAGCAGCACACGGTAGTACACACCGGGAACCAAAACATTCGGCGGAACCAACCCAAAAGTAACCTGCGACTTACCACCTGCGACGAGTGAAAATACTGGATTAGTGAGGGCCACCTGCTGGCTGGTGCTCAACGGACAGGCGTAATCCGGACCGCAGACGTAGAGCCTGACGCTGCCGGGGATCGTCGCCGCATTCATCGCCATATTGAACGCCACGCCCATCTCGGCATTGCGGCAGGTGGATTTGCAATCCGGCCAGCGATCGGTCACCAGCGGCGTGCGGAAAGAGACGGCAATTGAGCAGACGCCGGCCGGTACGCTGTACCCCACCACTCCTGCGGTAACCTTTACCGCGGCGGTTTCGCCCAGCGCTTGCGCCGTCGCCTGGCTCGTGACGCTCGCCGGTACGCCCACGTGGGTGGGACGCTCCGACGTCCAATCCCACGTGTAGGTAGACGGATCCAGCATCACGCACACCTGGTCTTCAGATGACAGCCCGCCCTGCAGACCGACGCAGTTGCCGTGGAGCACCCCGTTGCACGTGCCGGTAAACTGCGACGTCAAAAGCCAGCTCGCCGGATCGCAGGTCGTGCACCCGATATCGCCCCGCGCGGCGCTGTCGCGGGTGCGGAAAGTCCAGACAAAGTTGCCGTCGCGGGTGTTGCCCACCAGCTGTGTGCCGTCCGGCGCGCGGATTTCTTTGGATAATATCACCTCGTACCACTTATTCTGCTCGAGCGGCTGGCCTAAAGCGACCGGCGTGACTTCCACATCAATGCGGTTGGCCTCCGCACGACCATAATTCCACACGGGCAGCCGGATATTGGCAACTTGATTATTCGCCGCTACCGACGGATCGGCGCACTGCGTTGCGTCAAACTCCTGCGGCACGCCGCCGGAGCTCGCGTCGTTGCACTGCACCACGATCACGGTATTGCGCGAAACGGTACCGGCATCAAGCAAACTGTCGATGCTGGCGGAGATCAAGGCGTTGACCGGCACCGGCCCTTCGCGGTCGGTGGGGGTCGGGCTGGAATAGCCGTCCTCCGAACACACACCGGTCCGCGTGCATTCGGTCAGCACGCGCGGCCCGGCCTTGCCCGTGATGAAGTGCCACCGGTACGCGCTCTGGCGGGTCACACCGCCGCAGGTTCCGGCCGGCGCGCACGATCCTTTATACGGACCGGCCGCGCAGCATTCCTGCGTTGCCGCGCACGCCGCTTTCGTCTGGCAATCGCCCACGGTAAACCACAACGAATTGCTGTTTATGGGGCCCGGATTTTGCACCACCACATCGCCGGTCTGCGTTCCGACCGGCACTTTCACCACCAGTTGGTCGGCGTTCACGCCGCTGCCGTTTGCATATCGGCCGCCGACCGCGGCGGAACCGGTGAATTTTGCCTGGCTTCCCGCCACCAACCGCTCGCCGTAGAACGTGGTGGTAGTCTCCCCTGCCGGGCCGTTATCCGGAAACATCTTGCAAATGCCGGGCCTGGGCGCGGCCGCCAGGGCGAAATCCGTCAGCACCGGCCCGTTGCCGTCGTTGGTGCGATCCTCCAGCGTGCTCTGCGTGCGCAATAGCAGCGGCCCGGCCGGAGCGCCCGCCGGCACTTTGACGATGACGCGGCTGTCCGTCCAGAATTCGCTGCCGCATTCCGGCGGGAACGTGAAATTACCTTCGACCTCGCCGCCGCCGCGACAGTTGGGGTCGTCGCAAAACAGGACCGTACCGCGGCTCTGCCGCCCGCCGAAGTTCGCGCCGATGATGGTGATGTAATCGCCGGTCGCGCCGGTCTTGGGGTTGTAGTCCAAAATCACCGGCTGCTTTTCACTAGGCTGCACCTGAAAGACCAGCGCATTGGTGGCCTTTGCATCCACCTCCGCCCAAACCTGGACCGCGCCGGGCGACAAGCTGGGCACAAACGCCCGGTCAATGTGCGTATTATCCCAGGCTAAAATATTGAGCGGTGCGATATTGCCGCCGAATTTGACGAAATCGTCCGTGAGCGGAGCACTGCGCGCCAACCGCACGCCTTGGAGCACCACGGCGTCTTTGAATTTTCCGGCATCGGGATCCAGACCGCAAATCCCCGGAAGCGAAGTATTGTTTACGTCGAAATCAAGAATATCCCGCTCCCCGCCGCGGGGCGGAGTCGGCCAGTTCGTGAGATCCTCTAAGCCATCCGCTGTCGTCACCCGGATCGGGCCATCAGCCGCATCCGGGGGGACAATCACGACGATTTGCTCTTCTTTCCAGACCGCGGTGCAGGCTGGATTGGCATCATCGGCAAGCTTGGCGATTTCCCAACCGCCCACGCAGTCAGCTCCCGCGGTGCAATAAAACTCCACCTTGCTCTGGCCGGCGACGTATGTCCCGAAATTCCTCCCCATGATGGACACCAGATTGCCGACTGCGCCAAAGGGAACATCATCGTTGAAGTTGTCGCCGTCCCCTTCGGGTTTGCGGCCATTGTCGCCGCTAACGTCCCGTGCCGGTGATACGTAGTCAATAAACGGCGGCAAAATGCACGTGCACGAAGTGCTGCTGCAAGCCACCGCACATGCCAACGGGTTGGGCTGGCAGACAGCGGGGTCGTTATCGGTATCGCAGTTTGCCCCCTGGCACAAACCGCATTCACCACCACAATCACGCCCGGTTTCTCCAGGGCCGGGATTACCATCGCAGCAGTGCGCCGGCCACAACTGGTAACTCCGGTCGTTGGACGCGGTGCGGCCCGTGTAATCCGTTGCCACGGCGCGAATCGTAACTGCCCCCGGTCCTAATGATGCATTCCCAAGATCCAACTCAACGTAGCCACCCTGTTCGCTCCCGCTTAAAGGATTCACAACATCCAGCCACGTCTCCGCTCCACCCGGATCGATGCGGTAGAAATCCACCTGTGCCACTCCCCCGTCGTCCGTGTAATTGGCGCGAATCTTTTTCCCGGCTATGGCGCAATCGTTTCCAGCATTTAACCACACGGTCGGCGGCGTGATATCAACACGGTCATTGGTTTCAAACGTCCATTGGCAGTCCGGCCCGCCGCATTGTAAACCCTTGCCGCCGCACTGCACGGCGTTCGCCTGCAAGGTAACTTGGAACGTCGAATTCTTGTCAAAACATTTTTCACTAGGAAACCCGGTACAACCGGCAGCTGGCGTAAACTTGGCGCGGCGGCCGCCAAGCTCCCGATCGCCGGCAACGGCGCCCGGCGCGCACGTCCCCGCCAGCGTGCAGTCAACGGAAAAATTCGCGGGGTTCTGTGCCGTAGCGTCGGGGTTCATGTTGAAGTCAGCCCACACCTTTGAGTTCATCGGCACTTTGGGCGGACTGTGCGGCGAACTGGAAACGACCCGGCACTGGTTGACCGGCAGCGGGCCGGGACCCGGCCCAGGTCCGGGGCCGCCGCCCTGCGGGCCGGTCGCACCTGTCAGTACCCGCATGACAAACGACACGATGGCAAAGGCGCCAAAAATCAGCAGCAGGCCGATCACCGCCTCCACCAAAATCCGTTTCGCACGATCAATTTTTTGGCGGTCGCCGCCCGCCGTCATCCATAGCCACCCCGCGTAGAGAATCAATAGAACGGCCAGCACGCCGAGGAACCCGAACAAAATCTGGATGACCTGCATGATGGTCACCCGCAGGTCCTGCGTGCCCCAGCCGACGATCGTACCGTAAGCCAAACCCTGGTTGATGGTCGAGCTCAGCTGCGCGAACGCGGGGCGGACAGCGAAAAATGCGCCCGCCAGTGCTACGGCGGCAACCAAGACGAAAGAAATTTTATTCCAGCGCGATTTCACATGACGATTTTACGGGCACGGATTGGCACTTGGCACACCGTCGCAGCAATACGGCGTATTGCGGTTGGCGCCGCAGTCCGTGCCGGCGGCATTCGGCCCTTCCGACGGCAGGTAGCAGTTCTGGTACTGGTCGCGGATGCCGGAACCCATCTCAACCGCATACTGGCTGTATTCGGCAAACGGCGTGTGGCCAAGCGTAACCTCGGTGAAATTCGGGTAGCCGTCCAGAGGCGGCGTATCATGGCCGACGTTCCCGATCCACCAGCCCGAGCACCGGCCGCTGGTGGAGCAGGCGTAATCGATCAAGGCCACGTGCTGCTGCACCAGGCAGGAATTCAACTTACATTCTTTGCTGTCAACGCAGAAATTATCGCGGCCGGCGGTCTGCCGGCAGGTATTTGAGCCGCCGGCGCCGTTGTCGCACACCTCACCCTTCGCCTCCTGGCAGTCGCTGTTGACGCGACAGTAGCAGCGGCCGTCACGATAGCCTTGGTCGGGTTTTAGGCTGGACGACATCAGCACTTTATCAAACTGCGCCGCCGGAAACGCGGTAACGAGTACCCCGGACGAGCTGATGCCGGGGAAGATGCCGTCGGTGTTGTTAATCCGCGGCGGCTTGAGCTCCAAGCGGTTATTCACCCAAAACGTCCACTTGACTGAATCACCCCGCGTCGTATCGAGCGGATCATTGAGATCATACGGACTTGCTCCCGGACCCTGCGCGCCGTTGACGCGGTTGCCGTCAAGTGAATTCAACGCGAGGTCGAGAGCACCGTCTTTAACATCCGAGTACGGATAGTTCACGCTGCCGTCCTTGCTCTTGCACACGCCGCCAGTACAGGTGGGGAAGCTGTTGTCACGGCAAGGGTGCGTCGCGTCGCACGCATAGAGCGTTGCCGCCCGTACGGTCATTTGGTAACGCGTAGTGCCCGCTTCATTTCCCGCCGCCGGCTGCACGGTTGGGAGGCAGAAGACTTGATCGCCACAGGAATTTCTCACCAGTTCGCACGTGGCGCCTGCGCCGGTGCAGTCCCCCGCTTTCGTACACGGGGCACCATTGTCACTGCACTGGCCGCAAAGGCTCGCGGATTGAAATTCCACGGCCTGGTACTGGTTGGAAATAATATAGGTGCCACCGACGTATTCATGATTTTCAAAACCATTGTCATCTAAGTCTGCCTGCACGGTTGCATAGGGTGGTGGAATGCCCACCGCCAATGAACCGACGTTATTACCGGGTATACCATCGGCAGCGTCATCAACGGTCACCGTTCCGGTGATTGGCCCCGGCAGCATGCCTTCGGAATAATCCATCCGCGGCACGGCGTTGCGGGCGACATCCGGCGCACCCGACGCGGCTTGCTGGAAACTCGCGTCCCGTCCGCCGCTAAATTGTGTCACCCCCGCCCACGAACCTGACGCGGTGACGGTGATGCGGTTGCCGGCTACGCCCAAATTTGCGGCGGTGAGATTCACTTTGGTGTTATCGCCCGCATCAATACCCGCCGTGACATCAGGGCTCTCGACGGAACCGTTCAATACATTGGCGATATTGGCGGCGATTTGGGCGGCGGTCCTTGGCGAAGTCGGCGTCCCCACTTCAATTTCTCCTGCCCCCGGCGTCGCCGGCACGAACTTGTACGGCGAACCGACGCCGATCCGCAGGGTGTCAGCCGCCCGGCTGGCGTACGCACGGAAATTCCAGAGATTGCCATCCACTTTTGCGGCGGCAATACCCCCGGTAAACCCTAACGTAATACCACATCCCAAAACCACGCTATTCCCGGCCTCAATGCCGTCCACTAGCCACCCGCCTTGGACATCTGCCGTCCCGTTACAGTCAGCTGCCCCGATTACCTTGGGATTCACTCGGAAACGATTCGTCGGAGCTCCAACGTAGCGAACACATACAAGATTATCCTGCGCACAGTTGTAATTGGTACCGGCGAACGTAGCGACCGGACTTGCGCCAAATTTAAGAAGGTCCTCCACCCGCGCCGGCTGCGACGTGTGCGGCCGCGACAGTACCTTAACTCCCCCGGTTGCGGCCACGGCATCCACCTGGTTGTAGCCGTCCTTATTATCATCCGGCTCCGGGAACACGGAATCCAGCGTCGGCGGCGTCAAGTCAAGCCGGGTGCCCACGGTGAACGACCAGGCATAGCCGGTTGAGCCCAGGCAGCGCGGGAACGCGTCAGGCCCGTCCTGGCGCTTGATGCCGCAACCCAAGCTCACCTGGTAGCGCATCTCCCGTGCCTCGCTGCCGATCGGGTTATCGGGGTGGAATGTGAAAGTGAGGTTATCACTTGAATCCGCGCTCACGGCATCATCACCTAACGCCGGCCCCCACGATCCGCTGGCCGAATCCCAGGCCTGAATGGATACGTTTTTGATGCGATCAGTACCACCGATGTTTTGAATTATCGTATTCCTGTCCATCAACAACTTGAACGTCACCAAAATCGAGGTATTGCGCGGCACATCCGTTGCGCCCGGCGTCGGATAAACCGCTTCAATGATGCCGGAACCCAGCACTTCGCAGTTGGTGCAGGGCAACGTTGGCGGCGGCTGCCGCGTACCGCCCTGCGGCCCAGCCGCGCCGCTCAGCATCCGGATAATGAACGCGACGAGTGCGAACGCCGAAAAGATAATCAGCAGTCCCAGCACGGCGTTCATCAGCGTCCGTTTGGCGTCCTGGATTTTCTGCGGATCGCCGCCCGACGTCATCCATCTCCATCCGGCGTACAGAATAATGAGCACGGCGATGACGCCCAAAAACCCCAGCAGCACCTGAATGATGATCATGATGGTCACCCGCAGGTCCTGGGTGCCCCAACCAACGATGGTGCCGTAGGCCAAACTCTGGTTGATCGTCCGGCTCAGCTGCGCGAAAGCAGGACGGACTGCGAAAAATCCGATGCCCATTGCCAGGGCAACCGCCAGTAAACCAATTGTTCTCGATCGTAGTCTCACAAAAATGAATCAGGGAGTATAAGGCAGGGGGACTTATTATGGATGCATGTTTCGTTTTAATCTGCCGGGCTACACACGCCTTTTTTTCGTCATTGCCGCCCTTCTCTTTTTGTCTTTCCCGCGAAAGCGGGAATCCAGTTCACAGTAAATCGTCAAACAAATCTCTCCAAGTTGGATTATCCTTTTCAATCAGCGTGATCTTCCATTGGCGCCGCCATTTCTTCAATTGTTTTTCGCGCCGAATTGCGCTGTGAATATCAAAGGTTTCTTCAAAATACACCAGGGTGTGCACGCCGTATTTTTTGGTAAAACCTTCCTGCAGATCGTTGCGATGCTCGAAAATTCTGCGCTGCAAACTGTTGGTTACTCCAAGGTACAACGTGCCATTCTTTTTACTCGCCATGAGGTAAACGAAGTATGTCGGCACAGATTATTTTGTTTCTGGATCCCGGATCGCGGCGTCCGGGATGACATTTTTACTGTCTCCCCGCTCCACCCGCTCATCTTGCGAGCGCAAAAAAAGCCACCATCAGGGTCAGCAAAACCGCAATAATGGTAGCCGGATTTTCCAGCAAACCGCGCACAACCACCGCTTTCTCCCCGTCCCGAACGGGAGAGGAACCCAAAGGAAGCGGAGAAAATCCCTGCCCTAAATTGTCGTCGCGCCCGCTCGACTGCATTTCCTCAATTTGTGTTAAGTCACGCTTCGGCGGTCTTTTTTGATAACACCTCTTTCACTGCCTTACTCACCATCGCCCCGTCAACATTCGCTCCCAGTTCTTTCATCGCGGCACCCATGACCTTGCCGAAATCTTTCGGGCCCGCAGCGCCGATCTTTTCCACCGCCGCTGCCACGGCTTTGCGCACCGCGGCGTCATCCGGACCCGCCGGCACGTACCCTTTGAGCACCTGCAGTTCGGCCGATTCCTTATCCACCAAATCCTGGCGGTTGCCGCGCTGATATTCAACTATCGCTTCCTCCCGCCGCTTGATCTCGGTCCGCAGCACCTTGATCTCCTCGGCTTCCGTCATGGTCTGGGGTCGCTTGGCGATCACCGCCTGCTGGAGCGCGGTCTTTGCCATCCGCAGCGTACGCAAAACAACCTCGTCGCGTTTCTTCAACGCCCCGACTAGATCACGCTCCACCTGTTCCATCAACGACATAGCTATGGAGATAGAAGTAAGGAGAACGAAGTATGGGAATCAGCCGATCCGACGCCCTCACCCGCTCCTCACCCCTCCAAAATTACCGCCGACGAAATTCTTCTTCCGGCAAACGGCCGATCTTCTTCAGATATTCCCGCTGCTTGCGGATTTCCATCCGGCGCAATGCCGAGGCACGCTCAAGATTGCGGCTTTTCTGCCGCGCGTAGAAGCGGATTTTTCTAATCTGGAGTTGCTTGCCGCTCTGCTGCACTTTCCGGTTAAACCGCCGGATAAGGCTTTCGAACGACTCTCCCCGCTTGCGTTTAATTTCTGACACGGACTCACCTCACTTTCAGGACTTCTGAAATTTCAGAAGTAAAAAATATTAATTCGAACTCCCTCTCCTACATAAGAGAGGGCAAGGAAAAGTAGGGAATCTGATTCCCAACTTCTTGCCTCGTTTCATTGTTGATAACTTTAATATATTTCTTTGAAAATAGCAAATTTTACCACGCCATATTTTAACAAAAAATACAATAACAAAAATTCAAAATATACTGCATCACTTTCTCACAATTTCCAAAGAAGAAAACTGGGGTAAAACTTTATAGCTCCCATAGTTTTTCGCTTGTTCCCGTCGCCCATTCGTTATGGGGAATGGAAATTTCGCTTGACATAGCGACGCAATTCCCCTATTCTTGAAAGTTGCTCGTTGAAAACTGGCAAATGTCATCCTCGCGTAAGCGGGGATCCAGTAAATACGAACAATTGTCATCCCGGACGCCTCGATCCGGGATCCAGACAACAAAAAAGCGCTGCACGTTGCAGCGTGGTATCGCCGTAAACCGGGAATCAAATTCCGAATCGATAATTCACAATTCTCGATTCACGATTCTTGATTCCAAACCACAAGGAGGTTCCAATGTTCCGGATGTTCTCGATACTGTCTACGGTCGCGTCGTTCTTCGCCGCGTTCGCCTCCCCGTTCGCCGTCTCGCTGTCCGTCCCGTTCGCCACCACCCTGACCGTCGCCACGGTCACCATCGTCGCGGTCCCGTCCCCCGCCCTCGCCCAAATCCAACCCCCGGAGGTGGAGTGGGAGAAGACATTTGGCGGAACCAATTGGGACAATGGTTACTGGGTTCAGCAGACCGCTGATGGAGGTTACATTGTGACAGGAGTGACTTCCTCGTTTGGAGCTGGCGGCCGGGACGTCTATCTGGTCAAAACCGATGCCTCTGGTAACTTGGCCTGGCAAAAAACCTTTGGCGGCGTAGGGGTTGACGAGGCTTTCTCGGTTCAACAAACCAGTGACGACGGGTACATCATGGCTGGTTGGACTGAATCGTTTGGCGCTGGTGGTTACGACGTCTACGTGGTCAAGACGGACAACCATGGCAACCTATCCTGGCAAAAAACATTTGGTGGGGCAAGCACCGACGGGGGCTTCTCTGTCCAACAAACCAGTGATGGAGGATACGCCATATTAGGAGGTACCCATTCATTCCATGTCGGGGGTGTCTACAGTAAATACCTGATTAAAACCAACGCTTTGGGTAACTTGACGTGGCAGGAGACAAATGATCCCCGCCCACCTAACAATTTCAAAGGATCCATCCACCAAACCTCCGATGGCGGATACATAATAGTTGTAAGTACTTCATTCGGTGTCGGTGCAAGTGTAGATGTATTCCTAATTAAAACCAACGACTTGGGTAACATGGTTTGGGAGAGAACGTTTGGCGGAACAGCAAATGACTGGGGCTTCTCGGTCCAACAGACCGCTGACGGTGGGTACATTGTGGGAGGCGAGACTTCCTCGTTTGGTGCTGGCGGAAAAGACGTCTATCTAATCAAAACCGATGCCTCTGGTAACTTGGCCTGGCAAAAAACCTTTGGCGGCGCAAGTAATGACTTAGCTTACTCGATCCAGCAAACCAAACCTGACGGTGGATACGTCATTGCCGGCCATACAGAATCCTTTGGCGCCGGTCGTTCCGACATCTACTTAGTCAAGACCGATGCTCAAGGCAACTTGGTCTGGCAGAAGACCATCGGAGGTGCGAAGAACGACAAGGGTTACTCAGCTCAGCAGACGTTTGATGCCGACGACAATCCCACCGGTTATATTGTGGCAGGATACACTGAGTCGTTCGGCGCCGGTGGTTCCGATGTCTACCTCATCAAACTCGCCCCCGATAACCCCCCGCCGCCCGCCAAAATCCAGCTATACATCTACCGTACCGACACCGACGCATGGCTGCAGCTGACGGACCGCATCCAAGAGGAATACTTCAAGCCTACCCTACCGGTCATCGTTCTGGTACACGGCTGGAACAATCTCGTAGTCGACGGGCTCCCGGGCTACTACAACGAACTCGCCGCGGCATTCAACGCCCGCAAGCCAAACGGCTTCAACATCCTGGCCTGGGATTGGATGGAAGAAGCCAAGGGTAATGCCAAACTTTCGTACGACCTCCTCGGCTTGCGCATCGCCACTTCCCGCGTCTTAGACCAATCCGCCAAGCTCACCCGCGCCCTACAGCAGCTGTTCAGGACCTCGGGCTTCACGGGACGACCGATTCACTTGATGGGCCACAGCCTGGGTGCTTTCGTATCCACCTTCACCGCCCTCGAGCTCCAAGACCCGGGTTTCGGCGGCGGCGTCTACCCGGTTGCCAACCTCACGCTATGGGACCCGCCGGAACGCGTTTCCCTGCCGGTGGTCGGCTTGGTCAATGTACCCAACAGCCTGAGGAACAACGTGCCGTATCTGCGCACTGTGCATGGCACGACCGTCGACGTCTACAGCGGAACTTTCAACGACCGCTGCTACTTTGCCAACGCCTGGTATTCCGGATACGGCCACGATACCTTCAACTGGTACCGTGACCACGCCGCTCAAACGAGCGAACCGACCCTGCATACTAACCTCCAGTGCAACGGTGCACACCTGCCTTCAACCATTGGTTTTGGGGCCTCGCGGACTCACGCGCTTGCCAGTCGCGAGCTGCGGTTCAATTGCCGGCCCGAAGAACTCGGCGTTTCCCTCGTCGGCCATTCCAAAGAATTCACGTGTCAGCCGAACGATGAACTCGTCTACAACCAGTACTGCATCGCCGACGCGCTCGCGGCAGGACCGACCATCACCGTCCGGTTCACCAACGGCATTGGCGGCGCGCTGTGTGACTGCCGACTCCCCGACGACGTAAACCTCCAAATGCGCTTGCAGCCAGCCGGTGGAGGAGGCGGGGAAGATTTCGCCGATGACGGCACGGGATCGGGGGGTACGGCCGGCGATCTGGTCGCCACGTTCACCCTGCCGCTCACCATCGCCACGAAGTGGGATTACCTGCAGTTCACCTACCGCTTCGACGCCGCACCGGCTGACACTGACCTGACGCTGGGAATTCAATCCGGGGCCGATACCGTACCGCTGTTCTTAGTGACCTCCGGAGTTGAGCTGGGCGAAGGCGATCGCAATTCGCAGCTACTCGATATCACGCCCTACCGCGGCAAAACGGTCAAGCTCATCTTCTCGCTTTCGTCCGAGCAGCCGGACGCCGTGGTCGAGATTGCCGACCTCACGCTCGTGCAGGGTGCCTTCCACGAAAATGTCGCTCCTATTGCCCGGCCCGGCGCCAACCGCGCCATCGAAGCCGAAGGCACGACCACGCCGGTCACGCTGGACGCCGCATCGTCAACCGATGCCGACGACGACCCGCTGACGTTCGTGTGGACCCTGCCCCAGGCCGATGACCCGGCCGTTCTCGACATCGCCGCGCTCGGTGAGACTCCCACGCTCGACCTGCCGCTCGGCGGCTACCCGTTCACGCTCTACGTGCGCGACCCGTTCGACGGCATCGCCGAACCGCAGCCGCTCATCATCGAGGTTGAGTACCAATTCTGGCGCGGCGATGCCAACAGCGACGGCAAGTTCAACATCGCCGATGCCGTCGTCACCCTCTCCCACCTGTTCCTCAACCCCGACCAGGCCGTCTGCAAAGACGCGGCCGACGCCAATGACGACAACAAGGTCAACATCGCCGACCCCATCTACGCACTCTCCTACCTGTTCCTTGGCGGACCCCGGCCGCCCGATCCGTTCGCCGTCGTCGGCCTCGACCCCACGCCCGACCTGCTGGGCTGCGACTTACCGCAGCACTGACCGCCCGCCCTTTCGTATTTCGCGCGACCCCGGCCTCTCGGCCGATGACGCGCGATAAGGTAGACCGTACCCCGGCCTACCTTTTTTTTATCCGACATTTCCCACAACGATGGGCGCAATATTATTCAAAAACAATTTCCCCCTCCGTACCGGAGGGGGAAAAGATGCGGTGAAAATCGCTCAGAAGAAAAACGCTACGGCTTTCCTTCCTGGGCCGGGGGTTGCGGTTCAGCCGGCGGGGCTGGCACGGGTGCGACCGGCGGCTCGACGCCGCTCCGCAGTTTCTTGGTCAGGTCGGCAACAACTTTGCCGTAATCCACGATCTCCTGCATGCCGCCGTCCATATCGCGGAGCAGCACTGTGCCGTCGAGCACCTCTTTCTGGCCGATGATGATGGCGTAGCGCGCGGCGATGCGGTTGGCGATCTCCAGCTGCGCTTTGAGGCTGTCTTTGGAGAAATTTTCGGCCACCACGAACCCCTCGGTACGGAGCTGCTCGTAGAGCTTGAGCGCCTTGACTTTGGCGGCTTCCCCGATCTGCGCCAAAAAGACTTCGGTCTTTTTCGGCGGCGGGGGGTTGACGGACTGCTCTTTCATCAGCAGCACGATCCGGTCCAAACCCACGGAAAACCCGGCGGCCGGCGTGGGAACGCCGCCCATCTGCGCCACCAAATCATCGTACCGGCCACCGCCGCCCAAGCTTGCGGTCGCCCCCATCGCATCGGCGGTCGGCCAGATCTCAAAAACGGTCCGGGTGTAGTAGTCCAATCCGCGCACCAGGTGCGGGTTGAGCACGTAAGGGATCTCCATGCCGTCGAGGTACTCCACCACCGCCATGAAATGCTTGCGGCACGCTTCATCCAGCCAATCCACGATCTGCGGCGCGCCGGCAATGTACTGCTGGCAATCCGGGTGCTTGCAATCCAGCATGCGCAGCGGGTTGCGGACCAGGCGTTTTTTGCAGTCTTCACACAGGTAGCGGCGTTTCGGCTTATAGTAATTGACCAGCTCCGTGCGGAACGCCGGCCGGCAGTTGGCACAACCGATGCTGTTGAGCTGGATGCTGACCGGCGGCAAATGCAGTTCCTCGCACAAGTGATAGACCAGCGCGACCAGCTGCGCATCCACTACCGATGCCCCGCTGCCGATGACCTCGACGCCGAACTGATGGAGCTGGCGATAGCGGCCGTGCTGTGGCCGATCGTGGCGGAAGGCCGGCCCCCAGTACGCGAGCCGAACCGGCTGCGGCAGACTGGCGAGCCCGTGTTCCAGAAAAGCCCGGACCACGCCGGGCGTGAATTCCGGCCGCAGGGCGACGTTCTCGCCGCTCGCGTCGGTGAAGTTGTACATTTCCTTGGTGACAATGTCCGACTGCCGTCCGGCGGCCCGGGCAAACAGCGTAGCGTCTTCCAAGACCGGCGGATCGATCCAGGAAAAACCATAGCCGGTGACGAGCCTCCCGGCGACTTTCCGGACATGTTCCCAGTACGTCATATCCGCCGGCAGCAAATCGCGGAAACCGCGCAGCAGCCGTGCGACCGGCGCACTGGGACGCGGCGCCGGCACTTGCCCGGCTTTTCCGGCCGGGGTCGCTTTAGGTGAAGCTTTGGGAAAAGGCATAGTAACAATAATTCAAAAGGTAAAATGCAAAAGTCAAAAATAAAAGTTAAAATCAAAAAGTTTTGTTTTTTAATTTCAGGACGCCACTGGCGAGCATATTGGCTAATTCTGTTGCTTCCTGAAGTAGCTAGGATACGATCTGCCGATCGGCCAACCCCGCATCACCCAGGAGGCCAAGCCAGTATTTTGTTTCATTCGCACTCTTCAGTGAAATCTCATAGAACTTTTTGAATTCCAGCCGTGAGCTTGAAGCTCTGGCTTCCACTAAATTCGCACCAATTGATGTGGCGGCACGAATGAGCTGATCGGAGATGACCCATGCGCTTCGGCGGTTCGGCAGCGTATCTACGAGCGCAATGCTGCACAGACTAAACCGATAGCACCGCTCACGGAGATCACTTTTGGGTTTTGCCTTGTCATTTTGCATTTTGACTTTTGAATTTTGAATTTCCGTTACGGAATATTGTACACCGGCGACTGGAGGAAAAGATCGAGGCGGTTGAGCGGCCAGCCGCGCAGCACCACCCGCCCGGTAATAAACGACCGGCTGATCCCACCGAACACCCGCGAATCGAGGCTCGAGCCGCGGTTGTCCCCCATCACGAAATACTCGTTGTCGCCGAGCTTGACGGAATTGGTCCCTTCAATCTTCGTTCCGGGCGCCAGGTACGGCTCATCGAGCGGAATGGCGGTCGTCTGCCCCCGCGGGGTGATCAGCACCCGGCCATCGGCAATTTGCACCTGCTCGCCCGGCAGTCCGATGATGCGCTTGATGAAAAACTCGCGGGGTTCCAACGGATACCGGAACACCACCACCTCGCCACGCTGGGGCTGCCGGAAGCGGTAGCTCAACTCGTCAATGATGAGGTACTCACGGTCCTCAAAGTTCGGCTCCATCGACGCCCCTTTGACGTAGAACGGCTGGATCAAAAAGTAGCGGATCGGCAGGATGATGGCCATGCTGATCGCCACCACTTTGACCAGCTCCCAGATGAACAGCAGGCTGTCGTGCAAAAACGACGGGGAACCTTGACCATCCGGCAACGCAGGCGTGCGACGGAAGAGAGACATACTAAAGTAGATAATGAAATACTTTTAAATCAGGTCCGGGTAATTTGAAATTATGCCGTCCACGCCCAGCGCCTTGAGATGGGCGATCTGCTGCGGATCATCCACCGTCCAGACGAACAGTTTGATCCCCTTGCGATGTGCCGCCGTCAGCAAGCCGCGGCGAAACGTGGAATGGGCGACGATGAGCGCCTCCGCCTGCACGAGGCGCGCCAGTTTCAGGCAGGTGCGGGAGGTGACCGGCGCTTCCTGCAGCAGCACCCCCACCCGCAGCGTCGGATCAATCACCTTGAGCCGGAGCATCTCGCTGGAAATGAATGACGAGAAGATCACGCGTGATTGGCAGCCGAGGGTTTTGACCACCGCGACGACCGCCTCGGCCAGCCCGCGCTCCTTGATCTCGATGTCCACCTCGGCCTGCGGGGCGATCAGTTCGAGCGCCTCAGCCAGCCGCGGGATCGGTTCACCGCAGACGGTGAGGGGCTTGAGCTCGGCCCACGTGAGTTCGCGGATCTCCACCGATACTCCCGCGAGCTGGTCGAGCCGCGCGTCGTGGCACACCACCAACTCGTGATCCCGGGTGCGCCGGACATCGAGCTCCACCATGTCGACGTTCAACGCCAGCGCCTGGCGGAACGCGGCCATGGTATTCTCCGGCGCGTAACCGGAGGCCCCGCGGTGGGCGATCCGCAGCACGCGGCGCTGCGACGGCGAACGGCTGGCACTCCGCGCAGCGGACGGGCGAGGATGCGTCAACTCACGGGTCAAACCGCGCCATGCGATTGCCCGTGCCCGCCGCAGCCGATCGGATAGTAAAAAACGATTACTCACGCGAATTCTTTTTGCGCTCGTTTATTTGGTGGATGCACCTGGACTCGAACCAGGGACCTCGCCGATGTGAACGGCGCGCTCTAACCAACTGAGCTATGCATCCGAGGGTGGAACGAAATGGGAGGTACGCCCGTCAGAATTCATGCAGCGCCAAGCGCCAATAAAATACTCCCGGTTTGTAAAAATGCCGCCATAAACATCAAAATATTCGCGCAATGACGCAAATCTTTCCCCAATCATACCATACTCGATGGGTAAAATCAACCCCGCGTCAATACCAAAATACTTGAAAAACAGGGGCCTCCCCGCTCCCGCAACCTCGGCAACGAACGCATCAAAAATCCGGGCGCAAAATTGCCGGTCGGCAACTTCGGTAGGTTTTTTTCTGGACGCATACCGTATTCTTTCTCCCGCCATTGACGGTCATCGAAAAAAGTGACAGGATGAATGCTCACCACACGCCGCTCCAGCTTGCCCAAAAGGCAAGGCGCAACGTATAATTTGGTCAGATTTATTCCCCGCTGTTTGCCGCGGGGAAAATAGTTTTACGTACCACGCCGCACATGGAAACCTCCGACTACAGAGAACCCGTCCGCCCGGAATACGCCGAGCAACGCGCGTCACCGCTGCCCGAATACCGGCCGCGGCGTCGCCGGCGGATATTCTCCACCCTTCTTAAACTGGTGGCGGTGATTTCGGTGCTCACGCTCGGGCTGCTCAGCTACGAGGTCATCTCTTCGGGTACCAGCCCCCAGGAAGTTATCGCGCAGCTGGCGCGGCTGATCAGCAGCGGCGACCGCCCTCTCAACGGCGAGGCCGACGGCCGCATCAACATCCTGCTGCTTGGCATCGGCGGGTCCGGCCACGAAGGACCGCTGTTGACCGACTCGATGCTGCTTGCCAGCATTAGGCCGTCCACGCAGCAGGTGGCGCTCATTTCCATTCCCCGCGATCTGCAGGTGGACATTCCCGGCATCGGATTTCGGCGCATCAACAACGCGTACGCCTTACCCGAGCTCAAACAGCGCGGCAGCGGCGGAGCGGTCGCCAGCGCCACGGTCAGCGCGACCTTCGGCGTGCCGGTCCACTACTACCTGCTGCTGGACTTCAATGGGTTTGCGCAGCTGGTCGACACGCTCGGC
>JAQTQO010000030.1 GCA_028712155.1 Patescibacteria group bacterium | reverse complement strand
CGAGTGGTTCTTCAACAACGTCTACGAACTCACCGATCTCGCGATCGCCAAGGCCTGTCAGACGGGAACTTCGGTGGCGTTCCGCCCCGGCGACAACATCACCCGGGCAGAAGCGGCCGGCATGCTCTTGCGCGTCTGGCACCACGATGCCAACCATGCGGCGCCGTCTCCGCTGTAAGCCGATAAGCTCGCCGAACCTCGAGAAATACCAGCGCGTGGGGGAAACCCCACGCGTTTTTGTGCTTGTTGGGACAGAAATACAGAGGCCCCGTCATTTACTTTCTTAGCATCGCGTGTGGCTCCATCCTTTAAGGTGTGATAAATTAAGGACATCATATATATTGGATGGTGTAATTTTTTCCGATTTTGGTGCGGTGTATTTCTGCTATAAACTAACTTTTATTGACTTTTTATGAAAAAATGGAGCATCCTCGCGGTTTTTTTGGCGGTTGGCATTGCCGGCGGACTGGTTTGTCTGCACACCGCCCGCGCGGGTACAACGCAAGCGGTCTGCGGAGAAAATAGCACCGGGTTCCTCTGCCTGGGTACGGTTGCGCTCAACGCGCATGTACAGATTGAGCATAACCCAGGGGTCTGCCATGCCGATGTCTCGCAGGTTGGCGCCGGGTGGGTCGATCTGAATATTGTGGAAAATCTCGGCAGCTGCCCGTGGGGAATTGGTATCACGCAGCGGATCGATTACACGGAGGTGGATCCTTTCACGACTGGGCTGTGCGCTGCGATGACCTCTTCGGCCGTTGGGCCGTACTACTGCACTAGCGCTTTGCCCGCGAATTCCGACGTTTTGCTGTCCGATCGGAACGGAACTTTCTGGTGTTATGGGACGGTGCAGACATCCAGCCACGGTACGGCAACTATCCGTACGACCACGAATCTCACGAGCTGTCCGCTCCCGGTGAATTCCGTTCAAACGCTGGCGTACCAGATCCCGGAGCAGGATTCGCCTGCGGTGCTCACCTGCAGCTTAGCGATGAGCACTGCCCGGTATATTTGCCCAAGAGTTTTGCAGAGCGCTGACCACGCTGCACTGGTGATCGGTATCAACACCTGCCACGGCAATGTCCAGAGCGTGAATGGCGGCAGTGCTGTGGTCACCGATTTTGAAAATGTCAGCGGCGATTGTCCGCTGGCGGGAACTGCGACTATCGCGTACGACGTACAGGCCACCCCTCCGCCGGTGCGCTTTGCGGTCATTGGCGATTACGGCCAGGCCGGCCAAGCGGAATCCGACGTCGCCAATCTGATCCGGGGGCAGAATGTGGATTTCGTCATCACCACCGGCGACAATAATTACGATCTCGGTAGCGCCGCCACCATCGACGCCAACATCGGCCAGTACTTTCACCAGTACATTGCTCCGTACACCGGAAGTTACGGTGCGGGCGCCAGCACGAACCGTTTCTTTCCGACCCTGGGCAACCACGAATACTATACCGCCGGTGCCGTACCGTACTTCAATTACTTTACGCTGCCCGGCAACGAGCGCTACTACGATTACGTCTGGGGCTCGGTGCATTTCTTTGCCATCAACAGCGATACGAACGAACCGGACGGCATCACCGCGACTTCGGTCCAGGCGCAGTGGCTGCGGGATAAGCTGGCCGCGTCGACCGCGCCATTCAAGATCGTCTACTTCCACCACGCGCCGTATTCATCCGGTACCACCCATGGCTCATATTTGGCGTTGCAGTGGCCATTCCGTGACTGGGGGGCGGACCTGGTACTCGTCGGCCACGAGCACAACTATGAGCGCGTGGTGCGCGACGGCCTCACGTATGTGGTGATCGGCAACTGCGGTAAGAGTCTCTACCCGTTCGCCAGTACGCTGATTGCCGGTAGCCAGACTCATTATAATCTCGACCATGGGGCGCTGTTCGGTGAGGTTGACGGCGGGGTGATGAACTTCGTCGCGTTGAACCGTACCGGCAGGGAATTTGACCGCTTTTCGATTACCTCCGGAGGGATTTTTTGCCCCGACATTCCCAAGAATTTATCGGATTGGTTTGTGAACAACGTCTACGAACTCGCCCAGCTGGGCGTTGCCAAGGCCTGCCAGCCCCAAGACCAGCGGGCATTCCGTCCGGGCGACCCGATCAGCCGGGCCGAGTTCGCCTCGATGCTCTTGCGCGTCTGGTATCACGATGCCAACCATGTCGCGCCGGCAGCGACCAGCGCCTCGGTCACCTGTCCGGACAGCATCCTGAGCAACAAGGCTAACCCGCCCGCGGGCACCGAGTGGTTCTTCAACAACGTCTACGAGCTCGCCCAGTTGGGCATTGCCAAGGCCTGTCAGACGGGGACTTCGGTGGCGTTCCGCCCCGGCGACAACATCACCCGGGCGGAAGCGGCCGGCATGCTCTTGCGCGTCTGGTATCACGATGCCAACCATGTCGCGCCGTCTCCGCTGTAAGCCGATGGGCTCGCCGAACCTCGAGAAATACCAGCGCGTGGGGGAAACCCCACGCGCTTTTGGTGCAACGACGCGAATGCGGGGAGGAGCGCGGTTTATCGAGTGTAAACAGCTGGCGTTAAACTGCAAAAAACCAGTAATGTGTATTTCGATCTCATGCCAGAGGTGAAAATATTACTGTTATGGGTGGAAAAGTGGCGTTGACTTTTCTGTTATGAATGTGGTAAAATTTTATGGTGAAACGAAAGAGTGTTGCAGTTATCCACACCATAAAATTTTTTGAAATTTCAGTTATAAACATTGGTTTTCTCTAAGCTGGGAACCAATAATTATTAAACTTATTTAATAACTCTCATGCAATTATGAAGAGATTTAAGGTGGTGAGCATCTGCGGTGTCGGAGTAATGTTCCTCTCGATTCTGCTCCTCATCAACCTCAAAGTCGTGGGGGCGCAGACCGGGAACGGGAATGGCAATAGTGGAGGTGAGAACACGAATTCCGATCCTACACCTGTGACGGTTGCGTGTACGTCGAATTCTGCCGGCGGAGCGTGGACGTGTTCAAGGGCCGTGGTGGTCGGTGACCATATGGGGTTGAGTGTGTATGGTGGTGTGTGTCATGCGAATGTTACACAGGTAACCTCTCCAACGGTTGTGACGGTGAATGTTACAGAAACCGCAGTTAACGGTACCAACTGTTCCATTCCGCTTGGGACACACGCGCTCACTCTCACGGCTCCTACGGTTACCTGCCCCGATGATGTCTTGAGCGACAAGGCTAACCCGCCCGCGGGCACCGAGTGGTTCTTCAACAACGTCTACGAACTCGCCCAGCTGGGCGTTGCCAAGGCCTGCCAGCCCGATACCAACCTGGCGTTCCGTCCGGGCGACCCGATCAGCCGGGCAGAAGCGGCCGGCATGCTCCTGCGCGTCTGGTACCGTGATGCCAACCATGTCGCGCCGGCAGCGACCAGCGCCTCGGTCACGTGCCCCGATGATGTCTTGAGCGACAAGGCTAACCCGCCCGCGGGCACCGAGTGGTTCTTCAACAACGTCTACGAACTCGCCCAGCTGGGCATTGCCAAGGCCTGCCAGCCCGATACCAACCTGGCGTTCCGTCCGGGCGACAATATCAGCCGGGCAGAATTCGCCGGCATGCTCCTGCGCGCCTGGCACCTTGATGCCAACCACTCCGCCCCGTCCGCGGCTGCGGCCGTCGTTACCTGTCCCGATGATGTCTTGAGCGACAAGGCCAGTCCGCCCGCCGGCACCGAGTGGTTCTTCAACAACGTCTACGAACTCACCGATCTCGCGATCGCCAAGGCCTGTCAGACGGGAACTTCGGTGGCGTTCCGCCCCGGCGACAACATCACCCGGGCAGAAGCGGCCGGCATGCTCCTGCGCGTCTGGCACCACGATGCCAACCATGCGGCGCCGTCTCCGCTGTAAGCCGATAAGCTCGCCGAACCTCGAGAAATACCAGCGCGTGGGGGAAACCCCACGCGCTTTTGGTATTGAAAATTTTTGAGTACTTCCGCACCGTCCACTCGCGTCGGCCCCCCGGCATCATTACCGGTTAGTTTTCCCGTTGGCGCCGACGGCAAAGGCGCGGTAGATGTATAGGAATTTAGCCGCAATTTTATCCCAGGTGAATTTTTCCTCGACGATGTTGCGGGCCGCTTCACCCATCGCATTACGCTTGGCGTCATCGGCCAGCAGAATGTTGACTTTGTCGGCGATATCACGGGAATTGCGCGGTTTGATGAACAACCCGTTGATGCCGTCCTTGACGGCCAGCGGGATGCCGCCTTTGCGGGTAACAACCACCGGCGTCCCGTACGCCATGGCTTCCAGAATGACCATGCCGAGCGGTTCGTCCCACACCGACGGCGCCACGAACACGTCGGCGCGCTGGTAGAATTTGTGGAGCCATGCGTCGTCGGCTTTCCCGAAGTGGCCGAGGAAGTGCACGTTTTTGAGATGGAGGTCGCGCGCGAGATCCTTGAGCGTCGCGAGCTCTGGCCCGTCACCGATGACAAAAACTTCGCCGTTGATCCAGCGGGCGGCTTTCACCAGATACCGGACCCCTTTGTACGGCGTCAATTTTCCCGAGAACATCACCACCTTGCGGTCCCGGATGCCGTACTTTTCGTCAAGGTCGTCGGTCTTGAGCGATTGTTTGTAATGCGACAGATCAATGCCGCCAGGGATGGTGCGGGTTTTGGCGTGAATTTTTCCCTCACATTTGAAAATGCGGTTGAACCACGCGCGGGTATCGCCGGAAACGCAGGTGATTTGGCGGGCAGCTTTGACGCCGTCGCGCGAAAGGTGCAGGTACCGGCGGTCGAGTTCAATATTATGGAGGTCGGTGCCGTGGACCGTAATGAGGTAGGGGATACCGTAGATGGCGTAGAGGTACCGCGCCACCCAGGTCTGGAGGGCGGCGTGATTGGCGTGGATGATATGGGGGCCGAAGTTTTCCACGGCATCCACCGCGTAGTGGAGGAAGCTGCGGTAAATTTTGGTAATTTCGCCGGGCGTGAGCTGGTGGTAGAGCCGCGCCCCCGGATGCTCCGGATGGCCCGTGAATGAGGCAAAGAACGGTAGTTTAACCGGATAGATTTTTACGCCGGGCACCGTCCGTGTTTCCGGGCAGACAATCCCTACTTTTTGCGTTTTCGCCAGTTGCAATGCGAGATTGCGCACAAAGGTGCCGCTGCCGCAGCCCCAGAGCGGGAAGTGGTGGAGAAAAAGAATTTTCAGCGGTGTCGACATATCAAGGGAATCAGGAAAAGGCGCAATTCGTGATCCTTAATGTTTGATTCGACGGCGGGCTAAAATTTTTTCGTATATTTTTTCGTACCCATTCGCCATCTTTTCTTTTGAAAAATACCGTTCGACCCGCACCCGGCAGTCTTGGCGGTTGATCGCGCCGATGCGCTTGATCGCGGCGGCCATTCCGGCGATGTCGTTGACCAGGTATCCGGTTTTCCCGTGGACGATAATTTCCGGCGCGGCGCCGCGGGCAAATGCGACCACCGGTGTGCCACAGGCCATCGCTTCGGGCATGACCAGTCCGAACGGTTCTTCCCACGTGATCGGGTTCAGCAATGCCAGCGCTCCCTTGAGCAGCCGGGCTTTTCCGCGCTGGTCGAGTTCGCCGAGGTACTGGATTTTTGTGCCGTCGATGAGCCGCCGGACGCGCTGCTGGTAGAATGGCTGATCCACGGGATCAATTTTTCCGCCGATTTTGAGCGGCAGCCGAAGTTTTTTTGCCACGGCGATGGATTCCAAAATTCCTTTTTTCCCGGTGATGCGTCCCAGCCAGCAGAGATAGTTTCCCACTTTTGCCGAGAAGGGGAATTTTGCGACATCAATTCCGTTGTAGACCGTGCCTACGAAATGCAGTTTCGTTTTCGCCAGTTGCTGCTGGCGGCGGCTGATGGACACCAGCGGGCAGTGCGAGAACGTCTGGAGCATGCGCCGTTTCTCCGGAATTTTTTCGGCCGTGGCGAAGTCGCCGTGGTAGGTCGTTACGGTCGGCGCGGCGACGAGTTGTGAAAACAGCAGGCCGAAGTAGTTGGCGTGGTTGTGGATGAGGTCGAACTGCTCGGCGCGCCGGTAGCAGTCAAATACGTGCATCATCGGCCGCAGCACGTCGGTCCACGGGACGTTGTCGCGGTAGAGCGCGCGGGGAAACGTCGCGACGAGCCGGGCGGAAGTTTCTGAATCGCGCGTGGCAAACAAGGTTACCCGGTGGCCACGGGCAACGAGTTCCTCCGTCAGGTTGGCAACCACCAGCTCGGTTCCCCCATAGCGCGGCGGGGGAACGGCTTCCCAGGGTGTGGCGAGCATCGCAATGCGGAGAGGTCGCATAGTGGCCAGGAGAAAACTACGGTCCAAAATCCGGTGCTAGCATCATCCTACCAGCCGGGGCGCACCGGCGACAAGGTGGCCGCCATAAGCGCCGCAGATGGCAAGGGCGAGCGCATCGGCTGCATCATCGGGCCGCGGCGGTTCCTTGAGTTTCAACTGCAGCATGACCATGCGCTGCATCTGGCCTTTGTCAGCCCGGCCGTAGCCGGCCACGGCGAGCTTCACCTGTAACGGCGTGAACTCGCGGACGAAGACGTTGGCCCGGCCGGCGGCGGCGAGGATGGCGCCGCGGGCCTGGCTGACCGCCATGGCCGTGGTCGTATTGGTGTTGAAAAATAATTTTTCGATGGCGAGCGCGCGCGGCCGGAAACGCGCGATGAGGTCGTCGATGGCGCGTTCGAGTTGGGCCAGCCGATCGGCGTCCGGCGTGCGGGGAGGCGTGCGGATGACGCCGAATGCGCGCACCGTGAGCGCATTGCGCTCCACGGCAAGTGCGCCGTAGCCCGTCGTTCCGATGCCGGGGTCGATGCCGAGGACCACGGGCGGATCAGCCGGCGACGGCGTTGTGGTAGATGTCCTGGACATCGGGATGTTCTTCGAGGCCCCGCAAGAAGTTCTCCCAGTCGGTTTTTGCGTTCGGGTCGGCCAGGGTTTTCGTTTCTTTCGGCAGCATGGCCAGCTTCACGGGGGGTTCTTGACCGCGGGTGGTAAAAAATTTTCTGACGGCTTCAAGATTTTGCGGAGGACAAATGATGGCGATGCTGGCGGGGGAACGTCGGACGTCGCTGACCCCCAGGTCGATGAGGGCGAGCTCATCATCCTGACTTAGGCTTGATACCGTTATCACACCGCTCCGTTCAAACTGCCAGGCGACGCTGCCGGGTGAACCGATGCTCCCGCCGTGCTGTTCGAAGTGGTGACGGATTTCATGGCCGGTGCGGTTGCGGTTGTCGGTCAGGCACTCGACGAGCATCGCGACGCCGTGCGGGCCGAATCCTTCGTAACTGACGGATTCCAGCTGCGCCCCGTCGGCCGGTCCGGTCGCCCGCTGGATCGCACGTTCGATATTGTCTTTGGGCATGTCCGCGGCGCGCGCTTGGTCGATCGCGATCCGCAGTTTGAAGTTGGCTTCGGGATTTGCGCCGGTCCGCGCGGCGAGGGTGATCGCCCGTCCGAGCCGCGTGAAGACGGCGCCGCGCTTGGCGTCATCGGCGTTTTTTTGGCGGTGCGTGGTTGCCCATTTACTATGTCCGGACATATCCCGTTAGAAATCAGTAGGTAAGTAAATGAATGGAATTATGATGTGGCCGTATAAGGTGTGTGAATTTCTGGAAAATTTGATTCGGTTACGCTCAGTATTTCTAACGGGACATAAAAAATCAGCGTAATATTTGCAGAGAGTCAGGTACCATTATGCCATAATCGCAGATATCCTGCAATGCCGAAGGCACCGCCGTTGGGGTTGCCGAAGGCACCGCCGACCGGTACGATAAGAGGTGTGGCGGCCGAGGGAAAACCACCGCGCCGCACGTTTCCCGTACAATTTTTATGCCTCAGGCAGTCTCCCGACTCCATTCAATTTTCGCCGTGGCCGCACGGTTGCGCCGGCGCTATCAAACTACCGTGCCGCGCCGGCCGTACCTGCCGTATTTTTTGGTGTTCAGCCTGGGCGGATTTTTGGCGATGTTTTGCCAAACCATGGCGACGTTCGCCGATCCGGATTCGTTCTATCATGCGAAAATGGCGCTGCTGTTGCGTGACCAGGGTGTTTTTACGCAATTTCCCTGGTTGCCGTTCACGGTGCTGGGGAAAAGCTTTGCCGATCACCAATTTCTCTACCACGTGCTGCTCATTCCATTCGTGACGATTTGGCCGCCCCTGGTGGGCCTCAAACTCGCCACCGTGGCGTTCTTCGCCACGGCGATCACGGCGTTCTACGCGCTCCTCCGATCGTGGGACGTACGGGCAGCCGGTTGGGTGACCGCGGCGTTGCTCGTATCCAGTCCGTTTCTGTTCCGGTTGAACCTGGCGAAAGCGCAGGCCGTGGCGTTCATCCTCTTATTCGGGTTTTTAGCCAGCCTGGTCGCCCGGCGGCATGTCCATCTCGCCGTGGCTGGATTTGTGTATGTGTGGCTGTACGGCGGCTGGCCGCTCCTCCTGGTGTTGGCGGTCATGCTCAGCGTTGCCGACTGGGTGGCGCTGGTATCGCGGCGGTGGTTTCCGGCGCCGACCGTGACCGGCCCGGCGTCCGCCCTAAGTTCTCCCGCGTCCGCCGGATCCGCGGGGAGATCGGCGCATTTTGGTACCGAGTGCCGGCGGCTGCTGGCGGCGAATGTGAAACTGATTGCGGCGGTCGCAGTCGGCATCGCGGCCGGTCTGGTGGTCAACCCATACTTTCCGCATAATTTGTATTTTTACTGGAACCAGATCATCCAGATTGCCGTCATCAACTACCAGCAGGTGATCGGCGTGGGCGGCGAGTGGTACCCGTACCCGCTCCTGGAGCTGGTCGGCGCCACCACCGTGGCGACGTTCTGCGCGGTCGTCGGTCTGACCGTGTACCTCCTGACATTTCGGCGGCAGCCGGTGCGGTCGACGTTCCTGGGCATCGTCATGGTATTCTTTTTTGCTATGACCCTCCGCGCGCGGCGTAACGTCGAATACCTGATACCGTTCGAGTTTCTGTTCGCGGCGGTCGCCGTGGACGCCGGCGTGGCGGGGCTGCCGCTGTCCGGTTTCTGGCGCGAACTGCGCCAGTTTCTGAGCGAGCAGAAATTGTACCTCGTGGCGCTGTTGCTCCCGCTGGCTATCCTGCCGTTCATCGTGGTACGCGATGTGTGGAACGTCCGTGCGGCGTACCTCCAGGGCATTCCGTTCAGCCGGTTTGGAGCCGTTTCGGCGTGGCTTTCCGCAAACAGCGCGCCGGGGAGCGTCATCTTCCACAGCGACTGGGACGATTTTCCGATGCTGTTTTACTACAACAGCCATAATTTCTACATCGTCGGTCTGGATGCCACGTTCATGTACCGCCAGGACCCCGCGCGTTATTGGGAGTGGGAGAAGATCACTACCGGCCGCCAGCACGGTCAGGTGGCCGAAATCATCGGGGAGCATTTCGGAGCCCGGTATGCGCTCGTCGGTTCCGAGCAGGATGGGACGATGGGGCAATTGCTGGCCGGCCAGCCCGAATTCCGGGAAGTGTACCGCGACGGCGAGGCCACAGTGTATGAGGTGTTGCCGCAACCAAAAAAATCCGTGTCCAGCGTTCAAAGTCTAGGAAATTGATAATAAGTAATTGAAGATTTTTCGACTATGCGCCTCTGTGTTGTTCTCCCCGCTCTCAATGAGGAACGAATCATCGCCGGATCCTGCCAGCAGGTCATGGCATCTTTATCCGCGCACTTTCCGGCGTGGGAGTGGCAGCTCATGGTCGTGGATAACGGCTCGACGGACCGCACGGCGGAGATCGTCCGGGCGCTCGCGGCCAAAGAACCGCGGCTGCAGTACCTGCGCCTCAGCCAGATTGGGAAAGGGTATGCCATCGTGGCGGGCTGGCGGGCCGTGTCTGCCGACGTGTATGTTTTCATGGATGCGGATTTGGCCACCGATCTTTCCGCGCTCCCCGCGTTGGTTTCCGCCGTGAGCTCGGAGGGTTATGATGTTGCGATCGGCTCTCGCTACGCGCCCGGCGCGGTGGTGGAGCGCGACCTGTTGCGCCGGACCGCGTCGCGCGGCTATCAATGGGTGCTCAAGCTTTTGTTGGCGGTGCACGTCGCCGATGCGCCGTGCGGGTTCAAAGCCGTCAGCCGCCGGGTGCGCGACCAGCTCCTGCCGCAGGTGGAGAACGGCGCCTGGTTTTTTGATACCGAATTGCTGGTGCGCGCCGAACGGGCCGGTTACCGGGTGAAGGAGATTCCGGTGCGCTGGCGCGAGATCATCACGCCCGGGCGTTCGAGCAAGGTGAAAATTTGGTCGCTCAGCGTCGGGTACCTGCGGTCGGTGCTGGCGCTGCGGCGGCGGCTGCGCCACGGGCGACCAGAAATGCCGCAGAAGTAAAGCAGTATGGCGTCAGTTGACCATCCTTCGCCCGCCGTCGGCCGCGTCCTTTCATTGGAGATGCTGCTGTTGTTTCTGTTCGGCGCGCTGGATCTTGTCTGGCTGCGGGGAGTGCTGCCGGTGCCGGCGTGGACGGTGCTGGCCAACGCGTTTTGGGTAGTGGTGCTGGCGGGTGTCGTACTTGACCTCATGCCGCGGCCGTCACCGCCGCGGGAATTTTTGAAAACGGTTATCGTGGCGGCGGCGATCGCGATCATCGTCGGCGGCGCGACGGCAGCGCTGGTCGCCTTGCGCCACCGCACCGGTCCGACCGCGTACGTGCACGATAATGCGATTCTTATTGAAGAGGGTATCAAGCAGCTTGCCGCGGGGAAAAATTTTTACGCGGCCGATTACCGCGGAACGGCGCTCCAGGCCTGGCAGGACGGGAAATTCTACGACGCCGCGACGCAGACCTGGTTTGATAACCCGGCGCTCGACCACTACATCACGCTGCCGTTCTACACCGTCGCATCGCTGCCGTTCGCCTGGGTCTCCTGGCAGGTGCTGGGATGGTACGATCAGCGCTTCGTCCACCTCCTGGCGTTCGGTTTAATCTGCCTGGCCGCGTATGGCCTGCCGTCTCGCGGCAAGCGGATCTCCCTCGTGCTGCTGGCGCTCAATCCGCTGCAGTTTTCCGGATTGGTGATGGGGACCAGCGACGCGTTCGTCCTGGCGTTCCTGCTGCTGTCCGCCTGGCTGATGTTTAGCAAACACCCGGTGTGGGCGGCGCTCGCGCTGGCGCTCGCTTGCGCGAGTAAGCAGACGGCTTGGCTTTTTGCTCCGTTCCTCATCGCGTATTGGTACGGCGTGCGTCGGACCGGCGGCCGGACCCCGCGGCAGGCGGCCTCCGACTGCGTCGGGCAGCTGTGGCCGCTGCCGGTCGCATTCCTGGTGTTCGTCGCGCCGTTCTGGCTGTGGAATGCCCGCGCGTTTATCGATGACGTCTATCGCTATCCGGCGGGACTGCTGCCGACCAGCTACCCGATTTACGGCTACGGGCTCTCGGTGCTGCTGCAGCTGCTGGGCTTTCCGTCGACGCCGCGCGGATATTTTCCTTACGGAATATTGGAGCTGGCCCTGGCCGGGCCGCTCCTCATTATTCTGCTGTACTGGCAGCGGCGCGACCGCGGACTAAGTCGGGCGCTCACCGGCAGCGGGGTTTTTTTACTTGCGTTCTGGTGGCTTTCCCGGTTTTTTAATGAAAATTACCTCGGTGTGGTGGCGGCATTGCTGATGCTCGGCTTTGTCCTGGGTGGAGAAATTTTTCCGCCGCGACCATCCGTGCGCCCGTTGGACGCCGGGACGCGTGAAGATTAAAGGGAAACCTGAATTATGCCAAATGGTTGTAAGGTGATCGCCGTGCTGCCGGCCTACAATGCGGCCAAAACTTTGGCACAGACCTTGGCGGATATTCCGCGCGACGCGGTTTCCGACATCCTGCTCGTGGATGATGCGTCGATGGATGGCACGCCCGAAATCGCCCGTCGGCTCGGCCTGCGCACCATCGTGCATCCAAAAAATCGCGGCTACGGCGGCAACCAGAAGACCTGCTACCGCGAAGCGCTGGCGTTGGGCGCCGACGTGGTGGTGATGGTGCACCCGGATCACCAGTATGACCCGCACGCCATTCCGCAGCTCGTTGCCCCGATCATCGCCGGTTCGTGCGACGCGGTCTTCGGTTCCCGGATGATCTGGAAGAAGGCGGCGATTGCCGGCGGCATGCCGCGCTGGAAGTACTACCCCAACATTTTCCTCACCCGGTTTGAGAATTGGTGCCTCGGCCTGCATCTGACCGAATACCATTCCGGATTCCGCGCGTACAGCCGGCGGGTGCTCGAGACGGTGCCGTTTCAACTGAACGCGGACGGTTTTGTGTTCGACACGGAAATTATCGTGCAGCTGGTGGTGGCCGGATTCCGGATCCAGGAAATTCCCATTTCGACGCGGTACTTCAAAGATGCGTCCTCGGTGGGGCTGGGCGGCAGCCTGCGCTACGGCCTGGATATCATCGCGACCATGCTGCGGTATGGGCTGACGCGGGCGGGTCTTTTGCGGTCGCCGCAGTTTCGGCGCGCATATCCATAGTCCTTACAGTATGTCTTCCCCAACGGCGCGCTGGTGGTTTATGGCGGTGCTCGTGGCGGCGCTTTCCCTGCGCCTGACCCTGGCGTTGGTGCTGCCGTACGACGCCGGGCCGGATGAGCGCCGGCGCTACGATGCGATCCTGCACATGTACCAGACGGGACGCGCGCCCCGCTACCCGGCCGAAACTAATGATCACTATCTGATAAAGCCGGTCCTCGGCTACCGGATTTCCGCGTACCTGGCGCACCTGGTTCCCGGCGACCTCCCGCTCTTCCGGAAATTCCGGCTTGGCTCCGTGCTGGTTTCGGGATTGGCGATCGCCTGCGCGTACGCGGCGGTGCGCAACCTCTGGCCGCGCGAGCACGGGATGGCCGTTGCCATCACGACGATGTTTGCGTTCCACCCGCAGTTTTTGTTCATCGGGTCGTACTTCAACGCGGATGCCTATACGGTGATGGTAAATACCGCCCTATTTTTTCTCCTGGCAGTGATCCACCGCCGGGGCGCGCTGCAGACCGCGACGGCGCTTGCGCTCGGCGCGGTGCTCGGGCTCCTCTTCCTCGGGCGCGAGAACGGTTATGCCGGATTTCTCCTCGCCGGCGGTTACGGTTTGTACCTCTGGCGCGCCGGCCGGCAAAATGTCCGTGCGCTGGCGATAGCCTTGGCCGTCTTTCTCGTTTTTCCTACCGCTTTTTACCTCAATCAGTACCGCGTGTACCACCGGGCGTATATTCCGGTCGTGGTGGGCAGCGGCATCGCCTGGGTGCCGCCCGGTCTCACGGTGGAGCAAGCCGCCGCGCAACTGCCGGTGGAGCAAATGGATTACGGCGTCAGGCATCTACGCTGGACATCGGCAAGCGATTGGATCGCCTTCGTTTCGTTTCTCTTCCTGAGCAGCTTCGGCGTCTTCGGCTACATGGACATTGGTCTGCCGTCGTGGTGGTATTCATGGTATCTCTTTCTGGTGGTCAGTGCCGGGGTGGGGTTGGTGTGCAGTCTGGGGGGCTGCCGCCGGGCGGTGGCGGCCGATGTCCGTTCCCGCCGGTGGTTGCTGGGGAGTGCGGCGATGGCCGGCGCCGCCCTCGTTGCCATCGTCGTGCGCCATAACTTTACCGTTGTTTTCCAGCCCCAGGGGCGGTACCTCATGCCGATGCTCTTACCCGCGCTCGTGCTGCTGCACCTCGGTTGGCGCAAACTGCCGCTCGAGCGGTCCCTGCCGCAGTTTATCACCTGGTTGGCCACGGCATTTTTTGCGGCCGGCGGGTGCGCAACGGTGTGGCTGCTGGTGCAGTATTATGCGTAAGTCGCAGAATTTTTCCCTCGGGCTGCTGGTCATGCTGGTGATCGCTGGCGTCGGCGTGCGCGCCTGGGGCATCAAGGGCCACCTGCTTTGGCAGGATGAAGCCGAGAGCGGCATTTATGCGCTGCAGATCCTGGACGTCGGCTACCCCAACGCTGAATTCCGCGGGGAACGATTGTATGAGAACCGGAGCTTCATTCCCAGCACCAGCCCGAAGTACGAATTCGAATCCACGAATTTCTACGGTTCCAAATTTGAAAAGAACAAAGGCTGGTTGCCGTACTATCTGATCGCCGCGTCGTTCAAACTTTTCGGTACCGGCACCTGGCAGGCCAGATTACCCGCCGTGTTACTTTCCGGTTTTACGCTGCTGGTGGTGTACCGCCTCGCGCGTTTGGGGGCATCCCGGGGCGCGGCGCTTCTCGCCGTCGCGCTCCAGGCGTTCAATCCGATTGCGTGGTACTACGAACGCCAGGCGCGTTACTATAGCCTCGAGACCCTGCTGGTCGTTGCGTGCCTGGCCGCCTACCTCTGGCTGCGTCGGTCCAAAAAACGCCGGGCGATTTTTGCGCTGACGGGGAGCGGCGTGCTGCTCTTCCATACCCATGCGGTCGCCGCGGTGCTGGTCGGCGTGTTTCTCCTCTGCCATTGGATTGCGACCGCAGGTATCCGTGCGGTCGTCCGGCAGCCCGGGCTGCCGGCGGCCATTGGTGCGGGGCTGCTGTTGACGCTCCCGTGGGTGGTCGGCGTGCGCTATTGGTATGTGTTTTGGTACGGCGGTTTGGAGCCCCAACTCAAGTTGCTGTGGCTGACCCTGGCGAGCGCGGCCGTGGTTGCCGGAGGTTTTTTTGTCGCGCGGGTGCGCACCTGGATCGGACGTCCGTTGACGCTGGGGCTGACCGGCCACCCGCCGGCCGGGTGGCTGGCGGCGTTCAGTGCGGTGTATTTTCTCGTCATCCCGGTGGTCGTTCCGGCCGAGTCGGTGGCGGAAAAACAGTTCGTCCCGCTCCTGCCGATCATCGCCGTCATCGCCGGAATTCTGGCCGGGCAGCTTTGGGCCGCGGCCGGGCGCAGCCAAGCGGCGCTCGGGTTGCTCTTGCTTGGGACGCTGGGTGGCGGTATATTTCTGGTGCTCCATTGGGATACCTTGCAGCGCGCCAGCCTCTATGCGGCTGATTGGGTGCCGTCGGTGGTCGGCGAACTCGATCTGGATCACCGCCGAAACGCGCCGCTGGTGCTGACCGACTACTACCAGTTTCCGTTGAGTTTCTACAGCCACGGGCCGGTGCAGCTGCTCTATCCGCTCCGTTGCAGCTACTTGGAGAGTTACCCGGGTGAGATCCTCTACGTGGTGCACCCCGTGCGGCCGGCGTATGCTCCGGCCACCGCGCCGGTGGAAGCCTTGCCGTATTGCCCGGCGCGCGAAGAATCCGCCTGCGCCGAACGGCTGATGCTGCTGCGGCGCTGCCTGCAGGCCGGCCGAACGTGCCAGTCGCGGCAGTCCGGCGGGACTACGCTCTACGAATGTTCTCAACCCTTGCCCCATGCCTGAGACGCATTTCCTCATCATTCCGACCTATAACGAACGGGTGAATCTGGAACCCCTGCTCCAGCAGATTTTCCAGCTGGGGTTGCCCGGTTTGCGCGTGCTGGTGGTGGATGATCATTCGCCCGACGGTACCGGGGAACTGGCCGATCAATTGGCCGCGCGCTATCCGGGGCTGTCGGTCCTGCACCGGCCGGGCAAGGCGGGGCTCGGCCGCGCGTACGTGGACGGATTTCGGCGCGCGCTCCAGGCCGGCGCCGGCGTGCTCCTGCAGATGGATGCGGATTTCTCGCACGACCCGGCTGTGCTGCCGCAGCTGGTCGCGGCCATCGCGCAGGGCGCCGATGTGGCGCTCGGCTCGCGGTATGTCCCCGGCGGCCGCATCGTGAACTGGAATCGGTTGCGGCAATGGATCAGCCGGCTGGGCAACTGGTATGCGCGCACCGTCCTGCGGGTTCCGCTCCGCGACCTGACCGGCGGATTCAAGGCGTACCGCCGGCACGTGCTGGAGCGCATCGACCTGGATCACCTGAGCTCCGTGGGATACAATTTTCAAATTGAAACGACGGCCCGCGCGTTCTGGTGCGGATACCGGATTGTGGAGATCCCCATTACTTTTACCGAACGGCGCGCCGGCCGGTCAAAGTTCAACCTCGGCATAATGTTCGAAGCTTTTCGTAAAGTGTGGCGGTTGCGGCGGGAACGACCGGCCATTGTGCAACGGGATGTCTGAAACGTGCGTCCACGCTGACGCTTCGCCGAACCGTATGATCGAAAAAAAAATTTCGCATCGCTGCTTTCTGGTAGTCGTGGGTATCCTTTTGGCTGTTTTTACCAGCCAGCCCTACCTCTACGGCTGGCTGCACCAGACGCCCGATCTTACGTACCTCGGACTGCACGGATTTGCGCCCGGTGACACCTTCGTTTACTACTCGTACCTCTGGCAAGTGCGCGACGGTCACCTGATGTTTACCGATCTCTTCACGACGGAAGCCGCGCGTTTTCCGATGCTCAATACGTTCTGGACCGCGAGCGGCCTGCTGGGACAGGCGCTGCAGCTGTCGGTGCCGCTGACGTTTCACCTGGCGCGCCTGCTCACGATTCCGCTGCTCCTGTGGGCGCTGTGGGCCCTGCTTGGCCGGTACCTGCCCCAACCCCGGCTGCGACGGTGGGGGGTGGTGCTGGCCGCTTTCGGCAGCGGGGTATCGGGATATTTGCTGCCCTTCTTTCACCCGGCGCGCGATCTGCCCGGCTACTACCCCCTGCCGCTGGATTTGTGGGTCCCGGAGTCCAATATTTTCCTGTCGGTGATGCACTCGGGGCATATGGCGGCGGCGTTCGCCCTGATCATGGCGGTCTTTTGCTGCTCGATCTTGGCGGCCGAGCGGCGGCAGGTGCGCTGGAGTATCCTGGCCGGTGTGTGCGCTCTGGGCCTGTTCAGCTTCCATCCGTTCCATGCGCCGTTGATTTTTTTGACGCTCGCCGCCTGGGCCGCAGGCCTGAGTTGGACAAAGCGGCGCTGGCGGTGGGACATCGTAGGGCACCTGTTCATCGTCGGTCTGGCCGCTTTGCCGGTGCTTGTGTACTACGCCGCGGTGCTCGCGTTCGATCCGGTCACCGCGGGCCGGGCCGCACGCAACCTCCAGCTGTCCCCGCCGTTTTTCATGCTGGTGCTAAGCTACGGCTTTCTCCTGCCCGGGGCGGCCGCCGGTACCCTGCGCCTGGTGCGCGAGCAAAAGTGGCGCGAACCGGCGTGGTTGTTACTGCTCACCTGGGCACTGGTGCAAGCCGTGCTGGTAGTTATGCCGCTGTTACCCTACCAGCGCCGGTTGACCACCGGCCTGACCATCCCGCTGGCCATCTTAACGGTGTACGGCTTGCCGCTCGTGCTCAGTTTTTTGGGGCGGCGGTGGCTGCGCGCGCCGGCCGTGCTGACCGGCAGCCCGCTCGTGCTGCTGCTGGTTGCCCTGCCGCTGTTTGGGTTCAGCAATCTGGTTTCTCTGGCCAACGACATCGGGCTGATGCAGCAGCGCAACCCCCTGCTGTTTTGGCCGCACGATGAGGTGGCGGCCATCACGGCGGTGCGCCGGGTCACCGATCCGTCGGCCGTGGTGCTGGCCGGCCCGGGTTCCAGCTACCTGATTGCGGGGCTATCCGGCCGGCAGGTCGTGCTCGGCCATGACGTTGAGACGCTTAATTACGAACGAAAAAAAATTGAAGTCGCCTGGTTTTTCCGGGGAGGCAATGCCGCGGCGCGGCGCGCGCTGGTGGACCGCTACGGCGTCACGCACGTGTATTCCGGTGCGGTGGACTACGGGGACGATATTTTGCCGCTGGCTGCGCTGCCGTGGGTGACACCGGTCTACGCCAATGCCAGCGCCACCATCTACCGGGTGAACCGGTAATTGCGAATTATGCTCCATGAGATCCGCGGCGCGGTGCCGGGCAGACGGGCGGTGCGGTATCGCCGCGCCTGGTGGGCGGGTCTCGGCATCGCCGCTTTGCTGATTGCCAACGGTTCGCTGTTGTACGGCTGGTTGTCAACGCCGCCGGGCACGCGTTTTTTGGGCATCCGAACTCTGCTGCCGGCCGACACGCCGGTCTACTACTCGTACCTGCGGCAGGTGCAGGAGGGGAGCGTGACTGTGCGCGATCTCTACACCGCCGAACCGCAACCCGTCGGATCGTTCAATGTCGTGTGGTTTGTCCTCGGACGGTTGGGCGGCACACTCGGCCTGACCCCGCCGATGACATTTCACATCAGCCGGGTGCTGTTGGGCATCGGCTTGCTCTACGTGCTCTACCGTGTGGCGGCGTTCTTTCTGCCGAATTTTCCCCAGCGGATAGCCGCGTGGCTCTTGATGCTCTCCGGCGGTATCGGCATTTGGCTCGCGCCATGGTTGCCGCCCGCCGAGTATCTCGACCGCGGCGCCGGCTACCGGTTCCCCGTGGATTTGTGGATGCCGTGGATTTCGCCGATCTTGAGCCTGGGGTCTTCACCGCACCTCGTTTTATCGTGGATATTTTTGATTCTCACGGTGGTCGCGCTGATGCTCGCG
>JAQTQO010000055.1 GCA_028712155.1 Patescibacteria group bacterium | reverse complement strand
TTGCCCATCTTCGGAAGTCTATGCCGTACCTCAGCCGTTTACTGAACATCAAGGTTCAGGACAGCGCCGAATCCAACGTCGGCCGGCTGGATGATATCCTCATCAAGCCGAAAGTGGATGATTATGCGCCGCTCCAGTTCGTCGTGGTCAAAAGCAAGGGGAAACTCCTCACCATTCCGTACGAGCACGTGGAGAATTTGAGCCGGGAGGCCGTGTCGCTGAAGCGTCCGTTTGAAAAAATCCCCCGCGGTCCGCAACCGTCCGAGAATGATGTCCTGCTCAAGCGCGACGTGCTGGACCAGCAGATCGTGGACATGGTCGGCGCGCGGGTGGTGCGGGTCAACGACCTGCGGCTGGGCGAATTCGAGGGCCGGATGTGTGTGCTCGGCATTGACGTCAGCGGGAAGGGCCTGCTGCGCCGGCTGGGTTTGGACTGGCTGGATATTTTTAAGGTATTTAAAGTCCACCTGATCGATTGGCGGCATGTGCAGCCCGTGCGCCGATTCCTGCGTTTGAACGTCGTGTCGCGCGATTTGCTCAAACTGCATCCGGCCGATCTCGCCAATATCGTCGAGGATCTCAACCTCAAGCAGAGCGGCCGGTTGGTGAAGTCGCTGGAACCGAAAGCGGCCGCCAAAGTTCTCGAAGAGCTCAATCCGCACCTGCAGAAAGTGCTGGTCAAATACCTGGGTCCGGAAGAAGTGGGGAGAATTTTTTCGCAGATGTCGGCCGATGAGATGGCGGATCTGGTGAAATCGTACCCGCCCGAGGACGTGCAGCGCCTCCTGCAGCAGCTCAAGAACGGCCGGGCCGAAAAGGTCACCCAGCTGCTTCACTATCCCAACAACACCGCCGGCGGTCTCATGACGCCGGATTTTATAACCGTGCGGCCGGACTGGACCGTCGGGCAGACCATCGAGATCATCCGTAAAGTTTCCCCGACGCTGCGCTACCTCATTTACGTGTACGTTACCGGCGATGATAAGCGTTTCTATGGCGCCGTCTCCATGCGGTGGCTGTTGATCTCCCCGCCGGAGAAAAAAATGAAAGACCTCTTGAAACGGCATCCGGAAACTTCGACGCTCCGGCCGGAGTATAAGGTGGACCAGGTCGCCGCCATCATGACCAAGTATAACCTTTTCACGGCTGCCGTATTGGACGATCGCCGTCGCATGGTCGGCGTGGTGGCCGTGGACGATATCATGCGGCGACTGGCTCCCCATGCCTAAACTTCCTACCGCCAAGCTGTGGTGTCGGTCGACCGCGGTCGGGGCGTAGCGCTATGCCAAAATTCAGAAATATTTGGCCCGGTTTGGCGGTCGTTTTCGCCGTGATCGGCCCCGCCATCATTTCGGGTACCGCGAACAACGATGCCGGCGGGATCAGCACGTATTCCTATGCCGGTTCGCGCTTCGGTTACATGCTGCTGTGGGTACTGGTGGTGAATTTTTTCACGCTCGCCTGCACGCAAGAAATCGGCGTCCGCCTGGGGATTTTCACCGGCAAGGGCCTGGCCTCTCTGATCCGGGAACGTTTCGGCGTGCGGTGGACTTTCCTGGCGGTCTTGACATTGTTTGCCGCGAACTTGGCGGTCACCACCTCGGAATTCGCCGGTATCGCGGCGTCGCTCGAGCTCTTCCACCTGTCTAGGTGGTTTACGGTGCCGGCGCTCGCCATCATCGTCTGGGTAGTTCTCTACAAAGGATCATTCAAGAAAATCGAGCGTTTTTTTCTGGTCATTTCCACGTTCTTTTTGGTCTACATCGTATCCGCCGTCATGTCGGATCCGAACTGGCTTGACGTTGCCCAAAGCAGCGTGACGCCGTACTTTCCCGCGGATAAAGAATTCTTTCTGGCGCTGCTGGGGATCATGGGCACGACCATCACCCCGTGGGGGCAGTTCTTCATCCAATCGTATGTGGTCGATAAAGGCATTGATGCCAAACACTACAAGATTGAAAAGATGGAAGTGTACTTCAGCGCTTTTTTCACCTGTTTCATCGCCGCGATGATCATTATCACGACGAAAAATGTTCTCTATGATAATCACGTGGTCATCGACAGCGCGGAAAAGGCCGCCCTCGCGCTGACTCCGGTGCTGGGCGTTTTTGCAAAAAATATTTTTGCGTTCGGGTTTTTCTTCGCTTCGCTGCTCGGCGCATTTATTTTGCCGCTGAGCACGAGCTATTGCATTTGCGAAGCTCTGGGTTTCGAACACGGCGTCAATCGCACCTGGAAACAGGCCCGCCTCTTCTATAGTTTGCTGGCGATCATCATCGCTTTTTCCGCGGTGTTCGTCCTCACGACGTTTTTCTCCTTATTCCAAATCATGCTGTTCTCGCAGGTCGTGAACGGGATGCTGTTACCCATCATCCTGATTTTTCTCATCATTTTGCTCAATGAGGCCGAGCAGCTCGGCGCGCCCAAGGGGAGTAAATTCGGGAAAATTTTTTACAACATCATTACGTGGGAAACTATCGTGCGCCTGATCCTGGTCAGCATACTGCTCGTCGTGTTCACCCTATTCCCGTTTTTGATCGACTTCATAAAAAAGTGGTGGGTAGTGATCTAGGAGTTGTGCCGCACCCGGGGCAAAAATTCCCTCCTGTTCGGATGGTCGCTGTGCTTCATGTACGATGGCCGGCGGGGTTGACTTTTTTCGCGGTGCACCGGTACAATGGTACGCGCTAATAACCCTAACGTTCATATGCAGATCACCATCAGCCCGCGTCCGGTCAATAGCAAGGACGTCACCGTCGTGACGCTCGTTGCAGGGACGGAGAATTTTTTACAGGTGCGGCCGGGCAACCGCAAAGTCCTGTCCATCGGCATCGGCGAGCGGGAGAAAATGACGCGCCGCAAACTGGTTGACGTTTGCCGGCAGGTGATTGCGCTGGCGAAAACTCACCATGGCAAGAAGCTGTCCGTGTCGGCGGCGGATTTCGTTTTCCCGCACCTCGGCATCCCCGAGGGGGAGTTGGCCGAAATGCTGGCCGTCAATTTTGAGATGGCCAATTTTAGCTTCGTCAAATACAAGCGCCGGCCCGCGGAAGGTTGGGATTTCGTGCAGTCCGTGACGGTCGTCGGCCGGGTTTCCCCCGAAGGCAAGCGCGGTTTGAAGCGGGGGCAGGTGATCGGGCGGGCGGTCAACGATTGCCGCACGCTTGCGAATACTCCGGGCGGAGAGATCACGCCGAGCGGTTTGGCCGACGCGGCCGTCCAGGCAGTGCGCGGGAGCCGCGTGAAGGTGACCGTCCTCAAGCCCGCCGATCTGCGGACGCTGAAGATGGGCGGGATTCTCGGGGTATCAAAAGGTTCAACGGAGGAGCCGCGGTTTGTCATCATGGAGTACCTGGCCGGCGGCGATTCCAAACCGATCGTGCTGGTCGGCAAGGGCGTGACTTTTGATTCCGGCGGCCTCAACCTCAAGTCCGAGCAGGGGATGGCCGACATGCACATGGATATGTCCGGAGCCGCGGCGGTCATCAACGCCGTGGCAGTCGCCGCGCGGCTCAAGCTCGCCGTCAATGTGATCGGTATAATTCCGGCGGTCGAAAATATGCCGTCGGGTTCCAGTTACCATCCCGGCGATATCCTGCGCGCGATGTCAGGGGAGACCATTGAAGTGGTCTCGACGGACGCGGAAGGCCGCATCATCATGGCCGACGCCCTGACCTACGCCCGGCGGTATCACCCGCGTTTGGTGGTGGACGTTGCAACGTTGACGGGTGCGGTCATGGTGGCGCTGGGCAATCGCGCCGCGGGCATTTTTTCCAAAGACGACGCCCTGCTCAAGCAGTTTCAGGAACTCGGCGAACTGAGCGGCGACTATGTGTGGCCGCTGCCGCTCTGGGAAGAATATGAAGGCGAGATCAAAGGAACGCTTGGCGACATCGCCAACATCGGCAAAACGCGCTACGGCGGCGCCATCCACGGCGCGCTCTTCCTGCAGCATTTTGCCAAAGGGATGCGGAGCATCCATGTGGACATCGGATCGCGGATGACGGCGGTGGACGGCGAGCATTTGGCGAAAGGGGCGGCGGGTGCGCCGGTCCGGCTCCTGGTCAAACTTTTGGAGCGATACCGTTGAAGACAGAAATGCAATCACCAACGGGTCTCGCGTGGCGCGAGACCCGTTTTTACGCATCCGGGTACTTGACAAGTAAATATATTTCTATTAAGATACTTATATATTAAGGAGCTAATCTATTTTCCCCCCGCGCACATGTCAGCCAGAAAAAGGTTAATTGAAGAAATCATGGCGAATTTCCATGCCATGAGGAATACCATGCAATCCCGCATGATGCCTTCGAAGGGTGGAGATTGCATTACGCATTCGCAGCTTTTTGTTTTCGC
>JAQTQO010000029.1 GCA_028712155.1 Patescibacteria group bacterium | reverse complement strand
AAACCCCATGTCCAGCATCCGGTCGGCCTCGTCGAGCACCAGAATTTTTACCCCCGCAAGCTTGAGCGAATAGTTTTGCAGATGGTCGTTGAAGCGTCCGGGTGTCGCGATGATGACATGCGGGTTGGCTTTCAGCTGCCGCATCTGGATCTCCATCCCCTGCCCGCCGATGAGCACCGCAGTTCGCAAACCGAAAGCCCGGCCGATCTGCTGCAGGGCTTCGTCGATCTGGAGCGCCAGTTCCCGCGTGGGCACGATGACCACGCCCTTGCCTTTCAGCTGGGCCAGGCGCTGGAGCATCGGAATGCCGAACGCGAGCGTCTTGCCCGTGCCGGTCTGCGCGATGCCGACGATGTCTTTGCCGGCAATCGCCGTCGGAATGGACTGCTCCTGGATCGGCGTCGGAGTGAGATATTTATGCTTGTTCAAAATTTCCAAAAACGCCGGGGCAACGCCCAGAGCCTGGAAATTGTTTTTCTGAGAATTCATAAGAATTACTTATATCGTTAGATTTAGTCGTGACGAAATTTTAGCATAATTTGGCCAAAAAGTCAAATGATGACCCTGACTGGTCAAAAAAAGCACCCAGGAAGGGTGCTAAGGTGAGAGTCGAAAGATCGCCGCAAAAGTCAGGAATGCTGCACGCAGGAGAACCCTTTCAGGAACAAAATGATCAGTACCACGACGGCGCAGAAAATGATGATCCCCCAGGGATTCTTGGGGTCGGGAATGTTGGGTGCCGTGTCCGGCGGCACGGACGGCGGCTCCAGCCGCCGGCCGCATTTGGGGCAAACCCACATGTGGTGCTCGCCTACGCCGATCCACGTGTACTCCATCGTGGTGCCGCACTCCGGACAAACAGTATCCGAGCCGGCCATGACGATTCCTCCTAACAAAAGTCCAATCTGCCACCCGACATCTTGTCACCGGACAAAAAATTTGTCAATCCGTTGTCACAAAACCACGGTGGCTTATTGCTGGATGCAATGTGCCTGTATAATGCTTGCATATGAAAATAAAATATCTCTGCGCGATATTCTCACTGGCTTTGATCGGCGCCGGCTGTCAGACCCGGCCGATTGTCCAAAGCAATGTCAACCAACAAGTCACCCCGAGCCTTAATACCAATAACGATACGAGCGGAGGAAACTTTGTCATCTACAAAAAAGAATCCGGATGGGGACCGTGCGCGCCAACGGATGAGCCCTGTACGGAAACGCGAACGCTATGGACGTCCGGCCTTTTGACGATCAGCGGCCAGCGCAGCGCCCAATTCCATTTAACGCCCCAACAGGTTAGCCAGGTCGCGGCAGCCATTCAATCTTCGGGAATTTTCCAGAAAGAATGTCCGGCGTCAATGGTTTTGGACTATTCCGCGACGTATTCCCTGTCGGACGGATCGCGGGAAAAGGAAATCCAGTTCCCGGGATGCGAAGATGACGTTCGTCCCATCGAAACGCTCATCAACGGATTCATTGACGACGAGTCATTGCCGCCAACCAAAGGAGGAGCGTAAATGAACGGGATAAAAAAGCGCCGCCATTTCGCGGCGCTTTTTTGTGGTTGATAACAGCTCTGGCGGACAATCTGAGCTATTCTTTCCGTTCGACGACTATCGTGCAGTTGGCAACCAGCGCGGCAATCGCGCCGATCGCCGCCCAGATCGGAATCAGGGCGACGCCCACCACGCCGATGGTGAGGGGAAATTCCAAAATGGTTTCCCCCTTTTCGTTCTTGATAATGATGCGGCGGACATTGCCCTCTTTCACCAGGGCCTTAATTTTATTGATGACGTCGCCGCCGGATACTTTGAACTCCTCGCGCTTTGATTGTGATGGCATATATCGTTTTTGGTTATGAGCTTATACCCAGAGTATAACACAACGCTTGACCCAGACATAACATGCGGGTGTAGAATGTACCTTATTACCATAATGTATATTTTGCACAATATGGAAAAGTACTACTCCCCCGAAGCGATAGAAGCGATCAAGCGCCAGGGCGAGAAACTCGGGCCGGAAAAAATCAAAGCGGTGGAGGCCGAATGGCCCAATCTCATCGCCGAAGTGAAATCGCACATGGAGCGCGGCACTGACCCGAAAGACCCGGCGGTGCAGAAACTCGCGCGGCGCTGGATGGAATTGGTCAATATGTTTACCGCCGGCAACCCCGAAGTGGAAAAGGGCCTGTCAAAGCTATACGAGCACGAAGGCCCGGCGCTCAAACAACAGTATGGCGCGGGCGTGCCCGGCGCCGAGATGTTTGGCTACATCCAGAACGCGCTTGGAAAATAACGGCAGCAAAAAAATCGCCGCACGCAGCGGCGATTTTTTTAGTTACGACTGTTTAACCCCATATATTCATCCCGCTGCCGTACATATTCTTCGTATTCCTTTTTTTGCCAATCCCACGGTTCGCGCCGCGTCTTATGATACTGCAATAATATTCTGCCGGTCGCGCAGTTGAAAACTTTATAGTAGGTGGAAGCACTGTCTTCAATAATCGTCAAGGATATCCGGCACACCCGCTCTTTGAGTTCAAAAAAATAAAACGGTTCGAGAAAACGCGCGGCTGAATTGTCCACCCATTCCCGATGGTACGTGGGCTGGCACGCGTTTTCGCACAAGCGTTTTTGCTCTTCCACCCAAGTATTGTACTTGGCCACCTCTTGTTGGACTTCCGCCATGGTATCGACCAATTGATCTTCCGTGATATTGGGATTGCGCTTCTGCTGGACATACCGCCATCCCTCAACGGCCATGGTATTGAGCCCTTGTTCCAAAAACGTTGGCTGCCGGCGGCGCGACCGCACGAAGAGCAGGCCGCCGACGGCAACTCCGATACCGACGACCAAAAATATTATAACAACCGACTGCTTTTTCATGGCCGACGCAGGGGTACCCCCCGCTTATTTATTTTTCAGGATATCGCGGATTTCCGTCAGCAGAACTTCTTCCCTGGCCGGTGCCGCGGGCTTGGCTTCCTCCTTCTTTTTCATCTTGTTCATCGCCTTGATAACCAGAAAGATCGAGAAACCGACAATCAGAAAATCAATGATATTGTTGATGAACATCCCGTAGTTAATGGTGGCGGCACCGGCGGCCTTGGCTTCGGCCAAAGTTTTGTAGTCCCCTCCCGACAGCGAAACGAACAGGTTGGTGAAATCGATTTTTCCGAGCGCCAGGCCGAGCGGCGGCATCAGGATATCGTTGACAAACGAGGTGACGATCTTTCCGAATGCCCCGCCGATGATGATACCGACGGCCAGGTCCACGACACTGCCGCGCATGATAAAGGCCTTGAATTCTTTGAACATATTATGCCGGTTAAGAGTTATCCTTTACCATTATGCCATTTTTAGGGGCGCCAAAGCAACCGGCAGCGCCTGGTAGCGCCGTGGATAAGCCTCTTGACGATATGTGATACAATGTATCTGAAAATTATTAACGCAAAACGACCTATGCCGAAACAAAAAAAGTACACTAAGCGGATGCGCCCGCCCTCGCTGCACGTCAAATTCGCGCGCTGGTACACCTGGACGATGGTTTTCGTGTTTGCGGATTTCGCCGTCGGCGTCATCATGGGTGCGACGCTCTTCTCCATCCTGGCGCCGAACGTCGCCACCGCGATCCCGCGGGTCTACGCCGTGTCGCGGGTCACCATGGCCGTCACCGGCTCGACCCAGGCGGTTGCCTCACCGTCAACCTACGTCATCTACGTCAGCGTAGACGGCCTGCGGCCGGACGCCGTCACCAATCTCGGACCCAGCGGCGCGCCGAATTTCTACCGCCTGATGAACGAAGGGGCATACACGTTAAACGCCCGCAACGACTACGACATTACCGTCACCCTGCCCAACCACGTCAGCATGGTGACCAGCCGGCCGATCAACGGTACCAGCGGCCACAACTGGACGTCCAACTCCGATCCGGCCGTCGGGCAGACCATCCACAGCAATAAGGGCGGCTACGTCGCCGGTGTCTTTGACGTCGCCCACGACAACGGGCTACGGACGGCGATGTTTGCCAGTAAAACGAAGTTCAGCCTGTTCGACGTCAGCTACAACGCCGTCAACGGCGCTCCCGACGCCACCGGCGCAGATAATGGCCGCGATAAGATCGACGTGTACGTCTACAACAGCAACACCGCCAATCTGACCACCCGCTTTATCAGCGATATGACGGCGCTGCCTTATAACTATTCCTTCATTCACTACACCGATGCTGATACGGTAGGCCACGCGAGCGGCTGGAATCCCGCCGTCGGATCGGCGTACTCCAACACCATCAAAACCATTGACGGCTACGTCGGCCAGTTGCTCCAGCTCATTTCGGGCAACAGCACGCTGAACGGCAACACGACACTGGTAATTTCGGCCGACCATGGCGGCACCGGTACGGACCACTCGAACGCCACGCTGCCGGAAGACTACACCATCCCGATGTTCGTGTGGGGGAAGAATACCGGCGCCGCAGCCGACCTCTACGCGCTTAACACGTCATCACGGGAAAACCCGGGCACGACCCGCCCGACGTACAGCCAGGTGCCGCAGCCGATCCGTAACAGCGAAGCCGGCAACCTGGCGCTCTACCTGATGGCCCTGCCGCCGATCCCGGGTTCCGTCATTGACGCGAGCCAGGACCTGGCAACATCGGCGGGCGGCCCGACGTCGCCGTCGGCCAACGCCGGTCCCGACCAATCGAAAACGGATAACGATAACTCCGGGGCGGAAACGTTCACCCTCGACGGCACGGGTTCCTATGATCCCGACGGTGCCATTGTCGCGTACGAATGGAACGAAGCCGGCACGGTGCTTGCCACCACGCCGACATTTGACCACAGCTTCACCACCGGCTCCCACTCGGTCTACCTGACGGTGACCGACAACGACGGGCTCACCAGCCTGGATACCGCCGTCATTACGGTCAATCCCTACGTCCCGCCGCCGCCCGCGACCACCATCCACGTCGGCAGCATCACGATGACCAAGGAAACGACGATCCGGGGCAAAAAAACTAACTGCCGCGCCACGGCCGCCGTGACCATTCTCAACCAGAACAACGCGGCCGTCAGAAGCGCCAACGTGACGGGGCAATGGAGCGGTTCGGTGACCGCCACGGCCAGCCTTTCGACCAACCGAAACGGCACGGCCTCCTTCCGCAGCCCGTGGACGCAAACCTGCGGCATCTTCACCTTCACGGTAAACGGCATTACGCTCGCCGGTTACGTCTACGAACCGACCCTCAACGGTGCCACATCAGGAAATATCTCCTTCTAAACTCAGCCGCCAAAGCCCGTACAAAAAATCCACCCTTCCCCGCTGCATGCGGAGGGTGGATTTTTTTGGATACGTCGGTTGCGGGAACGCCCGGTTTTTTGATCATTCCATCACCATCTCGACGTTTTGGCGCGCACTTTTTGGCACCTTGATCCAGAGGGATGCAATTGCGCCGACAAACAAGATGGCCGCGGCGGTTCTAAAAACGGTACGGTATGCGACGATCTGCGCTTGCAACGACATTAACCCGATGGCGGTCGCATAATCGGCGGGCGTCGTCGCATGGATGGTGCTGAACTGTGAGATGCTGAGCACCGAACTTTCGGTCGCATTGAACAGCAGGGTGCCGAAAATCGCGATGCCGAACGCACCGGAAATGTTGCGCACCAGCGCCAGCACCGACGAGGCGATGCCGATCTCGGCATCCGGCACGATCGCCGCGATGACGTTGGTGCGCTGGGCCATGCCGAAACCGAGGCCGAAGGCGGTCACGGTTAACGGAATGATCACATCCCACGGCGTCGAGCGCGCATCCAGATCGGTAAACAAGTACAGACCGAACGCGGCCACCAGGGTGCTGGCCGCGATAACATAGCGCGGCTGCACCCGGCCGGTCATGCTGCCGCCCAAAGGCGCGGCCAGCATCAGGCCGGCCGCCATCGGCATGAAAAGGTAGCCGGTCTGCGTCGCATCGTAGCCCAAAAACGTCTGGGCGAAAATCGGCAGCAAAAATACGCCGCCGATCAGCCCCAAGAAAACGATGAAATTGTTTGCCAGCGTGTTGACAAACAGGCTGTTTTTGAAAAATTTCAAATCAACGATCGGCTCGGGATGCCGGTTTTCGATCACGATAAAGATGACGGTGAACAACGCGGTGACCGCGTACGTCAAAAGCGCCTTGCCCGACCACCAGCCCCAGTCCAGGCCGCGATCGAGCACCAGCACGAGCGACGCCAAGGCCACGCCCAACGTGATGGCGCCCCACCAGTCGAACACGACGGTCTTTTTCTCCGACACCGACTCGCGCACAAAAATGATCGCCATCACCAGCCCGATGATGCCCACCGGCAGGTTGATGAGAAACACCGACCGCCAGCTGAAGTTATCAATGAGCGGTCCGCCAAGCAGCGGACCGAACACGGCGGCGGCCGCAAACGACGACGACCACAGGCCGAGCGCCTGCGCCCGCTCGCGGCCGTGCGGGAACGTCACCGCAAGGATCGCCATGGCCGTCGGGTAGTCCGCCGAACTGGCGATCGCCTGGATAACGCGGAACAGGATCATCGAGTTGAAATCCCACGACAAACCGGCCAGCACCGACCCGGCAATAAAAATCACAAAGCCCATGATGTACACGCGCTTGCGGCCGATGGTGTCGCCGAGCTTGCCCCAGATCGGCACGAACACCGCGTTGGCGAGAATGTAGGCGGTGGCGATCCAGCCCGCGGTGGTGACCGTGATGTTGAAGTCTCCAATGATTTTGGGCAGCGCGAGGTTGACGATGGTCTGGTCAAGCCGCCCTAAAAACGTGCCGATGATGACGGTCAGGAGCACCAACCACTTCAGGCTTTTTCCGCCCGATGGATTCGCTGCAACTGCCATAGCGGTACCGTTACTGTTTGGAGATCCAGAGTTTGGCCGACATACCGTTCTTCAATTCCGGGTAACGGTTGATGTCGAAACGCACGTACACGTTGAACGAATTGATCTGTCGTTTGTCGGAGATATTGAACACGACGTCGCCGGACCGCGCCGTCTGGCTGATCTCATCCACCACGCCCTCGTAGGACTTGCCGCCGAACGCGTCCACGGTGAACGCGGCGCGCTGTCCCACGCGCACGTCCGCCAGACCATTGTCTTCTTCGATCTGGCCGACCAAACGCAACTCGTCGGGGTTGATCATGGTCACGACCGTCTGGCCGTGGTTAAAAATGGTCCCGAGGTTATTTTGCACCGACACCACCAGTCCGGCTACTTGCGATTTTACCAGTTCATTGCCGACCTGGGCGACCACCGTATTGGCACCGATGCGGTCGCCTTCATTCACGAACACCTGTTGCAGCGGTCCGCCGGAACCCTGCGGAGCGAGATTGATGACGGGCGCAGTGACCACGGCATTTTCCGTGTATACTTGACCCGAGGTCAGCTGCCACCAGTACCAGCCGGCAATCGCGGCGATAACAATCACGATCACGAGCCCGACCTGCACCCGCCGGTCACGGAAGAGCAACGCAATACGATTCGCCTTCTTCGGCGGCGGCGCGGAAGTGCTGGCGGGTTCTGCCGGGTTCGCCGGCGCGGCCGGTTGCGGATTGGGATTTTCTTGTATGGTAGCCATAGTGTTTACTGCATTCATTGACTTGCCCCGCCGAAGGGCACGATCTTATCTCCGGCCGAGAGCCCCGTAGTAACCTCAACGAGGCCATCAATGCCCGTAATTCCCGTCTCGATCATCCGTTGCACCGGCTGCGGATTGGCACCTACCACCAGGACGAAATGGTCGCTGCCCGACGTGATAATCGCACGGGCGGGAACCGCCACCACGTCCTGCCGAAACGCCGCCTGCACGCTGATATTGGCGGTCATTCCCTCCTTGATGCGGTCGTCGGCGCCGTCGAATTGCAGCGTCACCTTATACACGTTAACGCCGTTCTGGACGGTCGCGGCCGGATCGACGGCCACCACGTGCGCGGCGAACGGCGCGGCGTTGCCGTACGCATCAAGAGTGATTTGGGCCGGCTTACCCGCGGCAATCTTTGCCACGTCCGCTTCGGAGACGTATGTTTCCGCCTGATAGCGGCCGTCGGCGATGAGCGAAATGAGCGGTACGCCCGGTATCACGGTTTGCCCGACCTTACCGTCTTGCCGCGTGATGATGCCGTCGAACGGCGCGGTAATCACGGTTTTGGCGATTTGCGTCTGCACCGCAGCCACGGCATCCTCGGCTTGCCTGATGCGCAGCTGCTGGGCCTGGATATCGAGTGGTTCGGCACCGGACGCGATTTTATCTACCGCTGCCTGCCGCTCGGAGACCGCCTGGTTGGCGTTCACGAGCGCATCGCGCAAATTTTTGAGCGCTTGCTGGGCCGCGTAGAGCTTGGCCTGGTGGGCAGAGGTTTTTCCTGCGTCAACGTTCAGTGTCGCTTCGTAGGACTTGACCAGCGCGGGCACCGCCCGGTCGTTGCTGACCAGCAGATGATCGTACGTGTTCAGCAGGTTACTGGCGCTGTCCACGGCTGTGTCTATGGCGGTATCGGCCGCGTACGTGGCGTTTAGTAACGCTTCATATTGCGCCGGATCGGCCGTCCGGCTAACGACTTTGTATTTTGCAAACGTCTGGTCGTAACTGGACTGCGCCGACGCGTACGCCCGCGCGGCATCGTCGCGGTACCGGGACACCTGCGGGTCATAGCTTGAAACGGCATTCGCATAGTAATCAATATTGGCTTGCTGATCAGGCGCGAGCGTATCCATCTGCAGCACGGTATGCAGATCGGACATCACGACGGGTAAATCCACGAAGGCATTGCCCGTCGCCGTGAAAGCATCGAGGTTGGCCTGGCGCAGGTCCGCTTCGGTCTTACGCTGCGCCTGCTGCGCCTGCTCGAGCGCGTCCTGGGCCTGCAGCTGGGTCAGGTTCTCGGCCGGCTTCATCAGCTGGGCGAGCGCGACTTTGGCGCTCTCGACGTTCGTCTGCGCCGTGCGCAGAGAAACTGAAAGATCCGAGCTGTCGAGCGCGGCGAGCACCTGTCCCGTACGTACGCGATCGCCGACGCCGGCGGCGACTCGCGCCAGCCTGCCGCTGCCCTGGAATGCCAGGTCAACGTTCTGCGTCGCGGTCACCTGGCCGGTCGCCTGTACCGCTTCCGTCAGATCGGCATGTTGCACCACGTATATCGAATGATCCGGCGCCGCCATTCGGCCGGAAAGTCCGTACCGCGCGCCAAGCGCAACGATCACAATGATGATGACTCCGCCGACCACTGCGGCGATATGCTTGAAAGATTTACGATGTGGCATAGGCATGTGAGATTTTTTTCATTATGGAAGAAAACGCCTGACGTTCGTTGGCATTGAGGTGCGCCAGTATGGATCGCATCTGCTGCACCACATACCGCTGACCGACCGCCAAGCTTCGTTTTCCTTTCGGCGTAATTTGCAGATAAACGACTCGTCCATCCTGTGTGTTCACCCGCCGCTGCAACAGTTTCGCCTTGGCAAGACGATCCACCATCACCGTCGCCGAGGATGAACGGATTCCGAAAACGCGGGCCAGATTCGTCATGGTCACGTGCTCGGCTTCCGCCACAAACCGCAATACCTGCAGCTGCAACATGGAGCACATACTAAACCGCTCCTGCCGCAAAATCCGCGTCCGCAGCATCCGGCTGACCGACATAATTGAAGCAATGAGTTCATCCAACGAGCCTTTCGACATACACAATCGCTAAATTACTTAGATAATCTAAATAAGTTAGTACCCTACCACTGCCAACCAAATTTGTCAAGGGTGGGCGGACACGATATCATACGAAACCCTGACGTACAACGCGTACCATGCAACGCTCACGACCGCACACTTCATTACGACCCGGTCTTACTTCAGCACTTCCTACTACAACAAAGTTAAATTAACCGATGCCGGCAACAACGTGAGTACTCCGGCGGAAATGACTTTCACAACGCTCCCGTAGAACCCGAGGCTTAATAACAGGAACCGATCGCCCTTACTCCGCGATCGGTTCTTTTTGGGGCCGAATTTTTTGCACACGATCTAATACCCCGCGGGAAAGGCAAACGTAGACGTCGCCGGATTGGTAAGTTCGGTCACCAAGCCGTAAGCGACGGCAAGCTCCTGGTGCTCGGTCAATTCCAAATCCCGCACATTACCTGACACGAGTTTGCCGTTGCTGTACACATTGAGCAGATGATTCGCATCTCGGCAATAACCGCCCAGGCAATCGTTACTGAACCGCACTCCCCAAACGTCAAAAAAATCCCCCAGGGTGAACCGCTCTTCCGTCGGGCTCTCCACGTGGATGATCGCCGAGGCATCATGCGTATGGATCGGCGCGATGAACTGGCCATTGGCATCGATGCCGATATCGGCGGGAATTGCCACGGGCTTCCCGTCAATAGTGATATCGATGTGCTGGTGTAAATGAAATACCGTACTCTCACGAGGTAGCGCCGGCAAACCGATCACGCGCAAACGGTCGCTGAGCTTATCCTGGTTTTCCGGCCACGGGGCATTGCCGACCAGCAGCCCCGGCAGTCGGGAATCCCCGGCCGCTGCGCCATTTTGGTTTTTCGAGGACGAACTGTTGACCAGGTACAGCGCGCCAACCACGGTGAGCAGGGCCACCGCACCGGTTACCCACCACTTGTTCATACGCGCTTCCGTGGATCTATGAATAATTACCCACTACGCATTTCGGGGAGTGGCAACCCCTCCCCGAAATGCGGATAAAAGGACAGAAAAAACCATTCCATCCAACCGATATATTCTGTGTCGTTGATACGTACCAAGGTTCTATCACCGATACCGTCATTCTAAATGCCGGACATGAAGTTTCTATGAAAATGGCCTATGAGCCGCAGTTGACTTATGAACGTTGATTACCTACTATGTGAGGGCAAGAATTAGCTCTAAAATATCAGCTTTTTTTATGCATTTTTCAACAAATGAACGAACTGATTTTACGACCAACCGTGCTCCTGGTTTACCCAAACAACGGGACAACGATCTGCGACCAAGCGGCATCGAAATAATCGGTTCGGTCAAGTGGGGAACGCACTTTTGCCAGTTTTACCAGACTAAAACGGATTTACTAGAGACGCTGGTCCCCTATTTCAAAGCCGGACTGGAAAACAATGAATTTTGCATGTGGGTTACTTCAGAACCCCTGCAAGTTGATGAGGCAAAACACGCACTGCAAAAAGCAGTGCCGAATTTTGCAGAATACGAACAACGAGGCCAAGTCGAGATTATTCCGTATTCGGCGTGGTATACGATCGGCGGAAATTTTGACCAAAGCCGTGTCCTGCATGGCTGGGTGCAAAAATTGAAGAACGCCCTCGATAAGGGATATGCGGGCCTACGGCTGACCGGCAATACGTTTTGGCTGGAAAAAAAAGATTGGCAGGGTTTTATGGAATACGAGCGCACGGTCGATACCGTGATCGGTAGCTACACCATGCTGGCCGTCTGCACCTATTCATTGGAAAAATGCGGCGTATCTGAAATTCTCGATGTGGCGGCACGCCACAAGTTCACCCTCATCAAACGAGGGAACTCATGGCAGTCTTTTGAAAGTTCCCTGCATGGGAAAACGGAAGCCGCGCTGGTGGAAACCCGCAATTATCTTGAAAGCCTGATTGACTACGCCAACGCACCCATCATCGTCTGGAACCCTGACTATGCAATTACCCGGTTCAACCACGCTTTTGAAAAAATGACCGGCTACCTTGCCAGTGAAGTATTGGGCAAAAAACTGAATATTTTGTTCCCAAACGACAGCGCTGAGGAATCAATGAAAAAAATCCAGCGCACGACAACCGGTGAATACTGGAAAACCGTTGAGATACCCATACGACAAAAAAACGAAAAAATTCGGATAGCACTTTGGAACTCTGCCAACATTCACGATCGGGACGGCAAATCGATCGTATCCACGATCGCCCAGGGCCAGGACATCACCGAACGGATACTGGCAGAAGAAAAAATCCGCCGGCACGCCGAGGAATTGCGCACGGCGAATGAAGAGCTGACGCATTTCAACCGTCTGATGGTCGGCCGCGAACTTCGCATGATCGAACTGAAGCAAGAAATTAACGCCTTGTGCCGACAACTCGGTCAATCGCCGCGCTACACCAATCCCAAACATACTCCATGAGGATCGCAAACCAAAAACTTGTCCGCTACGGGTTCGCTTTGGCCGCGGTCGGAGCGGGCGTTTTGCTGCGGTACGTGCTGACCATCCGGGTGGGGCCGGGTTTGCCGACCTACATCACCTTTTATCCCGTCGTCATGGTGGTCGCCCTGACCGCCGGCGTCGGTCCGGGCATACTGGCGACCCTGGCACTCACACTGATCACGGATTGGTGGCTGATCCCTCCAGCGGGAATTCTTAAAGTCACCGATCCAGTGGATGGGCTCGGTGAAGTATTGTTTGTCAGTATCGGTATGTTCATGACCCTGGTTGCCAGCAGCTACCGGAACATCCGGGACAACCTTGAAGAGCTGGTTATACGTCGCACCACGGACCTCAACGAATCCAACCGGCACCTGACGCGCACAATTGAAGAGCACGAGCGAGCTGCCGGAGCGCTGCGGAAAGCCAAGGACAGCCTAGAGGCACGCACGGTCGAACTCGAACGCGCGAACGATTTACTCGGATCCTCGCGCCGGGCAGCGCTCAATATCATGGAAGATATCACCAAGGCCCGCGATGCGCTACGCGAAAGCGAAGAGCGCTTCCGCTTCATCGCGGAAACGTCACCGGTCCTCATCTACGTGAGCAGTTTGCAAAGCAGCACGATCCTGTACGTCAACCCGGCTTGTGCCCAAACGCTGGGCTTTACCGTAAAGGAACTCGTCGGCCGCCGGGCTCCGGAACTATATGTTAACGCCGATGACCGCAACGCCCTCATTCAAAACGTCAAAGAACAAGGATATGTCCAAAATTATGAAGTGAAATTCATGAAAAAAGACGGAACGCAAATCTGGATTTCTACTTCTGTACGCCCGGTCAATTTTTCTGGCGTGCCAGCAATCATTGGCGCATCCATCGACGTGACGGAGCGCAAACGCCTGGCAACGATGCTACAAAATACGGCCACCGAGCAGCAAGCCATTCTCGATGCCGTTCCGGCCATGGTTTTCTACAAGGATAAGGAAAACCGTTTTATCCGCACCAACAAGGCGTTCGAAGACGCCGTCGGCCTTTCAAAAAAACAGCTCGAGGGGAAATCTTTGTTCGATCTTTTTCCGCATGATCTGGCGGATGCGTATTGGAAAGACGACCTTGAAGTCATTGCATCAAGCAAGGCCAAGCGCGGAATCATCGAAAAAATGGAAACACTCCGGGGCACCCGGGAAGTGCAAACCGACAAAATTCCATATTTTGACGGACGCGGCAATATCATCGGAGTCATTGGCTTCGCACTGGACATCACCGACCAGAAAAAGGCCGAGGCGCTGCATTCGACCGTACTGGAAACCGCACAGCTCGGTTTCTGGTACTCTGACGTACAGGGGAAAATACTTGAGGCAAACGATGCGTACTGTCGCATGAGCGGCTACCGTCGGGAAGAGCTTTTGCAGATGCAGGTCAAGGATATTGAAGCGAATGAAAATCCCCAGGAAATTTTTGATCACCTGCAATTTATTGTAAAAAACGGGCACGACCAGTACGAAAGCCGGCACCGGCGCAAGAACGGCTCAATTATTGATGTTGACCTGCGCTCAACGTACCTCGACATCGAAGGCGGCCGAGTGGTGGTTTTCATTGAGGACATTACCGACCGAAAATACGCCCAGGAGTCCCTGCAACAGAGCGAAGAGCGGCTGAACCGGTCGCAAGCGATCGCCCACCTTGGCAGTTGGGAGCTGGATGTTACGGGTAACCGGCTGATGTGGTCAGACGAAGTGTACCGAATCTTCGGCCTGAAACCCCAAGAATTTGACGCCACGTACGAAGCGTTTCTCCGGGCGATCCATCCTGATGACCGCGCCGCGGTCGATACCGCGTATTCCGAATCCATCCGCGAAGGACGGGACTCGTACGAGATTGAGCACCGCATCGTGCGCAAAGCGACCGGTGAGATCCGATACGTTCATGAACGGTGCGAGCACGTCCGCGATGCGTCCGGCCGCATCATTCGGTCAATCGGTTCAGTCCATGACATTACCGAGCGGAAAATTCGAGAAGAACAACTTCGCCAGCTCAACCGTACGCTGCATGCCTTAAGCAAAAGCAACCAGGCCCTGATGCGTGCGACCGATGAAGTCGCCTATCTCAACGATATATGCAAAATCATCACCACTGACTGCGGCCATGCGATGGCGTGGATCGGGTACGCTGAACCTGACGGCGAGAAAAATGTTCGGTCCGTTGCCTCGGCCGGTTTTGACGAAGGATACGTGCAGACCCTGAGGGTTACTTGGGCGGACGACGAACGCGGCCAAGGCCCGACGGGCACCGCCGTTCGGACCGGAAAACCGGCCGGTAGTTCGAACATGCAAACAGATCCGAAATTTAAGCCCTGGCGGGCGGAGGCTTTACGGCGCGGATACGCCTCCTCGATCGCCCTTCCTTTGCTTGATGAAATCAAAGCCTTCGGCTCTTTGACCATCTACTCCAAGCAAACTGAAGCCTTCAGCAACGAAAATGAAATATATTTGCTTGGCGAACTGGCGGCCGATTTAAGTTTTGGCATCCGGTCCATTCGTCTGCGCGAGGTCAATAAACTTGCCGAGGAAGCACTGAAGGAATCAGAGCTTCGCTACCGCACGCTTTTTGAATCTGCGAAAGACGGTATCTTGATACTCGATTACGACACCGGGTTAATCGTCGATGTCAATCCGTTTTTGATCGCATTGCTGAAATACACGCACGAAGATTTTTTGAAAAAACATATCTGGGATATCGGCGTTTTTAGGGATATTGTGGCATCGAAGAACGCATTTTTAGAGTTACAGCAAAAGGAATTCATCCGTTACGAAAACTTACCGCTGCTGATCGGCGGCGGCGAGAAGATTGAAGTTGAATTTGTCAGCAATGTGTATCTGGTGAATAACAAACGGGTCATTCAGTGCAATATCCGCGACATTACCGAACGCAAGCGAGCCGAGGAAGCGCTCCGGCACAGTGAGGAACGTTTCCGGATGATCGCGGATACGATACCCAACCTCGTCTGGACCGCGGACGCCAACGGAACGATCGATTACACCAACCTTGCGTTCCAAGAGTACACCGGTGTGCAACCGAGTGCGTACGTCTGGAGCTTTTCACACCCCGACGACCGGGCAACGACCGACGAACTATGGAAAAAATCCGTCCATGATGGCAATGCCTACCAGATTGAAAATCGCATCAAACGGTTCGATGGAGAATATTTCTGGCATCTGAGCAAAGGAAAGCCGATCAAGGATGCGGCGGGAAAAATCGTCAAGTGGTACAACACGGCAACCAACATCCATACGATCCGGATGGCACAGCAGAAACTGCTGCAAGCCGACGCGGAAAAGAATAATTTCATCGCCATCATGTCCCATGAACTGCGCAACCCGCTCACCGCGATCATGATCGGCTCCGAACTCATCCGCAAAACGTTCGAAACGAAATCGCCTCTCGGAATCGCCGACCGGAGTCTCGATGAATCGATTCGGATCGTGGAACAGCAAACGAAAAACATGTCGCGCTTGCTCGACGATTTACTGGATATCTCCCGTTTGAGCCGCGGTAAAATCCAGCTGCGCAAACACAAGGCGAATCTGGTTGACCACGTGAAGAATGCCGTCGACGCCACTCGTCCGTTCATCCAGGGCCAGCGGCACCAACTGTTAGTTACCCTTCCCGCTGATCCCATTTACGTGCATGCCGATCCGGTCCGACTCGAACAAATCGTGGTGAATCTCCTCAATAACGCCGCCAAATACACCAGTCCGGGCGGCAAGATCTGGCTGACCGTCGGCGCCAGCAATCACCAAGCGAAAATTTCCGTTCGCGATACGGGAATTGGCATTGAATCGGATATCATCCGGGATACTTTTAACTTGCCCAGGCGATTCGTCACACCATTCGCCTCAACCAAGGGTGAACTTGGCATCGGATTAAAATTGACCCGAGACCTCGTGACCCGGCACGGCGGCACCATTGACGTACGCAGCGAAGGGAAAAACAAGGGAAGCGAATTTATCGTGCAATTGCCCGAATCGCCGGAGGCTCCCGCCGGTGAACCGTTTGACGTGGCACTTCTGCCGACACCGGCTGCGAAGAAGTTGCGTATTCTGGTGGTCGAAGATGATGTGGATAACGCAAAACTCATTGCCATCATCTTAGAAAGCATGGGGTGCGAAACCCAGGTTCGCCACAACGGGCCTGATGCCATTCCAAGCGTAAAGGAATTCCGTCCCCAAATTGCTTTGGTTGATATTGGATTGCCCGGAATGGACGGGTATGAACTTGCCAAAATTCTGCGGAAATTAGAACCTGCTTCAGGCGATAAACTGTATCTGGTCGCCATTACCGGCTTCGGTCAGGATGAGGATAAATTGCTGGCACGCCAAGCCGGATTTGACCTGCATCTGACAAAACCCTTAAACATGGAGATGTTAAAAAGAGTGATCGCCGACTTCAGTCATCATTAGTCCCGTGCAAGGTACGTATTTTTTCGGGTCAATCCTTTTTTTGGATGCAAAACAGCCGCCGAACCAGGCAGCTGTTTTGCATTATCCCCAAAAACTACCCCTTCGTACACGGATTACCGTTCGTCACTCGACTACCCGAACGTGCTCATCGAACCCGATGACGCCCGGTGCAAGAAATATTGCCTTCCGGATCTTCTGATACACACTGAGGCACCCGATGACGCCAGAAATTTGTACCGTACCGCGGTTCACTTGCACATCGAACGAGGCGGCTTCATCTAGCCGCTGGTAGCCCTGCACCATCGGCATGATTATTTCGAGAATTTCCTTATCGGGTACCGATTTTGATATTTTAATGGACAGCAGGTTAATGACCCCACGGACTCCCGCGACCTCGGATGAAAAGATTTCTAGCCAACTTTTCTGCCAATAGCTGGTCACCCATCCACTGAGCACGACCCATCCGCCATGTACTTCGACTTTCACTTTTTCGAAACCAAAAATATTTCTGCGGGAAAGCGTGGACTGGATATGCCGCTGCAGCGCCGCATCATCAGGTATCTTGGCATTATTTTTGCCGTTGCCGACGATCGTATAATCCTTTATCGCTTTTACCCCCGGAATGATCCAGACACTTTTGTGCATCGCCAACTGAATTGGGTACGTGGATACCGACCCCGAAAGCACTACCACGCCGTCACGGACACGCACGTATATTTTTGAAGTATCAATGCGAGGGTCGCAGGCCAATTGACGAATAATTACCGCTTTTATTTGCCCATCATGATTTTCCATACGTTCTATCGTCATCCCGGCAAGGCCACTCATCCCGGGATGATTTCTTGCATATCGCATCATTAATAAAAAGCACCCTACCACACTGGGGATCCCAACCGCCAAGTTCTACGACGGCAGACTATGGGTTGCTGAAAAAATATTTGATCCTTTTCCCTAGTCGCTCCATGAGCTGGGGGCCGCGCTTCCCATAGATGATTTCGCGTATCTCCACCTTATGAGGATTATCGGATGATCTATTTCCCGCAAAAAAATACAGCATACCATGTTTAGCAACTTTCGAACGGATACTGGCGATGGCAACGTTGGTTGGCATACGGGCGGGAAAAAGGATATCCGATGACGATTTACCCTATCGATTGACTACTCCTAGTGTATCAGAGGGAAATGAAGATGGGATTAATAATGTGCGGAAAGATCGCGCCCGTCGGCCAACTTTACATGATACAACGACTCATAGCTGCCGGAAGGCGGCTCAGCGAAAATGACCAGCTGACCCGGCTCGCTGCCCTACCGCACATTAATATTTTCTTAATGATTGGGGTGGTACGATAATTGCAGGTGGGATACGATATTTGATATTATGCAACCCTACGCGCGGGTTGTGTTTATGAAATAAGTCTAATATAATTTGACGGTAACTGATCAATCTATGCGGATATTGATTGTTGAAGACAACGAAAATTTGGTCAAGCTCATCAAAAGCGGGCTGGAATCCGAATGTTTTGCCGTCGACTACGTATTGGACGGTGAGGCCGGCCTGCGGAGGATTGAGCTGCATCACAGCGATTATGATCTGATCATTTTGGATTTGATGCTGCCAAAAAAAACCGGCATGGAGGTATGCCGTGAGGTACGCGAGAAAAAAATTACCACGCCCATCCTCATACTGACGGCCAAAGACTCCGATGAAGATGTCGCCAACGGTTTGAATGCCGGAGCCGATGACTACCTGGCCAAGCCCTTTTCTTTTGAGGTGTTACTGGCGCGAATCCACGCCATCCTGCGCCGGCCGGAAACGGTTTTACCGGCCGAACTGCGCACACAGGATATCACGCTGAACCCGTCTTCGAGAAAAGTTATCCGGGGCAACAACGAAATAAAACTCACGCTCAAGGAATTCAGCTTACTGGAATACCTCATGCGTCATCCCAACCAGGTCATGAATCGCGAGCAGATCATATCGAGTTTATGGGATTTCGCCTTTGACTCATTCAGCAACGTGGTGGATGTCCACGTCACCAATCTGAGGAAAAAACTCAACGACCGCGACGGGCGGCTGATCGAGACGGTCCACGGACTGGGCTACCGCATCAACGCGTAAACGCCGTATTGAACAATAGCAAACCGGATCGGCCCTGCGGCCGATCCGGTGATTTAGTTTATGACCCCGCCCCAAACATCCATGAATCATGCGCAATCGGCCAGCATATCGGCAGGGAAACCGTACTCCGACAAACTGCAGGGGATTTCGCCGTTGCCGTCAAACACAATTTGCCATTTGCCGTCGACTTTGGCGGCCAAAAAATTTCCGCCG
>JAQTQO010000028.1 GCA_028712155.1 Patescibacteria group bacterium | reverse complement strand
CTTCCACAACCAGCACTCGCATATCATCCATCCGAGAGGGTAGGTTTTGTGCGTCGGTACAAAGTCCTCCCTGCTCGGGCGGATTTTTTGTTGTCCTTTTACCTGAAGGAGGCAACCATGCCCAGTGCGTCAAATTGGATCCTTGGACTTGTTCAGTCGGCAAACGTGCTGACCGTACGTGTGAGGGTGATGTCGGGTAGAGAAGTGCTACCCAAGGGCACCGTCCTGCACCCGCTCGCGCAGCTTCCGACGAAAAAATTGGCGGAACGCGTACGCCGAAATTTCGGTGATGTCAGGCTTGCCGCACTGTGGGGCACCGCCTTTCGCATCGTGACCGATCGCCACGGACGCGCCCCTCGCATCTCCACAGCGCCCAGTTTCGACGGAGATGGACGCGGGCGGTAACGTATACCGTTCCTTGGGTCGTGCCATAATGCAACCGCTCCGACGTTTTGTCGGAGCGGTTTTTCGTTCAGCAAAAGTCAAACGTCAGAACCTTTCCTTCTCCCCGATCATCGTCATGAACAGCACCGGCACCAAAAACAGCGTCAAGAACGACGATAGCGACAGCCCGAAGATCACCGCACTGCCCAGCGACCGCCACGTTTCATCCGACAACGTGATCGGCAGGATGCCGAAGATGGTGCAAATGGACGTAATGAAAATCGCTTCCATCCGCGACTTGCCCGCATCCACGATGGATTCCGCGAAGGGAATGCCGCTCCGGAGATTCAGATTAATTTTATCGATCAAAATGATGGCGTTCTTCACCACGATGCCAAACAGCGCCAGGACGCCGATCAGGCCCGGAAAGCTCAGCGAAATGCGAAACACCGCCATCCCGACAAAAACGCCGATCAGGGCCAACGGAATCGTGACCAAAACGATGAGCGCTTTTTTGAAAGAATTAAACTGAATGACCAGGGTGGAGACGATCAGAATGACCGCGATCGCCATGGCACGCAGGATGGAGAAAACCGACTCCGTGTTCTGTTCGTTTTCACCGCCATAGACGATCTCGTAGCCTGACGGCATGGCGTAGGTGGATATCTTTTTCTGAAATTCCGCCAGCACCTCGTTCGAGGTTGTCTTGGCGTTCACGCCGGAGGACAGCAGCACGGTGCGTTTCTGATCCACCCGCGTAATGGAATCCACCGACGGCTTCAGCTCAATGCGCGCCACATCTTTAAGAAACACGGGCTGCTTACGGAGATTGAGAATCTGCAGATTCTGGACATCCTCCAGCGCAGGAATTTTCTTTTCATCAAACCGCGCCATGATCTTGATTTCTTTGCCGCCGGCGATCACGGTGCTGACCTCGGTGCCGGAAATCGCCATCCGGAGCATCGATCCGACGTAGGCGGCATTCAAGGAATGCTGCTCGAGCTTGACCGGATCGAGGGTGAAGGTGTACTCGGGGGCGGCATCTTTGAGGGAGATGTCGGGATCCACCACACCGTTGATCGCCGTGAGATACGGCTCCAGTTCGTGCGCGATGCGGTCGAGCGTCCCCAGATCATCGCCCTTGATCCTGGCTTCAAAGGCGGATCCGGCCGGCGGCCCGCTGGACGGCGTGGTAACCAAAACTTTTGCCCCGGAAATCCCGCTCAGGTCGTTGCGGATACGGTCGGCCAATTCGTAGGACCGCAATTTTCGCGCCGATTTATCCTTGAGCGTGATCGTGATCGAGGCAAGATTGGAAGTGCTGTTGGAGCTGCCGGACAGCCTCGACGACGGGCTCGCGCGTCCCACGATGGTTGAAAAATTCAATATTTCCGGATACTGGAGCATACTTTGCTCCACGGTCCGCGTGATGGCATCGGTCTCGTCCAGCTTCAACCCGACGGGAGCTTCAAGGTCAATGTAAATGTAGTCCATATCCGCGGCCGGGAAAAATTCCGTTTTGACGATGCCCAGCGGCAGCAACGCTACGGCCACCACGAATACCACCAGCGTCGCCGCAATCGTCACCATGCGCCGTCTTTTTGTCGCCAGGACGGTGCGTAGATACTTTTCGTACACCGGCATCAGCCGGTCAAGGTGAAAAATGCCGTGGATGAACTTCTGCCCGAAGCTCGCCTCGTGATGCTTGCCCTGCTGCAGGAGTTTGCGCTTGATCATCTCATCACTCTCCCATTCCTGTTCCACCAATTTGGCATTGGTCGTAACTACCTGCCGGCCTCCGCGCCGATACCACCGGATCAGGGCAAACGCCAACATCACGGCGACGGCACCCAGCACGCGGGTCAGCCAGCCGGGCAGAGAGAACAGCCAGGCCGCCCCCAAAATTATGACGGCCAGCAGGATGAAAAAATTCCTGGAGGTCAGCCGGATTCTTTCAAGTACCGCGGACAACGGATGGTTAATCATCAGCGCGATGAGCAGCGAGGAGATAATGGTGATCGAAACGGTGATGGGAATTGATTTGATAAATTCACCGATAATGCCGGTGGCGAATAACAGGGGTAAAAACGCCCACACGGTGGTCAGCGAGGTGGTCGTCAACACGACCTTGAAATCGTTGAGTACCAGCAAAACCGCCTCTTCCGGCGTGAACTTACCCGTTTTCAAATACTGCTTCGTAGCCGACACCACCACAATCGCGTCGTCCACCAAAAGACCGAGTGCCAGAATCAATGAAAACAACGAGAGGAAGTTCAGGGTCGAGCCGATATACAGCAGGGCGGAAAACGTAACAAAAAACACCAGTGGAATGGCCATGCCGGCGACGACGGCTTCTTTCAGCCCAACGACCAGAAACAGGATGCCGAATACGAGCAGCAGCGTCAGCAGAAAGTCGTGCGTGAGCCGCTCGAAATCTTGGCGCACGAACTTGGCCATATCCAAACTCACGTCGTACGTCAGGCCGGAGGGAAAGGTTTTGACAAGCGCGTCGGTTACCGCCTTGGCCCGATCAACGGTGTCGAGGATCGAACTGCCGGTCCGCTTAACCAGGGAAATGGTCACCGCATCCTGTGACTTTGACCCCCGGATGGAAAGGCGCGAGTAGGTGCTTTTTTGTATGGCCGTTTCCCGGACGGCGGCAATATCGCGGAGTGCAACGACGCCTCCGGCCTCCGAGTGCGCAACGGGGATGTTGCCGATGGCCGCGGCATCGAACACGCGCGCATCGGCACGGATCGCATAGACAAACCGCTTGCCTTCAAAGTTGCCCGCGGGAACAGCCACGTTGGTCGCGCCGATCGCAAGATTCGCCTGGTCGGCCGAAATCCCGTAATACAGCAGCTTGTCCGCGTCGTACGCGACTTCGAATTCTTTCTCGCTGCCGCCGGAGATGTTGACCTCGCGCACCGCCGGAATTTTTTCCAGTTCATCCCCGATCTTTTCGGCGTAGCTGCGCAGGGTGAAACCGTCGTAAGGACCGGAAATCACGGCGGTCCAAATGGGCTGGTCGGAGAGCGAAACTTCGGTCACCTGCGGCTCCTGCGCATCACTGGTGATACTGTTTTTTACCGAGGAAACTTTATCCCGCAACCGGCGGATGGCGTCATCGAGATTTTCTTTGGGGTCGAACTCGACGGTGATGGCGGAAAACGAATTGGATGATTTCGAAGTGATGGTGTCGATGCCCGCAATGCCGGCGATGCCGGTTTCTAATTTTTTGGTGACCAGCTCTTCCACGTCCGCCGGTGATGCGCCCGGGTAGACCGTCGTCACCACCGCAATGGGAATTTTCACTTCGGGCTGGGATTCACGCGGCAGCTTGAGGTACGCATACGCACCGGCCGCGGTGATGACGAGGATCATCAAAACGACCACGCGGAAATTTGATACAAAAAAATTCAACCACGTCCGCCGCAGCGCGGGGTTGAACTGCAATCGCAGCAGATATTTGAAATCCGAGGAGGTAAAGGAATCATCCTCCGGGTGCGGGTCGGATGCCATAACGGTCAGCTTACCGAATTACTTCGACCTTCTCGCCGGCCTTCAGCTCGAACACGGCCGAAATTATCTCCCGGCCATCGGACAAGCCTTTGGTCACGGCCACCGACTCGCCCGAAAGCTCGCCGAGCACGACCGGATTTTCCTCGACCTCCGACTGGGCGTTGACCGTTAGCACGTACGCCCCGCCGTCCGTCGCGATGCGCACGGCCTGCAGCGGCAGGATATACGTGGCGGCACCGCCCGCCGCCTGATCGTTCGTACTGATCATCAGTTGCACGTTCTGCCCCACCACGAGGTGCGCTTCCTGCGGCGCGATGACGGCCACGTTCACCTCGACTTGCTTGGTTTGGAGATCTATACTCGGCGCCAAACGGGACACCGTTCCCTTCGCACCGCCTTCAATGGCCACCGGATTTCCTTCGGCAATCCGCAGAAAATCTTTATCGCTCACGTACCCCTTCACCTGCAAACCGCCGGTATTCACGATCGTGGCGACCGGCTGCCCGGCCGTGACCAATTCTCCCAGGCGAGCATCCAGGGATGCGACTTCACCGTCAATCGGCGCCCGGATAATGGTTTTCTGCAACAGCGCCTGGACGCTGGCAACCGACGCCCGCGCCTGGGCCAACTGCGCTTCCTGCGCCCGGATCTGCTCGGACGTCGCGCCGGCCTGCTTGAGCGTGAGCTGCTGCTGTGCCAACGTCAGAGCATTGCGGGTTTCGTCCACCCGGCTCTGCGCCGCCGCCACGATGGAGGTATTGACCTTCTGCTGCGTCGCGATGGCTTGCCGGAGGGCGACGATCGTGGTGTACTGCGCGTTCACGCTGATCGGTCCGACCCGGACCGATTCGATCGTTGACTTCTTGGCGTCAAGGGACGCTTGCGTCATCGTCCCGACCAACGGCGTCGCATTGAGCACGTCGATGACCGACCGCAACAGCTGATTCCCCTCCCCCAGCGCCTCCTCCATCGACGCCAGAAAACCGTCGATCGCGGCCGGAGTACTGGACGTCGTCAACCCGGACACGCCGGTTCGAATGGAATTGATCGCCGCTTTGACCGCCGAGTAATCCTGCAGCGCCGTAAACATCGCGATATGGTTGTTGGCCGCCAGCACGGATTCAAACGTATCATTCGCTCCCGTATTATCCACGCCGAGTATATTGTCCGCCTGCGTCAGCGCGTTATCCAGCACGGAGACGGAGGTCTGGAGCGACGCGACCGCATTGGCGTACGCGCCCCGCAGATCCGAACCGGCTTTATCCGTTGCGTTTTGGTAATCCCGCTCGGCATTCGCCAGGCTTACTTCCAGATTGCTGACCTGCGTTTGGGCCAGCTGCAGTTCCTCGGGTCGGGTACCGCGTCGCAGGCCGTCCAGCACCGCCTGCGCGCTATCCGCCAGCGCCTGCACCTGCATCAGTTGAGCGGCGACGTCCGCGCTCCCCAATGTTACCAGCGTATCCCCTGCCCGGACGGTATCCCCTATCCCGGCCTGAATACTTACCACCTGACCGGTGAATTGGCTGCGCAGATCGGCCTGCTGGAGCGACTCCACAATGCCCTTCGCCGAAACCGTACCGCCATCGTGCCGGTAATCGGAAACATTGAGCAGCGTTACGGTGGGAAAATTTGTCGCATCGGCGGAAACCGACTGGACCGACTCCGCGCCGAGATTATTCACCCCCACGCGGATGGCCACCGCCGCGAAAACCACCACGGCCACTACCGAAAAAACCGGATGTTTTTTTACTCCGTTGAAAATCGTAGAAATGATTTTTTCCGGCACATTTCGAGCCATAGCATTGCAGGCTATGCATCAGCCTTGATTAATGCATTTAGAGCTAAATATGCGATTTTGTCAATGATCGGTCATATACCATACGATAACTGCACTTATCCCCGCCATAACATTCTGCTACCATATCTACATCACCCCACCCTCCTTCCGCCATGGGAACATCTCCGCGGGAGATAATAGCACCATTCCCCATGCGTCCTGACCATAAAAAAATCCCTCTTTGGCCGCTCCTGCTGACGATTTTTCTCGATCAGCTCGGCGTCGGGCTGGTCATCCCGATCCTCGCGATCCTGCTCTTCGACCCGTTAAGTACCCTGGTCCCGGCGACATTTTCCGTCAGCGGCCGGTCGCTGCTGCTGGGTTTTTTGATTGCCGCGTACCCGCTCACGCAGTTCTTCGGCGCGCCGATCCTCGGCGCATTGTCGGATCGCTTCGGGCGAAAACCCATCCTGCTGCTGTCGCTTTGCGGCACGTGCATCGGCTATGCGCTGTTCGGCATCGGCATTCTCACCCGCAACATCGGCCTGCTATTCATCAGCCGCGCGGTGAGCGGATTTTTGGGCGGCAATATTTCCACGGCGCAATCCGCCATCGCCGACCTGAGCGACGAAAAAAATCGGACACATAACTTCGGGCTCATCGGGGCGGCCGTGGGAATCGGCTACATCGTCGGCCCGTTCGTCGGGGGTAAACTCTCCGACTCCACCATTATTCCGTGGTTTACCTTTGCCACGCCATTCTGGTTTGCCACCGGCTTGAGCGCGCTCAACCTATTTTTTGTCGCCGTCGGTCTGCCGGAGACCATCCGCCAGCGCCTGGTGGTGCCGCTGTCGGTTTGGTCCGGCCCGCAGAACGTTCTGCGGGCGTTTTCGCTACCGCACCTGCGCGCGATGTTTGCCGTCATTTTCCTGCTGACGTTCGGTTTCAGCTCCTACGTCCAGTTCTACCAGATTCACCTGATTGAAAAATTGCACTTCAACCAATCGGCGATCGGCGATTTGTTCGCGTACCTGGGGCTCTGGATCGCCTTTACCCAGGGCATCCTCATTCGCCCGCTCACGCGCCGGTTTTCCTCCGCGCGCCTGTTGAGTATTTCGACGCTACTGCTGGCCTTCACCCTCCCGATGACGCTGCTACCGGACCGCGCTGGATGGCTCTACGCGCTCCTGCCGCTTTTGGCCGTCTGCACCGGCATTGCGCTGCCCACCTCAACGGCCATCATTTCCGAACTCGCCGGACTCAAAACGCAAGGCGAGATTCTCGGCATCAACCAATCGGTTCAGTCGCTGGCGCAAGCCGTACCGCCGCTGGTCGCCGGTGCGATCATCGGCATCCACGCCAGTCTGCCGATCTTTGTGGCCAGCGTGGCAACGCTGCTGGCGTGGCTGATTTTCCTCGGCCTCTTCCGCCCGTTGGAGCACAAAAACCCCGCGGCGCCAAACGCCACGGAGGTTTCCTGACGCCGCTCCAACGGTACCGGTGGGCGGCCGCCGCCAAAAAAATTATCGGAATTGTTCAAGCAGCGCGGCAACGTCGCGAACTGCGACGCGCTGGGTCAAGGGTTTGCCCTTCATTTGCGAAAAATGATCCTCGAGCGTCGGACGTTCCTCGCGGAAAATGATACCAAGCGGAATTTTTCCATTCCATTCTCCAGCGAGTGCCATCGCCTTGGCTTTATCGGTCGAATCGTGATCCGCCGCCAACTGATACGTATGCGCGCGGTACCACTCGCGCGTATTGATGTGATTGAGGGTGACACACGGCTGCAGGACGTCAAGCACCGCAAACCCGCGGTGCTTGAGCGCGGCCTCAAACAGTTTGCTCAAGCCGGGGATATCGTCGGCCAATCCGCGCGCCACAAACGTTGCCCCGGCGGAAATCGCGATCTGCAGCATCCGCAAGGGCCGGTCGGGCGCGCCCTTGGGCGTGGATTTCGTCTCCGTACCCTCGTCAGTAGTCGGCGCCGCCTGACCGGTGGTCAGGCTGTAGAGCTGGTTGTCATGGACCACGTACGTGAGGTTCGCATTGGACCGGCAGGTATGCAAAAAATGGTTGCCGCCTTCGCCGAGCGCCCCGCCGTCGCCCGAAAAACAGATCACCTCAAGCTCCGGATTGGCAAGTTTGCAGCCGACCCCGATCGGCAGCGGCCGGCCGTGCAGGCCGTGGAAAACGTTGGCACGCAGCCAGTTAGCGCCGTTGCTGTTGCAGCCGATGTCAAACACCGCCATCAGTTTATGCGGCGGGATATCCAAAGAAACCAATGCCTGGCGCAGGGCCACGCCAATGCCGAAATTCCCGCAGCCGGGGCACCAGGTCGGTTTGTACGTGGTTGAGAAATCAGAAATTTGGGTCATATCAACATTACGCCAACGCCTTTACTTTCTCGACCAATTCCTCGGGGAAAAATTGTTGGCCGTTGTACTTGCGCAGCTGGTGGTGCGGCGCAATGCCGGTCTGGCCGCGCAAAAGCGTAGCAAACTGTCCGGAAAAATTGTTTTCCACGATCACGAGCTTATCCGCGTGTTCGACCATGGGCCGCAACGTGTGAGTCGGAATCGGCCAGACTGCCGGCAAGTGGACGTAGTTGACGTCGGGCAACTCACGGAGCGCTTCCAGTACCGGTCCCTTGGTCGAACCCCATCCTAAAAGGGTGACTTCGGCTTTCGCCGGACCGAAGCGGACCGGTTGCGGCAGGTCCTGGCGCACGCCGGCGATTTTCGCTCCGCGTTTCTCGGCTTGCTTGGCGCACATCTCCGCACCGCTGCCGAAGCTCTCAATGGAAAAGCCAAATTCATCGTGCGCATCGGAGTTTGTCAGGAAGACCCCGCCCGGCGAGCCCGGGTACGCGCGCGGGGAAACGCCGTCGGGCGAAAATGCGTACCGGCGGTACTCTTTCTTTTCCGCGAGCATGTGCGGGGAAACCACCTTGCCCCGGTCAATCGCCAAGGGTTTGACGGAAAAATCCACCCACGTCCGGCTGCAATCCGATAAGTACTTATCGATCAGGATAAACACCGGCAGCTGGTACTGCTCGGCCAAATTGAGTGCGTGGCCGGCCGCCTCAAACGCCTCCTGGGCATCGCCTGGCGTGAGCACAACCCGCAGAAAATCACCGTGACCCGAATGCACGATATGGGAAAGGTCTCCCTGCTCCGTCCAGGTCGGTAGCCCGGTAGCCGGTCCGGGACGGGAAGACACAATGATTACCCCAGGCGTTTCGGTCATCGCAGAGAGCGACACGGCCTCGTTCATCAGGGCGAACCCTCCGCCGGAGGTCGCCGTGGCCGCCCGCGTGCCCGCGTACATCGCGCCGAGCATCACCTGAATCGCCGCAATCTCGTCCTCAGGATGGCGCACCACCATGTTCGTTTTTTCGGCCCACGCCGCCAGGTTATGTAAAATGGACGAGGCCGGCGACATCGGATACATCACAAACAGCTGCAGCCCGGCCGCCGCCAGTCCCAGGCTGATGCCGTCGTTGCTGGTCAGGATCGGCGCCGGAACTTTGACCGGGTGCGCTTCGAGCCGGTACGCGAATCGATCCGGGTGAAAATGCTTTTGCGCGTACTGATAACCGGCCTGAGACGCCGTCACATTCATCGCCACAGTCTCTTTCCCTTTGCCGGCAAACATGGCACCGATGGCGGCTTCCAGCACCGCCGCGCTGTACCGCAGCAACCCGAACGAAGCCCCCAGCGCGATAATGTTAGCCGCCAGCGGATTGACCTTGGCTTCCTGCACCAACGTTTTGAGCGGAAGCGGAAATAGTGTCCGCGGCGTCAGACGGGAAACGTCGCCGGTGATATTCGAACTGTCATAAATGACGGCGCCGTCATGCGCCAGCTCCGATGCATGGAGTTGGATGGTTTCCTCGTTGAGCGCCACCAGCAGATGGATGGTGCGGTATGCGGCCGTCACCGGCTGGCTTCCGACGCTCACCTGCGTGGTGCCGTGCCCGCCGCGGATGACGGAGGGAAATTCCGAGTACGTGAACGTCTGCAGTCCGCCCCGCGCGCACGCTTTCGCAAAGGTGGCGCCGGCCGCCTGCTGTCCCTGGCCGCCCATCCCGCCGATTTTCCAAGTGAACACCCCTTGCATATCACACCTCATCATCCTCAAGTTACCCCCAGACTAAAAAATTACCACTCCAGTTTATCATACGCAGCAGGATGTGTGAACCCCCTACTCACACGTTGCCCCACGCCGTAACGCGGAAATATGTTGCATTATTCAAATAAATTGCTAAGATATCGCTACTGCTCATACCGATGCGACACCAATCACGGAACATTTTGTGGAGGAACCATCATGGATTGCGACTTGAAGCCGGGCGATCTGTGCCTGACTGTGGACGGGGCACTCTGTTCGTACACTGTCTGGAAAGTTCTCTCGGTAAATCCGGAGAAAGGCGAACTTGGCCTGGAAGGCCGCCTCTACTGGGAGATGGGATCGGACGGAAGGGTTGACCCCTCGTTTCGCGCGGCCGATGTTCGTACATTTTCCGACGTGTGGGAAGTCTCCCCACAAGTTCTTCAGGAACTTCCTAAAGATCTTGTGGAAAGGATTGCGCTGATCGCCGCCCGGTCCCTCCACTGATCGTACTTACCTCGCCCCACTTCCTGCAGGCTGTCGCCGCAGGATACCTGGGGCTCTTTTTTTACTGGACCAAAATCTTTACAAACCTTAAGCCCCGCAGGTGCGGGGCTTAAGGCAAACAATAAGGTAATGCATCTGACGCGACCGGCACAGCAAACCGCCGTCAGACTTTTGGGCGACCTACAAGTCGCACGGCCGGAGCGTCATGCGCTTATTTTCCTTGCAGCGGACGACCGCCACATCCAACATCTTCGACACCTGCTTGGAAACGGCTTCCAACGCATCGCCGGAAGTGTGAAGACCCTTACCCTTGATGTACGCCTTCACTTTTGAACCAACCACGAGTGAGTCCATGCAATCACCTCCTCTCAAAAATATTCGGGTGAAACGTTTTTTTCGCTCATCCTTGCGGATAAATCACGCTCCGCAGGTATCACGAAAAACATCAAATTATCCACCCCGGTACTCCCCGAGTATAGCACAAACTATCGGCAACGACCATCAGCACGCGTTATCGTTCCTCAATCTCCTTTCGCAGAGAGCGATCGGCTCGCCGGTATGGTCACCCCGTGGCCCAGCACCTTGAGCATCCAGTGCGGAATGCTGTTGCCGTGCGCGATCTGCTGGTAGATCGCCGCCGCCGGCCGCACGATCCGCGCTTGCGTACGGTAGTTCACCCCGAGCAACCCGAAGCGCGGGTGGAAACCGAGATTCCATTCAAAATTGTCCAGCAGCGACCACCAAAAATACCCGCGCACGTCCGCACCCGCCTGGATCGCGTGGTAAATTTCCTTAAGGTATGACACGAGGTACCGCGTGCGCTTCGTCTCGGAGGCCGTGGCAATGCCGTTCTCGGTGATGTAAATCGGCAGGCGGTACCGCCGCAAGTCTAAAAGTACGTCGAAAATTCCCTGCGGGTAAACCTCCCAGCCCACCCCGCTCATCTCCCGGTGCTCCTGGCGCGCCTCGACAAAAAATCGCAGGGTCCGGAAATGGATATGTTTGAGGCGGTAGTGGAAGTAGTAGTTCACCGCAATAAAGTCATGGTAGCCGCGGCCGGTCATCACGATGAACGAATGGTTCCAAATGAAATCGGCCACGCGGATGAACAGCCAGCTCGAGATCGCGTGCTGCTGGTACGCGTACAGCGACACCGTGTTGGAGGCAAACCCGACTTTCGGCCGGTGCCAGCGGCGCTCATGGTAGTACGCATGGATTTCGCGGTACGCGCGGCGGTGCGCGACGACCAAATGCCAGTAGACGCGCAGCGCGAGCCAATAACTTTTCCGGTTCGGCGGCCAGAGGCCGACCAGGTACGACTGCAGGCTATACACCAGCGGCTCGTTGATGGTAACCCAAAATTCAACCAGATCGCCGAGCTCCTGGATGACGGTGCGCACGAACCGCAGGTAAACGCGGACACTCGATCGGCGGGTCCACCCGCCCGCGGCCGCAAACCACCGCGGATTGGTGAAGTGGTGGAGCGTCACCATCGGTTTGATGCCTGCCCGGTTCAGCGCCCGGATCACGTCACGGTAATGCTCGATCGCCCGGTGGTTGAACTGCCCCGGTTGGGGTTCAATCCGGCTCCACTCGACCGACAGCCGGTACGCGTTCTGCCCCATCGCGGACATCAGCGCGATATCCTCGCGGTAGCGCCGGTAGTGGTCGCACGCCCGGCCGGAGTGCGGCCGAGACTTCCGGCGTTGTTCCCACGCCCACCAGTCGTTGTCCCGGTTGCCGCCCTCTACCTGGTGCGCCGACGTCGCCGTTCCCCAGAGAAAACGGGGCGGAAAATACAGCGTCCGGTGGAACTTGAGCCGGTTCGCGCCCGTCAGGGTCGGGTAAATGCCCTTCAGCTTCGCCATGCTATCAGTATAGCAGAGACGAATAAAACGCGCAGGGCTCTCGACGCAACAAAAAAACGCGGCCGATCATGCCGTATTCTTGAATGAAAATGAAAGCTGGGGAAAAAATTCTCCTCTTTTCCCCAGCTCGATATACCAACCCTCCGTACTAAATGTTCACCTTACTCCGTGAACGGACATCTACGCCGACGCGCTGAGGCTCACCGAACCGATCAGGTCGACCGGCACCTCCGTCGGGTACCGACGGTTCCTGCGGGCGATGGCATCGTCCCGGTTGGACCAGGTCACGAGGTACTGCCTCTTGACCTTCTTCCCGGTCTCGTCCTTCTCGGTCCTCGAGACGACGAGGTCCTGGAAGCGGCCCTGCCGGGTGATGCACTCACCCACGATGAAACTGGACCCGACGACGAGCGGCGCCGCACTGCCGTTCCCGTTGCTCCTGTAAGCAAGGGAAAAAACGTTGTGCTTTGTGGCGACGCCCCTATCGATGAGCTGGCGATGCTGACTCATCAGAGCCAACCTGATGTCCTCTACGGAACTCACAATACCTCCTCCTCTACTGGGACAGAGACAGAAACCACCGTACACACGTCAACGCTTCCACCAAAAAGCGTCACCTCCCCATTCTCTGGTTTTCCTCCTCTCGTGGAAAGCCAGCTTTACGGAGTTTTTGGCACCGGCCAGGTTGGCAGCCACCGTGGCAGCCAAAGCTCACCCTGACTGGTGATAAGAGTTGTTCAAAGGACAGTTACGATATAGCATAAAAATATAAGGGAGTCAAGGTAAATGAACCCCTGATATGCATATATTACAACAGCCTACCAATAATTCTCAATCGGTTTTCTCCTGCCAGCCTGTCAGCGTCGCGCGGCTTCCGTTCAATGTCAGGTCAACGCGGATTTTCCGAATGAATGTCGCAACCGTGCTGGTAGCCTGCACCGTACGGGTGCTGCCGGTCCCCTGCACCCCGATCTGGCAGGTAGCCGGACCGAGCGTGAGCGTCCCGCCGGTGTAGCCGGAATCCCAGGTCAAACGTTGCAGCGCTTCGTCGACGCACCCGTCCACACCCGCCAGGCTCTCAGCCGACTCCCATTCGCCCTGCGCCGTGGTCATTCCGCCGAGACTGCCAAGACTCAAGCTGATGGCAATGGTCAACGCGATGGCGCAAATGACCAAAATCGCTACCAGCGCGGCCGCACCGCGCTGCCCGGTGGCGGATGTTTTCGGGGCGTACGATTGCATAATGCAAATTCTGTGCGCTAACGGCGCAAGCTGACGGTAGAGCTCAAACCAAATGAAGCGTTCCGGGTCGTATCTGAACCCGGGTTGAGCATCTGCACTCCGATATCAATCCGGATCGTCGCCGGGGTTTGCCCGTGCGTCAGATTGGTCAGTAAAAATTTTGTTACATCAACACGGTCGTTGGTCAGGGCCACCGGGCTGCCGCCGACGCTGATGCGCAGCATCCGGTACGGCATGCTCACCCCGCCCACGGTAACGGTGCTGGTGGCGGTATCAAACACGACATCGGTCCCGGTGCCGGGATAATCAAGCGTCAACGTGCCGGGATCCACGCCGAACGTCGAAGATGCCAGCGTGACGCCGCTTGAGTTGCGGATTTCCGTTTCTATGCGCCGCAGGGCAATCCGCGCGTTCTGCTGCACCTCCTGTACGGCCAGCGTCTTTGATTGCACGGACAACACCTGCCAGAGGAGATCGAACCCGACCAAAAACACTACCACCAGGAGGGCAGTCGCGATCACCATTTCCACGAGCGTGAAACCGCTTCGCTGGCGGAGGTTTTTTTTCTCCGTGCGCGCGTGCACGTGCCGTGTTGCGCCGTAAAAACCGTTATTCATAATCGATGGATACGTCTTCCAGCACCGGGGATGCACCCGCGACAGCGGACAAATACGCCTTCAGCTGGATCCAGCGGCTGCCGGTTGCAGCCGGGTCAAGCACGATCCCCTGCCCCGAGGCGGTATAGAACGTTTCGGCTGTGCCGTCCGGCCCCACCCAGCGGGCCGTTGGCAAATGCGCGAAACTGTCGGCGGTGCGGAGCTTGAACTGTACGCTCCCGCTGCCGGAAACCGTCCAGGTCATCGTGCTCCACGCGGTGGTGGTGGCGCCGCCGTCATAACTTGCCGAAGTAAACGTTCCGGCCGGAGCAAACGTCGCCGTGCTGCCCCCGCCCCGCACGACCACAATTTCCTGGTTATTGCCGGTGGAGACAACGTACGCGTACGCGCCGTACATACAAATGCTGGGTGCGGACGCTTGGCTGGGCAAGTTAACGGTGGTCAGGAGTGTGTACGAATTCAAATCGACCACCAGCATTTCAGCGGAACCACTCGAAGAGGTCACATACGCACGGTTGCCCTGGATATCCAGATGTGTGACATTCCGGTTCAGCTCGACGCTGCCAATCGATGTGGCCGACATGGCTTCCGGATTCGTTGCGTCATATGCGTAAAATTCACGGCTGCTATCCTGCGTCTTCACCAGATACACGATATTTCCGTTGACGGCAACATCCATGGCGTTATCCGTGCCTCCCGCGTTAATCCGCTGGACGACATGATAATCGGAGAGACGCACTACCGTGAGCTCTCCATCGTTATCGTCGGTGGCTAAAAACGCATAACGTCCGTCGGCCGACACGGCCACGGCATTCACGTCATCGCCGATCTCGGCCGTGCCCAGCGGTGAACCCGGAATGGACGCGGGATTGGCGACATTCACCGCAAAGAATTCCGGCTGGCTGCCGGAGCTATCCGTTACCAGATACGCCACGGTACCGGTGGCGACCACGTCATTGGCATCGGCGTTCGTGCCCGGCGTATCCCAAGATGTGACTTTCGCGTAATCCGATAACCGGATGGCCATCATCTCCTGACCGTTGGCCCCGCTTGCCAAGTACGCATAACCGTTGTTTATCGAAAGTCCGTTAACCGACTGCCCCAGTTCGGTCGTACCCAGTGCATACAGTCCGGTGGTCGTCGCGGTCACATCCGCGAGGTCGTAGCCGTAAAACTCCGGCCGGCCGCTCCCGCGCACCTTGGTCGCCACGTACAAGGTATCGCTGTTTCTGTCGACGGCGCAATCCGCATTGTCTTCGTTGCCGGCGATGTTGATGGTGCGCAGCACCGAGGCTTGTGTCCAGTTGCCGAAATCGGCCAGCTTGAGTTCACCGTTCCCCGTACTGGTAATTTGGACGCTGTTGCGCCGGCCAGCGGTGAAATCGGCCACGGTATCATGCACCCAGCGCCGCTGCGACCAACGGGTCATCAAAGTTTCCAACCGCGCCGATCGGGTGCCGACCGGAAGCTCCGGCCACGCCACAGTGGCGGTAACCAGACGCGACGCGGGATCGAGCACCGCACCGGGGCTGCCGGCGGCAACCATGTCCCCGCGCCCGCCGCTTAACCGGTACACCGGATCAACGGTAATCGTGCGCGCATACAGCCCGATCGTCTCGGAGGTCCCGGCAAATGCCCAGTACCCGGAGGTGGTGGCTAATCCGTGGTTCCCGACAGCCAGATCGGTGAAGCGGTAATTGCGGATGCTGCGCGCCGCTTCCAGTCCTTCCGCGGCCAGCGCCTGGGCGGTGCGCAAATGGCTGCCGCGTTCATCGGAAGAAAACGCCCCGAGCGCCAGGGTCAAAATTGCCGCAGCGATAAATGAGAAGACGGCCACAGCCAGTATGGTTTCCACCAAAGAAAAACCACACCGAATCTGCCGATGGCCGCGCGTTACTGATTGGCCCATACTTGAAATCCGACGGAGTAGAAAAATTTCCCGCGGCATCATTCAACGCTCACCGTGCCGGCGGAATTCACCGCGACGGTGACGGATTCTCCCTGCGTGCTCGTGAGGGTGACGCTGCCGGTGTTTGCCGTCGTGCCGCGGACTTTTCCGAACACCACTTCATTGCCGCCGCCCAGACTCACCGCGCTGAACGCCAGGGAATCATCCAGCGCGGTCACCAGGTCGTAGCTTGCGTCGCGACCGGCATAATTTTCACCGCGGAACAGCACGAACTGGTCGCCGTGGCCGGCCGGATCGTCAAAAAAATACACGCCCCACGTACGGTCGCCGTCGCCAGCCATCGCCCGCGCCTGGGCTTCACGCAGAGTGGAAACTACGCCTTCGGCCGCCGTAGCCGCCTGCCGTTCAGTTTGCAAATTCGCATAGAGCGGAACGATTAAAACCGCCAATGCGACCAGTACGGCCATCACCACCAAAAGCTCCACGAGCGTAAACCCCCGCACCAAAGATTTGGTGTTGGGGGTGTGGCTTCCTGGCATGCCCATTGGGGTTCTATACCGTTCCTCCGCGGGCTCACGCCCGTGGCGTCCTGGTGTGGGGGTAAAGCCGCGATGCAACGCCATAGGTACGCAAAAATGAAACGGTTAACACCATTCCAATTATACCACAAAAGGCATGGCCGTTGTTCACTAAAAAATTCCGGCTGTCGTCTACCAAAAAGCCCCTCCTTGCGGAGGGGCTTTGATGTATGGCGGTATCTTTAGTACGACAGGCAATCCAGTTTATCACTCGTGGGATCAGGACCAAGCGTCGTTCCGGGCGCAGGCGGCCGCGGTCCACCGTACAGCTGAAAACTGGTAATGAACTCAGAATCTTTAAAGTCGTTGACACCGTCATCGTTTGCGTCGCGGGCATCAGCACAGTCGTAGCCGCCATAACTGGTATAGCACAAACCCTGGTTAACCTTGCACTGCAAGGAGCTTGGATTCTCGCACCCGACCGCGTTCTTCAGACACGCGACAATCGTCGTGTTGGCCGCGGCATCGGCGATATCCACCTTGCCGTCGTGGTTCACATCGCCGCGAATGAAAGTCATTGACTGATGGTTTGTACTCCCAAGGTCAATCCCTTCCATCGGTACCGGCAGAATATTCTTCGTCTTACCCGACGGGAAAGTATAGGCCGTAACCTTGTACGGCAAGGCTTGCAGGCCGGTCAACGCCTGCGCTGCACTTGAGACGACCACTGCCTCGATTACCCCATCCCGGTTAATATCGCCTACAAAAACCCCTCCAACGTAAGGTGCGCTCACCTTCCAAATCTTCTCCCCGCGCATGTTAAATGCAACGACGCCATTCGCATAGCCGCCTTGCATTGGGGAGATAGCAGCCAGGTATTCATCTGCCGGGGAAATATCCAGATTATGGGTGCCAATTAACTTCAAGCGAACGTTTTCAGAATAGACCACCGCACCCTGCTCCTGACCGGCATTCGAATACCTTTTCACGGTATTTTTTCCGTCGGTCAGCAGTATTGCCCCACCCTCCAGCACCAGCGGTCGTGCTCCAATTTGAATGCCGATCTCACTCGCCAGTGGTACGCGCCAGAGCTCCTTCCCGTTATTATCAACCGCCTGGAAAAACACCGCGTTGTTTTCGACTAATACGTGCAAAATTTCCATTTCTAAATCATTGTCTAGGTTCGCTGCTGCCGTATCGCCCTGCAGACCGGTGGAACGCCAAAGCTCTTCGCCGTTAGCATCGAGCGCACGGACCGAACTATTCGTCAACGACAGAAGATTATTCTTCCGGCTCGCCGCATTCTGTACCGGCGCGGCCTTTGACGGCCACCCAACTGCACCCAAAGGAAATTCTTTTCGCCAGCGGAGACTGCCATCTGGATTATAGACGCTCAAAGCTTTTCCTGAACCGACCGCAATCTCGAATTTATTATCGCCATCAATATCTGCGCTGACCGGGTAACTGGAAAAATCACCTTCCACCTGCCACAATCTCTGACCCCCACCATCTATTGCCACAAGAAAATCTCCCGCAGGTTGGGGCTTGGTCGGATCAACGACAAAAGTCATCGAGAACTTCGTCCCGACGGGAATCGTGCAACCCTGGCGACTGATATTCTCCGCAATGGTAACGAGGGCGGTCGTTGGGGACGTCGCTTGCCCAACATCGGCATGGCACATGCTATTATAAACAGTCATTTGTACATGGTCGCCGGCAACCGGGCTCCTTGTGCACGTCCAAGGTCCACCGGCCGAAATTGCCGTACACGCCATGGTCCCCGACGTCGGACCCGTTGGCAGGTAGGTCACATAGAAAATTTCCACCTTACCGTCTCCGTTCGCGTCGACGGCAATCGGCGCACCCGCTGCGCGACCTTCGGTTACTTTTGCTCGCCAAAGCTCTGCGCCGGTGTGACTGAGCGCCAGCACCTCAAACGTAGCGTCGTTGCTCGAAAGCAGGGTCTCAATTTTACCATCACCATTAATATCGGCGAGCGTAGATTTCAGGTAAGGATCCGATTCGGTCAATTGAGGATTGTACTCCCACAACTTTTGTCCGTAGAACTTGCACTGCGCCGTGCACGCGCTTCCCGGCGGGTCACACTGTTCACCGGAGTCGATTCGGCCGTTTCCGCACATCGGCGGGGTCGGGCTGCCGTACCCGACCACCGTGCCATAATTCAACCCCTGATTGACTGCCTGCCCCAGCGTTACGGCAACGCGGACATTGTTTGGCTGGCTGTTTTTCGCAATCGTGGTGGCAAATAAGGCGGCATACAAACCGAGGGTGACGGGAGCAACGACCAGCGCGACCATCACAAGGTACGCGGCCCCCAGCGTCACCTGGGTTTTTGTCTTAACCGCAACTTTTGGCGTCGGCATATCCATAGAAAAAAATTATGTAATTTATGAATATATCATACCACAAAATCCACCTTCCTGTTTTTATTTATCCACACAAATTGAGCGTTTGAATCAAGTCATAGCTTGCACTGATTCATCACGAAAAAATATCCCTGTTGGGATATTTTTTCGTGGCGGGGGCGGTAGGAATCGAACCCACGATAAAGGTTTTGGAGACCTCTGTGATACCACTTCACCACGCCCCCAGGGTCTCGCGTGGGAAACCGCTATTTGCTTTCCTTGTGCTTGGTGTGCTTGCCGCAGTGCGAGCAGAACTTCTGCAGCTCGATCCGGTTCTTGAGCGTCTTTTTGTTCTTGTGCGAGTAGTAGTTCACCTTGCGGCAAACCGTGCACGAAACTTTGATGAGATTATCTTGGCTCATGGTTTTTGAAAATGAGTGAATGAATTATAGTGAATCGCATGATGGAGCCAGCGGTCGGAATCGAACCGACGACCCGCAGTTTACAAAACTGCTGCTCTGCCGACTGAGCT
>JAQTQO010000027.1 GCA_028712155.1 Patescibacteria group bacterium | reverse complement strand
GTAGGATTAGATTGGTTATATTTTCTGCAATCATGGTAGCATACTTCACCAAAATGAGTTATTGGTGGACAAAAAAAGGCCTTGACGTTATGTACTCGTCAAGGCCCGCCCATCGCCGCAACCCAGGAGGGTTCAAATAGTTGTAGGGGGTCCCGCACATTTGGCGGGACCCCCTCCCTCAGCGAGAGAAATGGGGTTGTGCTAAGGAAAAAGAGCATTCATATTTTATCGAATTTTTCGCGTTTGTCAAATAGATTTTTTGCACACGAGCTTGGTTGAGTGACGCGACCACGGCCGTACGGTTTGTACCGCCGCGGCAACTTGAGTACAATCAAGTCAGCGCGTCCGGCGCTTTCCTATGCAGATTTTTTCAGGCCAACGGAGCCGAAATATTTTTATCGCCATTATCATCGCGGCGGCCGTGCTGCGGTTCTGGAACCTCGGCGGGCCGGATATGGTGACCGACGAGGTGTACTATGCGCTGCGCGGCATCGGGTATTTGGATTACATTGGTTCAACCCTGCAGTCCACTCCCCTGTTCTGGTTTGATCCGCTGCCGTCCTGGACGCAGTTGTCCATGCACGACCACCCGCCGCTGACGTTTTTGGTCGAACACCTATTCTTTGCAATGTTTGGCGTTTCGGTATTTGTGGCGCGGTTGCCGTTCGCGCTCGCCGGCATCGGCTCGGTGTTTCTGATATACCTCATCGGCCGCAAAATGTTTGACGAGCGGACCGGCCTGATTGCCGCCGCCGTGATGGCCGTATCCAGTCAGGCGGCGTTTGTCTCGCGTACCGCGCTGATGGAACCGCTCGCCATCGCGCTCATCCTGCTGACGTGGTATTTGTTTTTGCTGGCGCTGGAAAAACCCGTGTATTGGTATTGGTGGGGCGCGGCGCTGGGCGCGAGTTTTCTTGCCAAGTATACGGCGTTCCCGGTGCTGGGCGTGTGCCTGGTCTACCTTTTGCTCTTCCGCCGCGGCGTGCTGAAAAATTTCCGATTTCTCGCCGGCTGCGGCATTGCGCTCGCGCTATTTTCTCCGGTCATCATTTACAATGTGATGCTGTACCGGACGCGCGGGCATTTTGATCTGCAGTTCGCCGCGCTCTTACACCAGAACGTCCCGGCCTGGCAGACGCTGACCGACAAAATTCCGACCAGTTATTGGCAGAACTTCACCGGCATTTTCACCGGCTTGGTAGATACGTATTCGCCGTTGGCGCTGGCGCTCGCCATGTGCGGTTTCGTCTATCTACTATTGTCATTCCGGCCCCGGCCTGCCCGCCGGAGCTTGAGTGAAGGAGGGAGCCGGAATCCAGTCACGCCAACTGATACCGCCGCAGATACGGGTTCCGTGGATTCCCGTTTTCACGGGAATGACACCAAGCGGGCAAATTACGTTTTGTTGTTTCTTTTTTTCACCGCCTACACCTTACTGCTCGTGCTCATCAAACCTTTGCCGCGTTTCCTCTCCTATTATCTCCCGGTGTTTCCATTATTGACCGCCGTGTTTTTATCTTTTGTGCTGCAGCGCTGGCAGGGTGTACAGCGAGTAGGGCTGATGGTACTTGTCGGGGTCGCCGGCGTATATGAATTCGCCTACGCGGTAAACACCAACCTGCTCCCCCTCTCCATCGGGCCGGCGAATCTCACCTGGTCGCTGGTGCGGCCGTATACGTCGGACTTCGGCATCAACAAGCTCGACGCCTGGGTGGGAGAAAAGTTATCCGGCAAGACGTCGGCGGGCACCCCGCAGACGGGGACCAAGCCGTTGGACGTCATCATCCAGCGCAATGCCGCCGCGCACGCGGCCGGGAAAAAACCGGAAAAAATCCTGCTCGTTTACGATACCCACTTGAACGAGACGGTCACCCTGTGGGTGTTTGACCGCCGGTTCATCTATGAAGGCTGGCCGGCGTACTTTGCCGATGATTTTTCCCGCACGGTTGCCGAGGACGGGATTGCCGCGTTCAAGGGCTACACGATTTACTACGTCACCGGCACCGAATACAGTTTGTGGCGGCGCCGCGGCACCGTGAGCGAGGCGGCGATGCAATTGGAAAAGAAACTCGTCAGCCAGGGTTTCCAACCGACGTTCATCAACAACAGCGTCGGCCTGCCGGTGTTCAAGGTGTATCAGTTTAGCTTGTAAAATTTTTTGCCACCTTTGGTGGCAAAGGTGGCGCCAAACCAGCGAGCAGACTCCGTCCGCCCAGGGCGGACCACGCATCGGGGTTATGGCACTTAAAGGCTATATACTACGTTATCGGCATGGCTTGCCGATGTTTCGAGGCGTAACAGTTTGGTTTGTGATATGTAAAATTCACGGCGATTTTCATTCAGATATTGACATAATATGTTTATTACGGTATAATAGTTAGCCGAAATAGTTTCCTCATGGTATTCTATTAATATCTTCGAGGCCTTATCCAATAACGTTACATGGACCTCATGAAGATTCCGAGAGCAAAACTGAAAGCGATGATTAGGTTTTTCTGTAGTAATACAGACCCTAATCTATTGGGAAAAACGAAGTTGATGAAACTTTTTTATTTTGTTGATTTCACGCACGTAAAAAAATACGGTTTTCCCGTTACTTATGATCGGTATGTTCATTTAGAGCGTGGGCCGATACCGTCAAATATTTTAAACCTAGTAAATAGTGTAATAGACTGTCCTGATGATGCCCTACTTTCCGACACAATCTCTATAGAATTTGAGACGGGTAGGAATATTCAGAAAATTGTTTGTTTAAAAGAATTTACGGATAATGATAAGAAGTATTTTACCGAGAGAGAATTGCAAACCCTTACTGAAGTGTGTCGAAGATTCGGGGACAAAAATGCGAAATATATTGTCGAAGCATCACATAATGAAAGTGCTTGGAGGAATACCAAGGAGCCAGCGGAGATTCCATATACATTAGCCGCACTTGACAATGATAGTCAGGTGACAGAAGACGAAATAAAACTTTTGGTTAGTCTGGGGTAGATATGGTGTTTGGGAATGTAATCAGGCTAACCGGGAGTGAGGGGGAGCGAGATTATGTTTTTTTGGGATCAGCTCCCGAAGTAAATACAGTATTTTTGGCCAGTATTCCTGATATTGACCAATCGCAAGCGGTTATTAGAAGGGATAACAGACGTTCAGTGGAGCCACCTAGTCAGGCAACATTAAGAAATAGAGATTCATTTTTGTTTTTCTTCGTTCCCTTGACTACGGAACAATTTCGAGGGAGGATAGCCATGTTACATCACACGGATTACGACGAGTCTGATATGAGTGGTTATAAAGAACTTCCTTCGTTGTGTGATGTGGATTTAATGAAAATCAAACAAGAAATATTGAATGCCCCAACCAATGCTGTTAACAAGTCGCTGAGAAAAATAATTCAGGATTTGGGTTAAAAATATCCACCTAATGTTTCCCCGCCATCCGGCGGTTTTTTTAATTCTTTTTTTGCCACCTTTGTCAGCAAAGGTGGCAATTTTTGATATTCTCCGCGTTGACGTCTTGCCGGAATAGTGCTATGGGTAGGATACGTTGCACAGCCTGTGTAGCGTGTTTTTGAGACCTTTGACAATCCACCAGACAACAAGAAAGGTGAGGTTCCCTCATGGTTCAGGATAGAGATCTGGTCGTCGGCGTTGACCTGGGTAAAACCAAGGTCGCTATGGTCGTTCTCGAGCGATGCGGGTCCGTGTGGACCGAACCGATGGTGCGCTGTGAACCGCACCAGGGCGAGCCGTTCGCGGTTTTTTCGCGTCTGGCGGCCGACCTCGATCTTTCACGGGTCGTGGCGATGGTCGCAACCGGCGTGTATCGCCGGATTTTGCACGCACCCGTGGAGGCAATTCCCGAGGACATCGCCATCGAGGCGCGGCTGCGGCACGATCCGCTGTATGCCGGGCAGCCCCTGACGGTACTGCGCATGGGTGCGCAGGGGTCTTCGGTGGTCGTCCATGACGGCCAGGGCCATTTCCAGTACCGCGAGCACGATCGGTGTGCGAGCGGAACCGGCAGCGCCATCACGCAGCTGCTGTCCCGCTTCGGCCTGGATCTGGAAACCGCCTGCCGCGAGAGCCTCGATGTGACGGCGCCGATCGCCATTCAGGCGCGGTGCGCGGTGTTCGCCAAGAGCGAGATGACCCATCAGGCCAACCGCGGCGAAAACCCGACCGCCATTGTGGCGGGGTTTTTCGACAGCATTGCGCGCAGCGCCGTCAACCTGCTCCGGCGGGCGGGAAATCACGGACGCACCGTCCTGATCGGCGGCGTGGCGAAAAATCCGCGCATCCGGCGGACGATCGCCACCCTCCTCGACCAACCCGTTCAGATCGCGGAAGATTCCGCGGTGTTCGAAGCGCGTGGGGCGGCACTGTTTGCCGCACAGCGCGCGGGTGCATCGCCGCGAGTTTTCCCCGCTGCCTGCGCGGAGCTGAAAGCAGCACGTCGGCGCACGATCGACCGCCGGCTGCCGCTCCCGCAGTTCGCGGCGCAGGTGCAGGTGATTTCCGCTCACGCGGTTTCACCCGTCGTCGGCGAAGCGCTCGTGCTCGGGTTGGATCTCGGTTCCACCGGTACCAAAGCCGCCGTTGTCGGCTTTCAGTCCCGGCACGTCTACCGGACCGAGTACTGCGAGACGCTGGGCGACCCAGTTGGCGCGTCGCAAAAGCTGGTGGCGCGCCTGATCAACGGTCCGGATGCGATACCCGTCGTCACCGCCATCGGCGTGACCGGTTCCGGCCGGGATGTCGCGGCTACCGTGCTGCGCGCGTGCTTCCCCGGCCTCAACGGCGCTCTCTACGTGGAGAACGAAATCATCGCGCACGCGACGGCCGCCATCCACTTTGATCCGGAGCACGGCCGCAGCCTCTCGATCGTCGAAATCGGCGGCCAGGACGCCAAGTTCATCAACATTCGCAACGGTCAGATCACCGACAGCGACATGAACAAGGCGTGCTCGGCCGGCACCGGTTCGTACCTGGCTGAGCAGGCCCGGCACTACGGCCTCGATATTGTGGAGGTCGGTGACCAGGCCATGGCCGCCGCGACGCCCGTCAACCTGGGATCGTTTTGCACGGTGTTTGTCTCCGACCAGGCGGATCGCGCCCGCGAAGAGGGCTACACCCCGGCCGATATTCTGGCCGGCTTCCACTACTCGGTCGTCGTCAACTACCTCCACCGCGTCATGGGCAACCGGACCTTCGGTGACCGCATCTTCTTCCAGGGGAAACCCGCCACCAGCCTGGCGCTCGATTGCGCCCTGGCAGGCGTCACCGGCCGGCCCGTTCTGGTGCCGGAGAACCCCGGTGCCATGGGCGCCGTCGGTATCGCCCTGCGGGCCATCACGAAGGCTACGTGCCAAAATCCGGGCATTTCTCTGGCTTGCTACGGCCAGGCGCAGCGGGTCGAGCACCGCGAGTTTCCGTGCGGTGACCGCCAGTGCGGCAATCGCTGCCGCATCGCGCGCGATACCGTGCGCATCGGCGACGAGACTCGTCGCGTGTTCAGCGGCGGCAGCTGCCCCAAGTTCGAATCGGTGACCGCCGTGTTCCCCAAGCTTGAGCGCGGCGCACCCGATGCGTTCGCCGAGCGCCGCGCGCTCTTCGACCGCTACTGCGCTGCCGCCCCCGCCGCGGATGCCGACGCCCCTACGGTGTCCATTCCGCTCGGCCTGGCATTCTCCCGTCTCGCGCCGTTCTTCGTCGCGTACTTCCGGTCGCTCGGTTTTTCCGTGGTGCCGATCGCGCCTTCGTCCGATACCCTGCAGGACGGCGAGCAGATTGCTGCGTGCTACGATTTCTGCGCGCCGGCCAAGATCATGCACGGCTTGTGCGCCCGGGCGCAGACCGACTACCTGTTCCTGCCACACATCAGCGAACTGCCGCGGGATGGCGATGAGCCATTCGCCCAGTGCTGTCCGATCGTGCAGGGGCTGCCGTACGTCATCGCCTCGGCGGTCGGTGCCACCACGCGGGTGCTCACCCCGCAACTGAGCTTCGCGCACGGCTGGCAGGATGCCGCCGCGGAGGCAGCGCTCGCGCGCTGCCTGCAAGCGGCGGGGAAGAGCTCCGCCGCCTGCCGGCGGGCATTCCGCCACGCCGCAGCCGCTCAAGCCGCTTACCTGCGCGACTGCGCCGCTATCGGCGAGCGCGTGCTGGCCTACGCGGCGGCGGTCAACGCTCCGGTCGTCGTGGTGCTGGGCCGTCCCTACGTGCTGCACGACCCGGTTCTGCAGTCGCAGATCCCCCACCTCATTGCCCGCCAGGGATGCCTGCCGCTGCCGGCAGACTGCTACCCGTTCCAGCGGCCGCCCGAAAATCTCGCGCTGCTGTTCTGGAAGGAGGGCCTCTTCAATCTCCGCGTCGCGCTCGATACGCTCACGCGGACTTCCGTTTCAACCCTGTGGCTGACCTGCTACACCTGCGGCCCGGACGCGTTCCTGGAGCACTTCTACCACCGCATGATGTACGGCCGGCCGCATACGATTCTCGAGACCGACGGCCACCGCGGCGAAGCGGGTTTTGCCACGCGGGTGCAGGCGTTCCTGTCCAGCGTCGCCGAATCCCGGCCAACAGTCGCGGGCAAAGCGCCCCGGCCCTCGATCGGCGTCTTCCAGCATCTCCCCTCCACGACCCTGTCCAACGCGCGATCGCGCATCCTCTTCCCGCCGATGGGCGACATCCTGTCGCACCTGCTGGCGGCGGCCCTTCGTTCGCAAGGGCTGGACGCCGACGTGCTGCCCCCGCACGACGGTACGACGCTGAGCGTCGGCAAGGGGCAGGCATCCGGCAAGGAATGCCTGCCGTTCGTCATGGTCTGGGGGGCACTGCGTCGCTACCTCAACGAAGCGCCCGGCAATGAGCGCATCACCTACGTGGTGCCAACCTCGTGCGGGCCGTGCCGTTACGGCATGTACGAAGTGCTCATCCGGCAGCTCCTGGAAGAACAGGGGTTGTCGGGGCGGGTGCAGCTCTACACACCCGGAACCAAGGATGGTTACGGCTTCGAGTTCGGCGACCTCTTCCGTCTGCGGCTGTGGGCGGCGTTCGTCTACGCCGACCTGCTGCGCGAGCTGCTGCTCTACGTTCGCCCGGCGGCCCAAAACCCGGCCGAGGTCGATTGCCTCTACCAGGCGGCGCGGGAACGCGCCATCCGTTTCGTCGAGACGCCGGTGCGCGACTCCATGGCAAATTACCTCCGCGCGTGGGGGCTGCCCGCACTGCTGAGCGGGGAGGCGGCGCGCTTTGCCGCTATTCCCTGCGATGCCGAGAAAGCCGCGCAACTGCGCACCGTCGCCATGGTCGGTGAAATCTACGTCCGGCTGGACGATCCCACCAACAGTTTCACCATCCGTCGCCTCGAGGCGAACGGGCTGCGCGTGAAGCTGGTCGGCGCCCGCGAGTGGGTCGACTTCGTGACCGAGCTTGGAGCCCAGCGGGGTTCCGTGCGGATGTGGTGCCGGCGGTATCTGCAGCGGTACCTGCGGCTGCGCCTGGCGCGCGCGGGGTCCCCGTTGCTGTCGCCCCGCCACGAACACCCGGCCCGCCGGGTCATGCAGCGCGCCGCTCCCTACATGGGAGTGGTCGGCGGTGAGGCGAACCTCACCATCGGCGGGCCGCTCCTCATGCACGAAGCCGGCGAAATCGACGGCGTAGTGGTGATGGGCCCGCAGGGCTGCATGCCCACCAAGCTGGCCGAAGCGCAGCTCTGCCAAATGTCCCTGCCCTCGCTGTTCCTCTATATGGATGGCGAGCCCTACGACGAGCGCGCCGTCGAAAGTTTCGCCTGGCGCCTGCGCAGCGGTTCTGCCGCCGCGCACCGCTGAGGCGCGTTCGTTCGAGTCGTTCCTTCGTTTCTTCGTCACGTGATGCTCCTTGCAGGGTCTTCCCATCGTCTATGGGAAGACCCTTTTTTTATAAAAACCCCGCCGGATGGCGGGGTCAGTCAAGCTTATGGAGTCACGGTTACGGCGTGAAATCTTTACGCGTTTTCGTCAGGCGGATGACGTTGGTGTTCGCCAGCAGGTACATTTTACCGTCGCTGGTTTTCAGGTAGGCGGACTCATCCGCCAGGGTTTGGCCCAGGGTCAGTCCGATTTCTCTGTCCTTGAGCGTGATGCCGATCGTAATCCCTGACGGTTTGAAGTCGGTGCTGGTGGCGGCAAAATCCAGGGCGTTGAGATTGCCGAGATTATCCGCAAAAAGATCGGCGGCACTCTGCAGGGCGGGTTTGCCGTCGAGCAGCCAGCTGCTGTCGCTGCGGGTGAGCGTAAAGGTTTGTTTGTTGCGCACGTATTTGATGGCTGCGACCTCGTCTTTGGCAAACCGCAAAATGGTTTTATCGCGCCAGTCCTCGCGGGTGAAGACATCCACCGGAATCGATTCCACCAGGTACACGGTGGGATCGCCCTGCCGTTGGGCGTACGCGGTCCCGTAGTAATCTTCCGGCCGCCGGAGCACGTACGCGCTGACGGTTTCGCCGCCGGCCGCAAACGTCAGCTCGGTGCGGTAGAGGGCGTACGAGTCAAGCGACGCCGGGTCGGTTTTCGCCGTGGCGGCCACGGAAATCACTTTGAGGTCTTTGAAACTTTGGAGGAGCGCGTCGATGGGTTTGGCATCGGCCCGGATATTTCCGGCATTCTCGATGACCCAGTCGCTGTCGCGCTTGACCAGCTCCACCGTGCTGGATGCCCACCGGATGGAAATGCGATCGATCGCGCCGGTATCCTGCAACGCTAAACTGACCTGGCGCTGGTTGCGCTGCGTCTGCTGCGCCGTGTGTTGATTTTTCTGCCACCAGACGCCGGCAATGGCGACGATGAGAACGGCCAGGAGAACGTAGGTGGTGCGGGAACGCATAATACAGGGGTAATTTTAGGCGCTGCGATAGCGGCGGATGGCGCGTGCGGTGGAGCGTTTGCGGATGCCGATGGCAACCAGGCCGGCGGCGATCACCAGGACGCTGCCGCCGAAAATATTGCCGTAGCGGATGGCCGCGGCTTCCTGGTTGCTGACGGATTTGAGCGGGCGGTCCACCGAGGTGCGGGAGCGGATGGCAATCAGCGACGCATCCTGCAGCAGCGCGTCCAGACCGTTGCCCACCAGCGTAAAATTTTCCGGCGAGAATCGTTGCAAGATGTTGAGCCCGATGAAGCGGCCGCTGCCGACGACCATCACCCCGGCGTTATCCGTTTCCATTTTCACCTTGTCCTTGTCGGCGGAAAATCCTTCCGGCAGCGGTTTGCCGGCAAAGGCGCTCGAGAGTTTGCCGTGGATGAGCGCCGCCACCACCTGCTGGCCGCTCCCCGCGCCGTCGGTTTTCGGGAGCGCTTGCGGGTAGAGGGCGAATGGCTGCCCGGCCGTGGTCAGGTTGGTGGCCGTGCTCTGCGGGCTGCTTTCGCCCAGCACCGTGATTTGGTCGGCGGCATCCGGGCGGATGGTCAGCGAGCTGGGCCACGGCAGGGTGAGGCTGTTGAGCTTGGCCGTGATGGGGTGGTCGGGGTTGAGGCCGATCCACGCCGCGCGCGGCGGGTGAATGATCTTGGGCCAGACGGTATACGGGATCCAGACCCCGCGTCCGTTGCCGGTTTGGAACGGCAGGTATTCCGCGGACAGCCCGTCGGCAACCACGTCGGGGTTGACCGTCACGCCGTACGCGGCGAGCAAGTCCGTCAATCCGCCGAGTTGGTTGACCTGCGCGGTCAGCTGCTGGTCGTCAACAGTGGTGCCGTCAATGAGCGCAATGAGCTTGCCGCCGTTCATGATGAATTGGTCGAGCGCAAATTGCTCGGTGGCGGTGTACGGCGCGGTGGGCGCCACGATCAGAATGCCGTCCACTGCGGGTACGACTTGGCCCTGGTCCAGGGTCACGTCGGTCAGTCCGTACTCTTTCTCCAATTCTTGGCGGACCTGCGGGTCCAACTGCTCGCCGTGGCTGGTGGGCAGGCCGATCTGCGGGACTTTCTCGCGCGTCAGGCGGCGGATCGCCAGGGTGAGGTCATACTCGAGATTGGTGGTGGCGCTGATGACCGGCAGAGGTTCAGATTTTTCGAGATAGCGAACGGCGATGCCGGCGTACCCCGAGCTGATCTCGATTTTCTGGACGTTGGAAGTATTGAAATCCACCTTCGGAATGCCGAGGCTCTCGGCTTCCGCGGCGGCCGCGGAGTCGTTCTGCGGATCGAGCTGTTCCACCAAAACTTTGCCTTTGCCCAGCCGCTGGTACTCTCCCACCACGTCCAAGGTGTCCTGGCGGATGCCGATGAGTTCCTGGGGAATATCCTGCGAGAAGAAGACCTCGATGGTGATGGGATTTTGCAGTTCGCGCAGCACGCGCCGGGTGGCTTCGCCGAGCGTGTACTGGCGGCTGGCGGTCAGATCCCAGCGGAGGACGAACGGCGCCACTAAAATATTGCAGGCGACGAGCACCGCCGGCACGATGAGGACGCGTGCCAGGGAATGGAAATGGTAGATGGTTTTTTTAGTGGAATTTACCCCCACACTTAATGAGCTTTAAGCGAATGCGGTAGACGTCTTTTTAGTTGATACAACGCATTCGCGCGAAGTTTTAGATTATGTTCACGGAGTCGAGCATCCCGTTCAACTTTGTATGCCTCATAGTAGAGTAATTCGAAAGGAATCCTTGATTTTGTTGACCGCACCTCACCGTCGTTGTGCTCTCTAAATCGTTTTCGAAGGTCATTTGTGGATCCTAGATAAAAGTTGCCGTCTTTTTTACTCTGTAGGAGATATACATAAAACATAAGACGATTAAGTGTGGGGGTCTATTTCCAATACCGCCGCATGAGGCTGTAGACGTTCAGGTACAAAAATAACCCGATGAACGAAAGGAAGTACACCACATCGCGCAGGTCAATGACGCCCTTGGCGATGCCTTCGAAATGGGTGTAGGTGGAGAGGCGGTAGAGCAGGCCGGACAGCGACCCGGCCGAGCTGAGCGTGAGCGGCAAGCCGGCGATCAGCAAGGCGAACGCAGCCATCAGGGTGGCGAGGAACGCGACGATCTGGTTGTTGGTGAGCGACGAGATCCATTGGCCCAGCGCCAGGTACGCGCAGCCAAACAGCCATGCGCCCAGATATCCGCCGATGACCGGGCCCCAATCCAGGTCGCCCAGCCGAGACACGCTGAACGGTAGCGTCAGCGAGAATACCAGTGCCACCGCCAGGAACGTTGCGTTGGCGAAAAATTTCGCCGCGACGATTTGCCACTCCGGCAACGGGAGCGTCAGGAGCACTTCGGCCGTCCCCTGCCGTTTTTCCTCGGCCCACGTGCGCATGGCGATGGCGGGCACCAGGAACAGCACGAACCACGGTAGCAGGTCGAAGTACACGCGCAAGGAAGCCTGGTTGTTGATGAAAAATCCCTGGAAGTAGAGCCAGTTGCCCGTGATCAAAAACGCCACGGTGAATACATAGGCGGTCAGCGAATAGAATTGGCCGCGGAGCTCTTTACTGTAGACGGCGAGAATGGGAGACATAATCGGCGTACGCATTAGGGCAGGCGGGGTTCCTGGACTGACGGTTGCCGCGATTCGGTCGTCAGTTTACGGAAGACATCTTCCAGACTCAGGGCCGCCATCTGCATTTCCAAAAGCGGCCAGTTGCGGTCGCGGCAGAGTCCAAAAATCGTCCGCCGCAGGTCCTGGTCGCTGCCCGCTTCCAGCACCCAGGCGGTTTCGTCCGGGGCAGCCGACCCGTCGGCTTCCAGCCGCACGATGCCCGGCAGCGACTGCAACGCCGCGTGCACCCCTTCGCGCGGGCCGGCGATGACGATGCGGAAACGCCGCCGGCCCTGAGCTTGTGAGGTCAGTTCGGCGGTGGTGCCCTGGCCGACGATTTTGCCCTGGCTGATGATGAGCACGCGCGTGCAGCTGGCCTGCACTTCCGGCAAAATGTGGGTAGACAAAATAATGGTTTTGGTCCGGCCGATCGCCTGGATGAGATGCCGAATTTCCTGGATCTGGTTCGGATCAAGCCCGGAGGTCGGTTCATCCAAAATCAGCAATTCGGGATCGCCCAGCAGGGCGGCCGCCAGCCCCGCGCGCTGGCGAAACCCTTTGGACAGCGTGCCGATCCCTTGCCCGATGCGGTCGGCAAGTCCGCAGGCGGACACGACGCGGCGGATTTCCTCGTCGGGAGTTGTTATCTGCTTGACCGTGGCGACAAAACGGAGGTATTCAAATACCCGCAGTTCCGGGTAGAGCGGGTTGTTCTCGGGCAGGTAACCGATCCGGCGGCGCACCTCAAGCATCTGATCGATCAGATCGACATCGTTGTAGAGCACCTGGCCGCTGGTGGGAGCAAGAAATCCGGTCAGGATGCGCATCGTCGTGGTCTTGCCGGCGCCGTTGGGCCCCAGAAACCCGACGATTTCCCCCGGCTGGATGTGAAAATCCAGGCCATTGAGGACCACATTTCCGCCGAATGCCTTGTGCAATTTTTTGGCTTCAATTTTCACAGCGAAAAAATATCCTACGCTTCCACCCGCCCCCGCAGGGGCGGGTGGCGGATCGGTGCTCTCGAGTTACTGGCTGCCGAGTTTCACGCTAAGGTCGATGGTTTTACCCTGGCGCAGGACTTTCAGTTGGAGCGTATCGCCCGGTTGGTACTTTCCGATCAGCTGGGACAGGCCGGAGTCAGGTTCCTGGATCTTGGTGCCATTGACTTCCAAGATAATATCATTTTCTAGTATTCCTGCAAGGTCGGCCGGCGACCCCGGCACCACGGCCAGTTCCCCGGACTGTTGGCCGCGGATGATGAGCGCGCCGTAATCAACCGACAGCTTGTTGGCGTCTTTCACCGCCTGGGTGATCGGGAGGTAGCGCACCCCCATGAACGGCCGGACGATCTTTCCGTTCTGCCGGACCTGCTGGTAGACTTCGTTCACGGCGTTGGACGGGATGGCGAAACTGATGCTCTGCGCCTGCGCCATGGCGACGTTCATGCCGATGACATTGCCGGCAATATCCAAGAGCGGCCCGCCGGAATTGCCCGGGTTGATGGCGGCATCGGTCTGGATGACGTCGTTGAGCTGTTCCGATTGGGTGCCGAAACCGCCCGCCTGGATGGACCGCCGCAGTCCCGACACGACCCCCTTGCTGACGGTGTTGTCGAATTCACCCAGGGCGTAGCCGATCGCAATGGCCGTTTGTCCGACTTGTAGCTGACTGGAATCGCCGAATTGCAGGTACGGCAGGCCGGTCATCTCGATTTTGAGGACGGCGATGTCGTTGGTGGGGTCCTTGGCGAGCACCTTGGCCGGCACCTGCTGGTTGCGGTGCGCCGCGTCGTTGAGAATGACGGTGTAGTCCGCCTGGGTATCATCCACGACGTGCTTGTTGGTCAAGATGTAACCATCCGGACTCACGAGGTAGCCGGAACCGGCGCCGACCCGCTGGCGCGTGGTGCCGTTCTGGCAGTAGGTGGGGACGCGGAAATCAATGCTTGGCGAGCCGGGGAGACCCTGAAACTGGTCACCGAACGGATTCGTGTAGCAGATCTCCATGTTCGGGACATTGGCGGAAACCACGATACTGACCACCGCCGGACTGGCATTTTTGACGACGTTAATCACCTGCGATTCTTCCAAAACGACGGTCACCGGTTGGACTGTAGTAGCCGGGGGACTGTCGGTGAGTACGGCCATCGGCTGCCACAGGGCTTGGCGGATGTTATTCCACGTGCCGGCGATTTTGGTCGGGAACCCGGAATTGGTTTGCCGGGTGACGGCCGCGCCGAGTCCGAATCCGATCACCAGGAAAAGAATGATCATGAGCACGCGGCCGGAATTTTTCGGTTTGACTGGTGCGTTGAGCATAAAATGTAAAGTTATTGGTGAGTGAGTTGCATGATATAGGGAGCCGGGTCAACCACATCGAGGGTGGTGCCGTTGCTTAAGTCGATGCGGTACAGCCGCGTGCCGTCGGCTTGCTCGGCGAGATAGTGGATGCGTCCCTGATTGCTGAGCTGCTGCAAGGACGACGGATTGTTGACCACGCTCAAAATCGTCGGCGCGGACGCGGCCGGCGGTCCGGTGAGATTCGCGAGCAGCGCGATGAGGAAACCGGCTGCCAGCGCTCCGGCCGATAACGGCAGCCAGCGCCGCACGCGGTGCAAAAACCGTAACGACCGTGGCTCCGTATAGTAGCGCGAACTCAGTAACGCGCGCCGCAGGCGCGAGGCAAATGCCGGGGTAACTTCGGCGTTCAGCCGGGCGTTACGCAAGCGTTCTTCCAGATTGGGGTTGAGATTGTACGTCATAGGCGTCGGACGGGAGAAGGCCGTGGAGGTGCCGGAGCCCGCGGTGCAGGTGGGATTTCACCGTGCTCTCCGGGATTCCCATGACCCAGCTGATGTCCGCGATCGGGAGGTCTTCAAAATACCGCAGGACAATCGCTTCGTGCTGGCCGGCACTGAGTTGCTCGAGCGCTTGGTGCATCTGCCGGTATTCGTCCGTCAGGATCGGTGCGCCTTCCGTTTGACGCAGGTCCGGCAGCTCAATGGCCAGCTCCAGCTCGATGGTCGGCGTGCGCCGGCGGTAGTATTCGCCGATTTGCGCCACCGCGATGCGGTACAGCCACGCCCGAAACGGCCGGCCGGTGAAGCGGAAACGCCACAGATTTTTCAGGGCGGCCAGGAATGTTTCGGCCGTCAAATCCTCGGCAATCTGCACATTGCCGGTCCGGCCCAGTATGTAGCGGTAGATGCGGTCACAGTGCCGATCATAGAGGATGCCAAAACTTTGAGGATCTCGCTGGGCACGCTGGACCGCGGCAGCTTCTTCATTCATGGGGTCAAGTCTCTCTCTATTCATATATCGTGATTTTATCCGGTGCGGTTGCACCCTGATTTTAGGCCTTCACCCGGTGGCGGTCAAATCACTATGAATGTAGCAAAATAAAGTGAATTTTTTGTGAATTTTTCTTCGCGTTATTTTTATTCGGTGTCGCGCTTGCCGTTGACAAGTGACATAAAGTATGCCATATTGCTTGGTTGATGTGCGCGGTGCATTTCAATTCGGTCGGGAAAATTTGTCTGCAATTTTCCGGCCGGGCGTGCTCAACCGCTTCCCTTCATACATGGCAGGAAAGGGTGCGGACCGCAGCAAACCTCACAGAAAGGGGGTTGCCATGGTCATGGTGCTGGAGAGGCTCCAGCGATCGTCGTTGTCCGACGAGGCGGTCGGCGAGTTGGTAGCGCCATACTGGAGCCGGCTGGAGGTGGCCCGACGGGAGTCAAATACCCGGGCGCTCGTCGAGCTCAAGAGCGAGCTCCTCGGTCTGATGCGGGATCCGCGGACCCCGTGGCCGGTCAAGCGGGAGGTCGCCAACGACCTGCTGCCCGAGATCCGGGAGACGCTCGGCGCGTGGTCCGAGGCGACGGCCCAATCCCAGGTGGTCAAGGCCGAGCGGATGATCCGGCACGCGCAGCTGGTGGTCGGCATGGCCGCCGATCTGTCGTTTCGGATCGGCAAGCTCCAGGACATCATCCCCGCCTGTGCGCAGGTGGTGAACGGGCTGTCCACCAAGGGGCACATCTTCTACGTCGGGCTCGTCCGGTTCTACGGCGACGAGGTCCGCCGCGATGCCGCCCTGCAGTCGTTGCACGGCGAGATCGACGGGCTGAAGGCTACGTTGGCGTCGTTCGTCCGGCGGTTCGAAAACGGCCAGGCCGCCCAGCGCCACTGGCAGGAAAACCGCGCGGAGCGCGCTTTCCAGAACCGCAAGGATGCCGGCAAGGGAGGAGCCGGCCAGGAGCAGCCAGGGAAGAAGGGCAAGAAGAGCAGGAGGTGATGGCGGAGAAGCCCTCGTTCGCTTCCCCGTCGGTTGCCAAGGCACGAGATCAACGGCTTGCTTTTTCGAAAAGCAAGCCGTATTTTTTCCTCCTTTACCCTACACCAGAACGCCACGGGCGTCAGCCCGTGGATGAATGGTCAGAAACCCGAAGGGCATTGCTCGAATGCCACGGACGTAAGTCCGTGGTGTGGGGGTTTACTTTCGTTTATTAATGTGGTAAAAAAATTGAGCTCCCTTTGCCCTATTATCGGTGCGTTGCTTTAACAGGACCGGCAGTCGGTTATCCTGCCGATGGCGGACGAGGAGCGCGTCACTGACCCGCCTGCCGGAGTTCGGAGTCCCGGTACTTTCGATAATTTTCCAATTCCATTGCTTATTGCTGGAGGGCGCGTAGCTCAGTCGGTTAGAGCGCGTCACTGATAATGACGAGGTCCCTGGTTCGATTCCAGGCGCGCCCACCAGCAGTACGTAATGCCATGACTCCGTACGGCGGGCAGATAATGACGACCCCGCCATACGGCGGGGCAGGGGTCCCTGGCTTGCCCCCACACCTTTGGTTCATCTGCCATTCCAAAGGTGTGGGGGTGAAATTCCAGGCGCGCCCATTGAGTGATTTAACCGCCGCATTGGCTGCATTGAAAAGTACAGCGGGGTAGCTCCAATTGGCTAGAGCACCAGCTTCAAACGCTGGAAGTTGGGGGTTCGAATCCCTCCCTCGCTACCATTCCACGCCGGCCCGGAGTGAAGAGAAATTCCCCTCCCAACTCTCTCGGCCGGCTTTTCTTTTCTTGACAATTTTTTGCGGTAGCGTAAGGTAGTTGCACCATATTTATCGAGAGGTAGCTCAAAAGGCAAGAGCGGCGCACTCGCAGGTTGCAGGTTCGAACCCTGCCCTCTCGACCAAGCCGGTCGCAAGGCCACGTGGGATCACCCCAACCCCAACCCACGTCGATTCACCCTTGTCGACCGGCTTTTCTTTTGTTGTTTTTTTCGAACCAATTAGCCTATACTTATTGCATAGGATATGCGCAAAGATCATCATACTGCCCGTCGGTTGAGGCTTCAGGGCAGGAGTTATAATGAAATTTGGCGCATCCTGGGTGTTCCTAAGTCTACCCTTTCGGAATGGTTTATTAACCTCCCGCTTCCACCTGAGGCGAAGGCCAGGATTGCCAAGCGCACTCGGCATGGCGCACTGCAGGGGCTCTTGCGTCGTAATCGAAACCAGACGGTGTTGGCACAACAGCGCGCACATCAAGTGCGTAGCGATGCCGCACGGCAAATTCCTCATCTCTCGTCTCGGGAATTGCTCATTATTGGGGCGACTCTTTATTGGGCCGAGGGATACAAGCGCCCCAATGTTCGTCAGGGCCGGGAGGTGACCCATCATGCGGTGTCGTTAACCAATTCTGATCCACTGCTCGTTAAAATCTTTCTTCGCTTTTTACGAGAGTACTGTCACGTGCCTGATGAAAAAATAAAAGCCGATCTCCGTATTTTCCCCCATCAACAGAGCGGCGCCATACAACGGTATTGGGAGTCACAAACTGGAATTGAGGCAAATAATTTCACCCGGGTGCACACCGTCGTAAGCCTCTCAAGTCGTGGGAAACGGCCGTTTCATCGTTTACCTTTCGGAGTTATTCAAATTCGTGTCGCGGATACGCACCTTTTCCATACGATTATGGGGTATATTGAAGGAATCAAAAAAATGGTGTAGAGTAGTTTTACAAAATTGAATACGCCGAGGTAGCTCAGTGGTAGAGCGCAGGCCTGAATCTTCGGGCCCGCCCGCGGTAACGCAGGTGTGCAAACTGGGTGAATTCGGGGAAACCCCGCCAAGGCGGGGCAATCCCGAGCCAATCCTTCGCCGGGAGGCTACGGATTGCATGCGAGCCCAAGGTAATTTTTGAAAGGCTTGTCTGCCGTAGCTTTAGCGAAGGCAGGTGTAGAGACTAGCGGGTGAGACCCAACAATATCCCCGCATTAGCCCCCGGGATCCCGCCGTCGGCGGGATTATGAGATAGTCCAATCCTCGAGGTAACTCGAGCCAAAGGCTTGGAAGAGCCTGGCGTCGTCAGTTCGATTCTGACCCTCGGCACCACCATGAAAGACCCCATCACCGGGGTCTTTTGTGACTGAACAAATTGTCAGTTCGCCCCGGGATGAACCCCGGGCGCCCCGTCGGATGACGGGGCGATTCTGACCCTCGGCACCACCAGAACATCACCGTTGAAGCGGTGGTGTTTTGTTTACACCAACGGTTGTCGTTGCCATCGCTTCGGCCAACCGCTAGCATGAGAGGGTATGCTCAAGCTCCCCCAGGATTATGTTGTCGTGGATGTGGAAACGACCGGCCTGCGCCCGTGGCAGGGCGACCGCGTGGTGGAGATCGGCGCGCTGCGCGTGGAGCGCGGAAAAGTGGCGGGGAAATTTTGGCAGCTGGTCAACCCCGGCAGGCCGATTCCGCCTGAAGCGCAGCGCATCCACGGCATTACCGACGCGGATGTGGCCGGTCAGCCCGTGATGGCCGAAGTCCTGCCGCAGTTTTTTTCTTTCACATCGGCGTTGCCGCTGGTGGCCCATTACGCCGCGTTCGACCGGTCATTCATTGAATCCGCGTGCCAGGCGTGCGGCCTGGCGCATCCCGTTCGACGCTACCTTTGCACCGTGGAACTGTCGCGATACGTCAATCCGCACCTCCCGCGTCACAACCTCGATGCCCTTGCGCACTATTACGGAATTACCGTGTCCGATCGCCACCGCGCGTTGGGAGACGTTGAGGCCACCTGGCAGCTCTATGAAATGCTGCGGCGCATGTGCGAACGGGCGCCGCGAGCTCGTCCGTTTGCCGCGCGCCCGGTGTGAGCGTATCGCCCGTGGCGCCGTGCCGGTGGCAGGGCACGGGAAAAGGTGCGGCGGCGACCCTTGACGTTGATGCGTGAAGGCATTTTATGGTATAGTGTGGATATCCAAAAAAATGAAAAAACTTAACTCTTAAGTATAAAAACAATATGGAGGGATTCCTCGGCACCTTTCAGACAACCACCCAAGTGGTGTGGGCTGACCTGGTGGCAAATATGCCCCAGATTTTGGGCGCTTTGGCCGTCTTGTTCTTTGGGACATTGTTGGCGGCGACGTTGGGATTGATCGCCGCGCGGGTGGTGCGCGCCATGCGGCTCGACCACATCGTGAACCAGATGAAATTGGGCGAGGCGCTCGCCAAGATGGGATTTCCGGATTTCCGCCTGAGCCGGTTGGTGGGGTGGCTGGTGAAGTGGTTCTTCGTCGTGGTGGTCTTCATCACGGCAGCGGACATGCTGGGCTGGAGCCAACTGACGACCTTTTTGACGGACGTCGCGCTGTACCTGCCGAAGGTGCTGGTGGCCGTGCTCATCCTGCTGGCCGGATTGGTGCTTGCGAATTTCGTTTCGGTGATTGTTCGCAAAGGTTTGACCACGTCGAAGGTCGGGTACGCCGGCGTGCTGTCGGCGTTCACGCGTTGGATTATTATCGTCTTCACGGTGATGGCGGCGCTGGTGCAGCTGGAG
>JAQTQO010000003.1 GCA_028712155.1 Patescibacteria group bacterium | reverse complement strand
GCACGTTTACCGAACGGTGAACGTGATCCGGCTCGGTGAACGCGGCGCGCGCGGTAAACCTTCCGGAGTGAAATGCACGTGCACGCTCTTGATTTCCGAATACTGTTTGAAATGGTTGATAATCTGGGTTTTCGTCAATCCGGCAACGACGGCGGGATTTAAAATCGGACTTCCAACCCGCAGCGCGGATTCGCCTTCGGCATAAACCTTCAGGCTGATTTCTTTGCGTACGGCATCATAACGCTCCGTTTCATACCGAAAACTCGACGGCGCGACATTGACGAGCTGATGAGTGAACGGCATTTGCTGGGACAGTAAACCGCGGATGACGCCGGCCAGACGTTCCTCGTTAAAGGCCAGCAGAATAATTTTCATTTGCAGATGCGCCGTAAATTCCTGCCGCTGGTCGCCGACTTTCGCATCCGCGCCGCTCTCCACCGTTTCCTGCGACACCATCTTGGTGTACAGCCGCTCACGCTCTCCCAGTGTTGCATTGAACGCCGTTTGCGCCTGCTGGGTAAGCGCCGTGGTCAACGCCAGCTCGGCCTGCTGCAAATCCTGCACGGTTACCACCGGTACCGTTCCGCCGGCCGTTGCCAGGGTCGTGGTGCTCTCCGCAAAAATCTTTGGCTGGAGAACCGATGACAGACCGGGAATCGTCATGCGCGTCGGCGCCAGGGTCTGAAACGACGCGGGTTGATCGGGATACACCGCGGCAACGATTTGGCCGTTCGGTGGCACGACGACGCGCTCGCGCAGGCGCAACAGAATTCCGTTCGGCGCCAGAAGCCGCGTGGTTGCCACTAACGGCTGTGCCGTTCCGGTGGTATTCACCAGCTTTACCGCGCCAAACGCTCCGCCCGTCGTCGTCGCCGTGCCGGTACTGGGGAATGTTTTGCTCAGCTCAACGGTTTGCTCGCTGATCTTTCCCGGCAGTGCCGTGGGATCAGTGACGGTGGCATCGAACGGCAAATCACGGACGGTGACCACGAATTCGCCGCTGGCCTGATTCTGTGCGGCCGTCACAATGATTTCCGCCCGGCCGTACAGTGAAACGCCGACCACCGCCAGTACTCCGACCCCGGCAAGCGCAAATAACGCCACAAAATACCAAAAACCCCGGCCAATTTTCGGTGAAGGCAACGGAACCATATTGCTTCAATGCGGGCAAATCAGCAGAATAAATATTATCCCTCCGCACGCCCTTAGCCTCATCATACAGGAAAAATCTATCCTGTGGTATTCCCCCGACTCCAGGGCGCGCTTTAAGCTGCTTGCGATTCAAACCGCAAGGCCTCGGGCCCCAGCAGCGCGGAAATTTCGTTACGCAGGGTTGAGTGATCGGCAATGGAATAGCTGGTGGCAATCTTGCGAAACCCGTTCTCTCCCCGGATCAGCAGGCACACGCGGTACGGTCCTGGAAAACGCGCCAGTTGCTGCTTGAGCGTAGCAATCGCCTGGCGATCCATCATCTTTGGTACCACGATGTAGGCCGCACCGGCATCAACGTTCGGCCCGCCGCCCGCTGCTGCATGCGAACGGAAACCATTCGCCAGCCCGGATGTCTCCGCGTCCCTGGCCAACTCCGCCAGGGTCTCAGCTGCCGTCTCCACTTGAAGCGGCAGCGCCCGCTGGCAAATAAGCTTGAGCTCACCGTCGCGATCGGACAACCGGCAGCGGACCGCCACGACGGCATCCTCCTGCCAGACAGCCGGATCGCTCTGCAAAATGCTGGGAAACACCAGGACTTCCAAAGACCCGCTATGATCTTCCAGTTTGGCAAACAGCATGTTTTCTCCCTTGCGGGTAATCACGCGCTTGACCGTGCCAAGCACCCCGGCAACGGTAATTGACCGGCCGACCAATTCGGTATTGGCGGTCAACTCCGCCAGGGTCACGGTCTTACCTTTTAAATGCGGCGCAAACATCTTGAGGGGATGCGACGAAAGAAACAAGCCAAGCAGCTCGCGTTCCCAGGCCACTTTCTGCTGATCGGTTGCCGGTTCGGTCGGATCGAACCGCAGCTTCGGCAGCGTACTGAGCTGCGCCATGCCGGAAAAAAGATTGCCCTGATTGCTGGTGTACTCAAGATTGACGGCCTTCAGGAAGCTCAGCAGATTCTCCAGGTTTGAGAGCAGTTGTCCGCGTTCGCCGAACCGGTCAAGCGCACCGGACTTCACCAGTGCCTCCAGTGATTTTTTGTTCAAATCCTTGGTTTTCACGCGGGAAAGCAAATCCTCCAGGTTCTGGTACGGGCCGTGCTCCTTGCGCTCGTGAATAATTTCCTTGACGACATTCTCGCCAAGATTCTTGACCGCGGTTAATCCGAAGCGAATGGTCGTACTGCTCTTGTCGGCCCGGACCTCGGGAGAATCGTACACGACGGTAAACGACGAGTAGCTCTCGTTAATGTCGGGCGGCAGCACGGTCAGCTCCATCACGCGGCATTCCTCGACTTCAATGGCCACGCGGTCAATATCTCCCTGGTCGCCGGTGAGCAGCGCCGCCATGAATTCCGCCGGATAGTGCGCCTTCAGGTACGCCGTTTGGTAGGCGATCATCGCATAGCACGCCGCGTGCGAACGGTTGAAACCGTAGCGGGCGAACGGCAGGATGAAATCCCAAATTTTTTGCGCCACCGATTTCTTGATGCCGTTCTTCACCATGCCCGAGACCATTTTTTCTTCCTGCTCCGCCAGCAGGTGTGCGATTTTTTTGCCGACCGCCTTGCGGAGCACGTCGGCTTCGCCGTAGGAGAAACCGGCCAGCTGGCGCGCGATTTCCATGATTTGTTCCTGGTAGACCGCGATGCCGTAGGTCTTGCCCAAAATCGGCTCCAGGTGCGGGTCGAGATACGTGATTTTTCGCAGGCCATGTTTGCCGGAGATGTAATCGGGAATGAGCTCCATCGGCCCCGGCCGGTAGAGCGAAACCATGGCGATGATATCTTCAAATTCGGACGGCTTGAGCTGTTTGAGGTAGCGTTTCATGCCGGACGACTCCAGCTGGAACACGCCGGTCGTTTCCGCGCGCGCAAGGATCTTGTACGTTGCCCGGTCGTCGAGCGGAAGCGTGGCGAGATCGATCGTAATACCCCGGGCCTTGCGGAGGATCTCCAGGGTATTTTCAATCACCGTCAAGTTCCGCAGACCCAGAAAATCGATCTTGAGCAGGCCGAGGTCATCAATGGCGTGCATTTCATACTGGGTCATCGTCATGGTGCCCTCGGTGGACGGCTGCTGCGGCACATAGTGGTCGAGCGGCTCTTTCGTGATGACCACGCCGCAGGCGTGCGTACTGGCATGGCGGGCGCAGCCCTCCAGGCGCTGTGCGGTCGTCAGGAGTTTGCGGCCGTTCGAGTCAGCCAACACCGCCTGGAGCTCCGGCACGGTTTTCACCGCCTGGGCCAGATCCATGAACGGCGGAATGAGCTTGGCCACGCGGTCGCAATAGCTGTAGGGCAAATTGGATACGCGTCCGACGTCGCGCACCGATGCCCGCGCCGCCATCGTGCCGAACGTGATAATCTGCGCGACGTGATCGCGCCCGTACTTTTCGGCCACATACTGGAGCACCTCGTCGCGACGGTGGTCGGCAAAATCATTATCAATATCCGGCATCGAGATCCGTTCCGGATTTAGAAAACGCTCGAACAATAATTGATAGCGAATCGGATCAATGTCGGTGATGCGGGTCAGGTAGGATACAATGCTCCCGGGCGCTGAACCGCGCCCCGGACCGACCACGATGCGATTTTTCTTCGCCCAGTTTATGAAATCCTGCACGATCAAAAAGTAGGAAGCAAAGCCGGTTTTGCCGATAACCTCCAGTTCATAGCGCAACCGCTGCTGGATTTCCGGGGCGTTCGCGCGCTGGCCGTACCGTTCCGGCAAACCCTGCTCACAAAGCTGCTTGAGGTATGCTTCCGGAGAAACCCCGCCGGGCACATCGTATTGCGGCAGCAGGGGTTTGCCGAATTCAAGCTCAACGTGGCATGACTCCGCCAGCTGAACGGTATGGTCGGCCACCTCCGGATGATCCGGAAAATGGCCGCGCATCTGTTCGATCGACTGGAACGAAAAATCATCGCCGATCATGGTCATGCGGTCGGTATCGGTCAGAATCTTTTTCGTTTGGATGCACAGCATGACGTCCTGCGCATACGCGTCGTCAATGGTCGGGTAATGCGAATCGGCCGTGGCCACGACCGGAATGCCGAGCTCTTCGCTGAGTTTAAAAATGGCGTCGTTCAAAATTTTCTGCTCGGGAATATTTTGATGGTGCTGCACCTCCAGAAAGAAATTTTTCGCCCCAAACGTATTGCGGTAGCGTTTGGCCACCTCGCGGGCACCCGCCAGGTCGCCGGAGAGTACGCGCCGCGCCAGCTCCCCTTGCAGGCAGCCCGACGTGACGCTGATGCCCTCGTGGTATTTCTCCAAGAGCGGCCAATCCACGCGCGGTTTGTAATAAAACCCCTCGAGGTGCGCGATCGTCGTCAATTTGATGAGATTCCGGTAGCCGACATTGTTTCTCGCCAGCAGCAGCAAATGATACGGGTTATCGTCCACCTTGGGGCGCTTGTCGGTATGAAGGTTGCGCGCCAGGTATGCCTCCACCCCGAGCACCGGCTTGATGCCGGCTTTGCGGCACTTCTGATAGAACTCAATGATGCCGTACATCGAACCATGGTCGGTCAATGCTACCGCGGGCATGCCGTATTTTTTCGCCAACAAAACCAGCTCGTCAATTTGCGACAAGCCGTCCAATAGACTGAAGTGTGAATGCGTGTGGAGGTGGACAAACGACATATGAAAAACACGGCAAATTCTTTCTCAGCCAGTGATTCATTATAATACACTTTTCATTAATTGTCGTATGGCTTGTCAAGGCTTGAATACGCGTGAAATTAGGCTTTAATTATTTGACGGAAAGCGCAATTTCGCGTAGAGTTGAAAGCCGTTTGACCGTTTACATTTGTACCCTGTAATTAGGCGACAAAAAAGAAAGGAGAACGACGTGAAAAAACGGCCGAAGGTACCTTACTGGGTGTCGCGCGGCCAACCGCCGCCCCAACCCAAGCACGGCCATAAAAACCATGGCCGCCACGACCATCGTGGCAGCGGCCAAGCCTACGGCTCAGTCACCTATGGCTGGATTTCACCGCCGCCGATGTACGACCTGCCTTCACTTGGGCGCCCCGGATGGGAGCTCTCCCCCATTCACCCACTCGTTTCTCAATTCGTCGCCCGCTTCGACCCCAGGCTTCACCCGACGCTCATCATCGCTGGCAACTGCGCCAATGAAGCGTCGGCCCTGGCCGATGCCGCACGGCACGCGTACCGCCTCACCGTCATGACCGACAATGACGATGCGCCGTTTTTGCGCATTCGCCTCGACGGTCACCTGCCGGATCCCGGCCAACGCACCCGCATCACCTGCGTTACCAACGCCGGCGTGCTCCACGAGCACTCGGTGGACGGCTACCTGTGCCTGCGCGACGCTCCCTTCGACAACATTGAAGCAGCACTCGAGCTTTTCCGGGAAGCCAGCCGCATTTTGCGGCAATCGCCCAAAGCACTGTTCGTTCTCCGCGCCCAGCTACCGGCCGCACCGCAACCGTTTGCGGATCGCACGACGGTTCCGTTCACCGGTGACGGCAAAACGTTCGCCGACATCGAAGCGCTCGCGGTGCGCAACCGGCTGCATATCAGCCATTCCAGCCGCTTCGATAACACGTTCATGCTCGTTCTCACGCGCCCGCCCAACAACAATTAGTCATTGGTAATCACCAGACGTACCACAAAACGGAGTTCGTCGCTCGACGAACTCCGTATTTTTTTCTGCTAAAATCGTCTACTCCTCCTCTTTCTTCCGCCGCGACTTCGATGTCTTTTCCCCTTGACGTTCCATGAAAAATCCGACGATTTTTAACGCCGAGTCGGCGATTAGACCAAGATGGCTGGCGCCGGCTTCCAATTTATCCTTCACGAGGTTCAGAATTTTATCTACTAAATCCAGCTTTTCGCGAAACGAGGTGGTTACTTTGCTGGCATCGCGCAAAATTTTGTACACATGGTACAGCACCATGGTCAAAAATACCGTAAGCACGATCGCCGAAACGGCCAGTACCATGTTGAGGATGTCGCGGGAGGTGTCAAACATAAATATTTTCTTACTTAGATTAGCTTAAAGTCAATAAACATAGTTAAAGTCTCCATAATCTTCAACTCCAACATCAGACGCCGCCCCCGTGCTGGCGTCTATCGTCATACTCCATGAGCCACGATGGCCGTTCTCCAGGTATTTATACTCGTCGGCATCCCACAGGAAACTATTCGTTTGCGCATTCCAATCGAAATATAGACGCATTGCGCTCGGGTTGAAACCTTTTTGAACAGCAATCCCCAAGGCTTTTTCTCTTGTGATAACGGGTGGGTATTTCTCAAGGTGTCGGGCAAACCGCGGTGCACCTTCATCATGAAGTGTACCATCCGGATTCAAATTGACAACGAAGCCCGATCCTTCCATTATTTCCGGAAAATAATAAACATAAGATAAATTGTAGACCGTAGGACCGAAATCGTACTCGGCATCTGGGTCGATTTTTCGTAGTTCTGCTATTTCGGGCTCCGGATCGTGGTAGGTTGAATAAAAGATATTAAACGTCACATACCTATCAAAAAAATCCTTTCCCACATTGTCGATTGCAGAGCTATTTGCCTCGTCAATAATCCATTGTGGAATTTGACGATGCCGTTCTGATTCAATTTTCGCAGATTGAAGCGCAAAACTTTTACTGTTGCACAATACCGGTTTACGAGATTTATCATTAACGACCGAACACAGAATTTTTGGGCATTCCCAAAAATCATAGTAGGAGCAACTCTGCCCAAGCGATGCAAATAATTTGTCAAATCTGTTCCCAGCCAAATTGAGTGAAGGTATGAATACAATAAGAATGACCGTAATGACATGCGCCGCGACAAAGGTCCTGTTCTTTTTGACCAGCAGCTCCTTCCCTCGAAGCAACCGATAGAGGTCAACACCCAGAAAAAACAGAAGAGGCGGGGTATAAAAAAGCGGGGAAACTATGGTACCTGGTAACTTATGAGAAAGGATTCGTAATATGAAATAATCAAAACCTATAATAAACAAACTCATGAAAAAAGGCCTGCTTAAGCGTCGATTGCTGGTCGCAACCACAGCATTGGCATACAATGGTGCAACTATAAACCAGGAAACAAGTTGAACGGCGATAATGAAGTTAAAAACTTGAGGTCGTGCCTCAAATAAAAAGCCAAAATAAATGGTTGAAAGAAACTTAGCTACTAGTAGAAGTATCGGGATAGTCACTAATGTCGCACCCAGAATCCATTGTTTCAAAAATTTTGCGGTGATGATTCGTAAAATTCCAAGGACAGATGAGATTACGAGAAACCAAATAAAAAAAGGACCGGAATAATTTGAGTTATATTCGTCTGGGCTCAACACAAAATATGCCAGGTAAAGCAAGGGAATTACGGCCAAGATAACTCCGACGAATCTCTGCCTCCTTGTTTTAGCCGTGGTCATGCGACCAATCCCGATGATGTAGGAGAAAATTATAAAAGATTGGACAAGACCATAAAAAGAGGAACTACCGCCGGAACTCATACCTGAACCTATGCTGAGAGCAAAAAAGAAGACGAGAATCAGAATTGACACCCAAAAAACCTTGTTCAGGCGGGAATATTTTGTATTTTGCTCCATATATCGTTATGGGATCCCTCGACCCCGCCTTCACAAAAGTTACGGCGGGCAGGCGGGCTCGGCCTTCGCCGACCGTAGTCGGCTTCGGCCGACGAAGGTCGGGATGACCGGGGTGGTCTTTTTTCATCCCTAGCGCACCATCGCCTGAAACTCTTGCTGCAACTTCCCTGCTAGCTTCTTCATAATACCGTCAACCTCCGGCGTCGCCAACGTGCGGTCGTCGGCGCGGAATTCGATGCGGCAGGCGACGCTCTTTTTGCCCGCACCAAATTTTGCATCCGCAAACGTATTTAAAAATCTTACGCTGCGGATAAGCGGACTAGCGGAGGCGACGACGTCGCGCAATTTCTGCCACGGCAGATTGCTTGCAACAACCACCGCCAAATCGCGTTCGATCGCCGGAAATTCAGGAATCGGCCGGTAGGAAAGCACCGGATGCGCCACCGTCGCCAGAGTATCAACGTTTACGCCGAAAATCGCGGTCGGCTGGCGTATGCCGAACCGCTCTAACACGCGGGGAGCAACCACGCCAAGCTGGCCAAGCGATTTCCCAGCCACCGTGATATCGCCGTGCGCTTGCCAGAACTCCGAACCGGCTGCATGCGGGTCGGAAATTTGATACGCTACGCCCGTCTTTCGCAATAGCGCCTCCAGCACGCCCTTGACGCGGGCGAATACATCCTCACCGGTGACGGCAACGGAAAGCATCCGACCCTCCATTGGCAATTCTTTCGGCCGGGGATGGTAGACTGACGCGAGCTCAAACAGCTGCAGACTCGGAAAACGTTTGATATTTTCGGCAATCGCCGCCAGCGTACTAGCAGTCAGCGTCGGCCGCAAGTATTCAAATTCCGCGCTCAACGGATTGGCAACGCACAAACACTGTTCGGGTTTCACACCCACGGCCTCAAGCGTTTTTCCTGAAACCATCGCGTACGTCTGTATCTCGGTGAAACCGAAACCAATCAGCACATCGCGCAGCTTTCGGGATATTTCCTCATGCGAAGCGGGCAGCCGCGTCGGGATGCGTCCGGTCGGCAACGCCACGGGCAGACGATGATAACCGTACACGCGCGCGATCTCCTCGACCACATCATGGGACTCAACGACGTCGCCCAGACGCCACCACGGCGGCGTCACCCGCCAGGTTTTTGCGCCGGTAACGGTGAACCCGAGCGTCTGTAAAATCTTTTTACTCAACGCTGGCTTGATTCCGGTGCCAAGCGTACGGCTTGCCAGATCAGGGCCAAAAGCAATCGGTTTCGGCTTGGGCAGCGGACGTTTTACATCTATAATTTTCCCCGCCACTTTTCCGCCGGCAATTTGCTCGGTCAGCTCAATCGCGCGCAACAGTGCGTTTTCGGTTGCCTGCGGTGGCAAACCTTTTTCAAACAACAGCGAACTGTCCGACAACAAGCTTAATCGTCGGCTGGTCTTTCGCACCGCGACAGGGTTGAAATTTGCCACTTCAAATACGATGGTTTTGGTGCTGGCTACTGCCGCGCTCCCCTCTCCGCCCATCACGCCGGCGATGGCCACTGGTTTTTTTTCATCGGCGATCACCAAATCCGCTGGTGCAAGCCGGTATGTCTTACCGTCGAGTGCCAGCAACGATTCCCCTGCCCTAGCTTTCCGCACGATAATTTTTTGCCCCTCAAGTTTTGCGTAATCAAAAACGTGCAGCGGGTTGCCGTATTCAAGACGAACGTAATTGGTAATGTCTACCAGGTTGTTAATCGGCCGCTGGCCTGAAGCGATCAAGCGCTGCTGCATCCATAATGGCGACGGCCCGACCTTCACTCTGGTCATCACTACCGCTTCGTACCGCGGACAAAGCTTCGGTTCGGCCACTTTAACGCTCAAGGGTATCTTTTCAACCGGCTTAAAATTGGGCTTCCGCTCAATTTTTTCCAATTTCGTTTTTGGAACCACGGCCGCAGCTTCGCGCGCCAGTCCCAGCACTGACATACAATCCGGCCGGTTGCTGGTCACTTCAATATGAAACACCGTATCTTTAATCGGGTATACGCTTTCTAGCGGCACGCCCACCTTTGTATCCGGCGGCAAAATCCAGATGCCGGTATGGTCTTCGCCGATGCCAAGCTCATCAACCGCGCACAGCATCCCTTGTGACGCCACGCCGCGGATGTTTGCTGCGGTCAGCACCCATGGTTTGCCGGTCTTGCTGTCGCGTACGGTGCTACCGACGCGCGCGAACGGCACAATTTGACCGACTGCGATATTCCACGCCCCGCACACCACTTCCATTTCGCCCTTGCCGTCCATGACCTTCACCAACTGCAGCTTGTCCGCGTTCGGATGTTTCTTGATTTCCAAAATCTTTGCCGTCACCACACTTTTCCACATCGGCTCAACCTTTTCCACCCAGTCAACAGTATGCGCATGCAATGACAACAACCGCGCCACCTCTTCCGGCGCAGCGGTGGTATTCAGATATTCTTTCAGCCAACGGTGGGAAATACGAAGATCCATACTAACTTATTACGAGGCAGATTTGTTTAAATAATCGTTCACATTAGCAATACGGAAAATGAAACAATTTATTAAGCGCAAAAAATAAATAGTCTTTCGAAAAAAACATCATCAAAGAAACCAATGACCCAATTAACCAAACGAAAATAACGAAACGATAAATTTGAGCTCTACTATATTTAAGTCTAAATGCAAGAAAGATCAACACAACGGTTAGGGCAGAAGAAAGTAGTGCAAGAGATAAATTTAGCAACGGTGAGAACTTCCCAAAATACACCTCTAGCCACGGATCAAAATTAAAAAATATGCGACCCAGAAGTGAACAACCGCGATAATTACTAATTAAAGTGTGAAAACTTAGAAATAAAAAAACTAGAGTTACCGCGCAGGGCATTACTACTCTAAAATTTTTATAAAAAGTGCGGTGATGCATATCTAGAATTGCTGCAAAAACCGCAAATCGTTGGAGTACAACATCCGAATATCCGGAATTTCCAGGCCGGCCTTCATCAGGAAACAGCGCTCCACTCCCCAGCCGAAGGCAAAGCCCGAATACTTTTTCGGGTCAATTTTTCCGGCTTTCAGGACGTTGGGATGCACCATGCCGGCGCCGCCAAGTTCCACCCATCCTTGCTTGCACATCCGGCAAGCTTGGCCTCCGAAGCCTTGGCGAAGGAGGCCCGTTCCATGGCACACGCCGCAGGAAACATCGATTTCAATACTCGGTTCGGTGAACTGAAAATGGAACGGCCGGACGCGAATTTTTCGTTCTGGCCCGTAGAACGCTTTCACAAAATAATCCAGCGTGCCGATGAGGTTACTCATTGTCACACCTTCGTCAATCAACAAACCTTCGAACTGGTGAAACATTGGCGTATGGGACACGTCAATTTGCCGGCGGTAGCACGTACCGATGTTGACCATCCGCATCGGCTGCTTTTGCTGCTCCATTTCGCGGACCTGGCCGTTGGACGTATGCGGGGTCAGCACGCGCCGGCCGAGTTTTCCCAGCGGTTCGGTATCAATGAAAAACGTTTCCCATTCGTCGCGCGCCGGATGATTTTCCGGCATATTCAGCGCGGCGAACGCATAGTGCTCCCAATCTACCTCGGGGTGATATGAGCGCTGGAATCCGATGCGCGTAAAAATCTCAGCAATTTCTTCGATCGCCTGGGTAACCAAATGCCGATGGCCCTCCGACGGAACGGTGCCGGGTTGCGTAAGATCAACCAACGGGACGTTTGAACTCCCCAGCGCCTGCCGGCGGGATGCCAAAAACGCCATCAGTGCCGATTTCACTTCATTTGCCCGTTGGCCGATAATTTTGCGCTGTTCAAGCGGCACATCAGCAAGACCACGCAACAGTTGCGTCAATTTGCCGTCCTGGCGCCCAAGATATTCAATTTCTACCTGGCGCAACCCGGCTTCATCGGTTGCCGCAGCAAGTTTAGTCTTGGCCTCCTGCAGCAGACTGTTCAGCTCGTCAATTGATGGCATACATGAATATGATTTGATGCGGCAACTACGTATTCAGCGGGCGGCGCTCCCGCGTGATGAACAGCAGTTCGATCAGCGTCAGTAAGGCAATCAGCAGCACCGCATTATACCAGGTCAACAGGCGCCACCCCTGAAGCGCCAGTGAAAACACCAGCAGGGCGGACAGCAAAATCGCCTGGCGCGTGCACGATCGGATACTCTGCAAAGCCGACAAGCGACCGATAATGCGCGCCTGCAAAAAATAGCTCAAAAGAAAAATGGTGCCAAGTAGCGCCAAAAATAAACTGGCAAAAAAATAGACAAACGCGATGGAGCCGCTGGAATTCGGATGGTACTGGGTCAGCACCATTATCCAAGCCGCCCAGCTGCATACCGTTCCGATGAACATGAAAAAATTGTACCAGCCCGTGCGCATTTTTGCGTGTGAATTACGTGTCGATTATACCACAATCCGCTCAAGTTGCACAACTAAAATCATCCGTTCTATTAAGCCAAATTCACTAAAAACGGCCGGTTTTTCTTTTTCCCCGGAAACGTTGGCTGCGCTGCCCGTGCGCCGGCGGCGCATTGAACGGCGTGCGTTTGGAGTTTTCCGCCCGGCGGACGATGAACGTGCTCGGACAATTAAAGCGCGTCAACTTCCGATTCACTTTTCTCGAATAGTTTTTCATATGCAATAATTGCCGTTCCTGCGTTACGCACGAACGGAGATGATAGATCACGACTCGTAGTCATCCTGTCCGGCCATCTGGTAGCGCAGCCGTTCCACGCGGCCGGGAAATTGCTCGCCGAGTTGGCGTAAAATCGCGTTTTCCCGGAAGCGGAGCTCCTGGGCGATGGCCGATGACGCCACCTGCAGCACGAGCACCCCGTGGCTGATCCGAAGCGGGGTGACTTGACGGCTCACCACCGGCGGAAGGAGCTGCCGGATAATCGCCTGGCTTGCATCCAGAATCCGGGCCGCCTGAACCTGCTCGGCGATACCGGCGGAACGGATGGCTTTGGGGAGTAAATCTTTCAAGGAAAGAAATGCCATATCACATGCGGCGGTATTCGCAAATATCCCGGTATTCACAGAAGGCACACACTTTCCCCGGTGACGGTACGAATTCGCCGCGCTCGATTTCCGCGATCGCGGTCAAAATTTTTGCCCTGAGCCGCTCCAAATCCTTCTCCGTACCCAGGAACGTCTGCTGAACATTGCCCTCCAAATAATACAGGCACAAACGTCCGATCGGTTTGCCGAATATTTCTTTGGCGCCCAGCTGGTAAATCAACAGCTGCTCTTTGTCCTCGATCGAGAGTTTCTGCTTGGCCGTGCCGGTTTTGTAGTCCGTGATCTCAAGTTTGCCCTCACGTTCGTCCACCCGGTCGATTTTCCCGTACAGCGCATGCGTCCGTCCGGTGGCTTCGTCTTCCAGTTTCACGGTAAACCCCTGTTCCAAAAATTTCGGATACACAACTTGCTTGGACACTTCGGCATAGTAGTCGGCGATGAGTTCCTTGCCGTGCGCGAAGTACTGCTCCCGTTGCGACGGGCTGCGAAACCAGTCGTCGATCCACAAATCCTGGTACCATTGCAAAAGTTCCTCGAGTTTGACCAGCTTGCCGAAGGGACGCCCCGGCTGCGGCGCTGCGGCCGCAAACAGCGTACCCTGCGTCGCTGCCGTGCGCTGCAGCACCAATTCGTACGCCCGCTGCAGCACGGCGTGGATAGTTTGGCCGAAGCTGAACTCGGGACGGCCGCGGACGGGGACGCGCAGCAGGAATGAAAAGCGGTATTTCCACGGGCAGATCTCGTACGTCTTGAGCTGCGAGTAGGAGAATTTTCCCGGCATCCTGTAGTACTCACGCCGGCCGCGCGCCAGGCGCACCCACTCCCCGGCCTCCATGTCCAGCTGCGGAACGACCCCGGCGGGTTTGGGCGCCGCCGCCTGAACCGTTACTCCCAAATCGGACAAAAACGGGCTGGGTTTTTTCGCCCGCGTGCCGCCGTAACTCGACGCCGATGAGAATGTGATACTGTCCTTGGCGCGCGTCACCGCGACGTAAAAAAGCCGCCGCTCTTCCTGGAGATGCACATCGCCGCCCGGCAGGCGTTCCTTGATCAGCCCTTCGGGCAGCGGTATCTGCTCGGCCCGCTCCATCGTGGGGAACCGCCGCTCGACCATGTTGACCAAAAAAACGTGGGCAAACTCCAGGCCTTTGGCGGCATGCACGGTCATCAGGCGCACCGCATCGGGCCCCTGCTCGGCTTCCGGCAGCAGAGCGCCGGCCTCACCGGCCTCGAGTTCCAGCTCCAGCTGGCGCAGGAACGCCCCGACCGACCGGTCAGCGGCCGCGGCTTCAAACTCGGTGACCTTCCGGAAAAATTGATTGAGGTACCCGACCTGCTCCAGCAGCTTCGGGTCATCGGCGCGGGAGATCCATTTCAGATAGCCGGACGATTCCAAAAAAGACAGAATGACTTCACGGACGGTTTTATCCCGCGTTAACTGCGTGTGATCATCAATGAGTGCGAGCACGTGCTGCAGCGCCGCCTGCACTTCGCTGTTGATTTCCGCGATCGCGGTGGCCTCACGCACGATCTGATAGAGCGATTTGGCCTTGCGGCGCGCCCAGTAATTGAGCGTCACCAGATCCGCCTGCGGGACGTTAAAGACCGGCAGGCACAGCACGCGGTACATCGCCGGACTCTCGTGGTAATTGTCCAGAAGCTTGAGAAAATTCACGATGTCGAGCACCACGGGTTTGGCGTACAATCCGCGCGATGCGTACACCAGGTACGGAATTTTCTCCCGCTGCAGCCCGTAGTCAAAGCCGTTGAGGTGGTCGTTGGCGCGCGCCAAGATCGCAAAGTCCGACCAGGTCAGGGCCGGGTCTTTTTCCTTGAGCTGGCGGATGCGCCCCACCACGAGCCGGACCTCATCTTCCGCGCTCGCGGCGGTGGCATGCGCCATGGTGCCGCCCCTGCCGCGCGTCGTGCGCATTTGTTTTGACAGCGCGCCAGCCGCGTTTTTGCCCCCGTCCCCCGCGGGTTTGGATTTTGCCAGCATCACCTCCAGCCGTTCCGGGTTGTTGAGCTGGATGAATTTATAGCTGGCATCCAAAATTTCCTGCCGGCTCCGGTAGTTGGTGGTCAGGAAAATTTCCTTGGCTTTTGGAAAATCATCCTTGAACTGCAAAATGTTTGCGACCGACGCGCCGCGGAATTTGTAGATCGCCTGGTCATCATCGCCGACGACCGTCACGTTCTGGCGCGGCGCGGCCAGCAGCTTCACCAGCTCGTACTGCGCCCAATTGGTATCCTGAAATTCATCCACCAGCAGGTAGCGGAATTGCGCACGGTATTGGGCCAGGACTTTCGGCTGCTCGCGCAGCAGCTTGAGCGTATACGCGATGAGGTCGCCGAAATCCATCGCCCCCTGCTGCAGGAGCAGCTGCTGGTAGGTGTGGTACGCATCGGCCACCTCGTTGATTTTTGCAATTTCAAGCTTCGCCAGCTGCCGGATCTCTTTGGCCGTGAGGCTGTCGCGTTCTTCTTCCGACAAAATCTGCTGCAGAAAACGGTCGGTGTCGGTATTCAACGAAATTTCATGGGCAAAACGCAGATATTCTTCCGGGCCGACCGCTTCGTCTTTCGCGCGCGCGAAATGCGCCAGCAGGGCGTGAACGAATTTCGTGGGGTTGCCAAGCGGCCGGTAGTGCTTGAGCTGGAATTTGTCGAGATGCTCGCGCACCAGTAGCCATTGCTGGGTGGTGTTGAGCAGCCGGATGTTGCCGGGGATGCCGATGTCGAGCGCATGCGCCGACAGGATGCGCTGGCAGAAACTGTGGAACGTCGACACCCACAAATCCACCGTGCCGTACGGCACGAGGCGGTCTACGCGCTCCTCCATTTCGCCGGCCGCCTTGTCGGTGAACGTGAGCGCCAGCACCTCGGACACCTCCGCCTTCCCCTGGGTAATCAACCAGGCAATCCGCGAGGTGACCACAGTGGTTTTTCCGGTCCCGGCGCCCGCCACGATTAACAGCGGCCCATCACCATGCGTGACGGCCGCCCGCTGGGCGTCATTGAGATTGGCAAGTAAATCCGTGGCCATATCGCTCACCCATTGTACCGTCCGCAGAAGCCCCCCACAAGCGGCGCAGGGAATGCACTAAAAAAGCCCGCACGCAGGCGGTTACGGAACGTTGTATTTTCCATCAGTAACAGCAGTCCCCCGCGAGCTTGCCGGAGCCGCAATCGCACGGTTCGGTAGCGCCGCAGCACTCACCGTACGGCAGCCCGGACCCGCAAGGACAATCTTCGCTCGGTCGCGGCATACCCACATCTCGGGTACTCACGAAATATTTGACGTATCCACAGTATACCCAAAAACTGCGGGTCCGTAAACGATCGCTAGACGCGGTAGAAACGGCGTGCGTTTGCGGTTGTCGCAACGGCGACTTCTTCGTAACTGAGCTCTTTCAGTTCCGCGATTTTCCTGGCGACGTACTCGACGTACTGCGGCTGATTGCGTTGCCCGCGATGCGGATCCGGAGCCAGGTAGGGCGCATCCGTTTCGATCAACAGCCGTTCCAGGGGAATGTCCGCGCTGACCATCGCCTGCAAAGTGCGGGCATTGCGGAAGGTCACGATGCCGGTAATGCCGATAAAAAATCCAAGTTCGAGGAATGCCTTGGCTTCCTCGCGATTGCCGCCAAAGCAGTGCACCACGGCACGCGTCACGCGTTCAGACTGGACAATATTGAAAATTTCTTGATAGCAGCTGGCGGTGGAATCAACGCGGTTGCGCCCGTGGATGATAAGCGGGAGGTCAAACTCCTTGGCCAAATGAATCTGCTGGACGAACGCCTCGCGCTGAACCGCATATGTTTTTTCGTCGTGAAAAAAATCCAGGCCGGTTTCACCTATGCCCACGATAATTTTACTCGACCGGATGAGGTCCGAATACTTTTTATAATCAAAAGCATGCGCCGCTTCGTGCGCATGAATAGGATGCACGCCGACGGCCGCAAAAAAACCGTCCCCGGTGTGTTCGGCGACATCCACCGCCTGCCGGCTGGTCGGAAACTGCGATCCCACGCTCACCACCCACACGCCGCGCCGCCGGCAGTCCTCCGCGACGTTTTGCCAGTCCGCCTGGAATGCCTCAAAATTCAGGTGGGCGTGCGTGTCAAATAATTTGGGTACCGACATCAATGGGAAGAGTTTTGGTCGCGGCACTTAAGATCGCGGGCAGGATCGGAGAAAGCAATTCCACTAAACGTAAAAGCCACGGCGCGACGACCGACTTGGCGGTAACCCAATCCACCCACGGCAGCCCGGAAAGCTTGGCGGAGAACTGCAGAATGACTCCCAATAACAATGCCCCCTCCAGTAGACCAAGCAAACCCCCGCCGAGACGGTTGAAACTTTTCATGAACGGGATGAAACTCAGCAAATGAAATATTTTATTTATGAGATAAAAAGCGAACGCGCACGCCCGATTGACGAGCAGAAAAACGAGCATAAACGACACGGCGATTGCCGCAGTTTCATGGCCGAGAAAATACGGCGCGAGCGCCTGGCTCAAGGGCGGGTAGAAAAAGACGGCGAGCCACGCGCCTGCCACGATCCCCACCAAACTGCCGATCACCTGGATTAATCCCAAAGCAAACCCGAACGCGCTGAACCCGACGATTACCAGCAGCATCACGAGATCGGGCCAGCTTAAGGTAACCATACAACAGGCGCTAGGTTTTTTGATCGAGACGCGGGAAAAGCGGTGCCGACTTGACGATCGGCTGCGCCGTCATCACCCGGTTAATTTTTTCCGCGGTTTCGGGCAAAAACGGTTCCACCCAGTGGGCGACGGTCGCAATCCCATTCGCCGCCTGCTTTAACACCGAAGTCAATTTGGCGGTTTTTCCTTCCTTGGCTAATTTCCAGGGTTCGGCGGTCGCGATCAGCGTATCAAGCCGCTTCACCTCTTCCCAGATGAGTTTCAGGGCCGCATTAAATTCAAAACCTTCCACCAGCTGGCCGAGTTCATGAGTCGGTTTTTTTGCGGTCACGGGCGCAACGTTCACCTGATTCTGTTCGATCAAACCGGTTACGCGGGAAACTAAATTCCCCAAACCGTTGGCGAGATCGGCCTGGTAAGCATCCGCCAACTGCGCTTCGGAAAAATCGCTGTCCTGGGTCGGATGCACGTACCGCAGCAGATAGTAGCGCACCGCGTCGGCGCCGAACTGGCGGATACAGGCGAACGGATCAACGGTATTGCCCAGCGACTTGGAAATTTTTCCGCCGCCGACGGTAACATAGCCGTGCACGAACAAACGCTTGGGCAACGGCAACCGCGCCGACAGCAGCATCGCCGGCCAGTACACGGCATGGAACCGCACCACCCCCTTGCCTAAAATATGCAAATCCGCCGGCCAGTAGCGCTTGAACCGCGCCGGTTGCTCCTGACCGTAGCCAAGAGCGGTGATGTAATTGGAGAGGGCGTCGAACCACACGTACATCACCTGATCGGGATCTGCGGGCACCGATACGCCCCAATCTTTCGCGCGGACGCGCGTCCGGGAGATGGAAAAATCTTCCAGGCCCATCTTGATGAAGCTCAACACTTCATTGCGCCGACTCTCCGGCAAAATCAAAAACTTACCGCTCTCAATGAGCCCGGTCAGTTTCTTGCCGTAACGGGACAGGCGGAAAAAGTAGTTTTCCTCATTCACCGTCTCGGGCACCGTCCGGTGCTCGGGGCATGTTCCGTCAACCAGATCCTTCGGCAGATAAAACGCCTCGCAGCCGACGCAGTAGAGCCCCTGGTACGATTTCCGGTAGATATCTTCCTTGCGACAGGCGCGCCACAGCGCCTGCGCACCGGCGTGATGCGGAGGGGTTGAAGTGCGGATGAAATCGTCATTGGAAATATTGAGCGCCCTGGTTAGATCGACGTAGCGCTGCGCATTGCGGTCAACCAGCTGCGGCGTGGGTATGCCTTCGGCTTCGGCGGCCCGGACGTTTTTCAAGCTGTTCTCGTCGGCGCCGGTCAGGAAAAAAACATCCCGTTCGCGTTGCCGCGACCAGCGCGCCACCGTATCGGACTGCACGAGTTCCAGCGCAAAACCGATGTGCGGTGCCGCATTGACGTAGGGAATGGTCGTGGTGAGGTAAAATTTCTTGGGCATAAACGACTTTCCGGATCAAGTGCAAAACGTAAAGCGAAAAGCGTAAAAATTACAGTATAAAATTCAAAATATTTTTGGTTGTGAGTTGCTGTTCTGCATTTTCGCTTTGCGTTTACTTGGGTCCCACGATCACCACAAACTCCCCTTTGGTCACACCCGCTTGCAGCTGCTGCAGCACTTCGGTTGCACTCCCGCGATAGATCGTTTCAAAGGCTTTCGTCAGCTCGCGGCACACCACCACGGGGCGTTCCGGCGGCAACAGGGTTGCCAGCTGCTGCATCGTTTTGATAATCCGGTGCGTTGACTCGTAGAAAACCACCGTGCTCTCTGTGTCAGCAATGTACTGCAGCAGCGTTTGCCGCCCCTTCTTGTGCGGCAAAAAACCCAAAAATGTGAACCGGTCCGCCGGCAGCCCCGACACGCTCAACGCCGCGGCAAACGCCGTGGCACCGGGAATCGGAATAACGGTATGGCCAGCCTCAACCGCAGCGGCAACCAGCACACCGCCCGGATCGTTGATGCCGGGCGTACCGGCATCGGTCACCAGCGCAATGGCTTTCCCCGCCCCAAGCTCCGCCAAAATTTTTTCCACCCCGACCGGGCCGCTGTGCTGGTGGTAACTGATAAGGGGTTTTTCGATCCGGCAACGGTCGAGCAGAATTTTGGAATGCCGCGTATCTTCGCACGCCACCAGGTCAACGGATTTCAGGGTTTCCAGCGCGCGCAGCGTGATATCGGAAAGATTTCCGATCGGCGTTGCCATAATGTACAGCGTACCCATAGCGAATAACGTGACCGTACCATAATTTGCGGTTTTTTTCAACTGAAATAAAAAGTCCGCTCTCAGCACTGGGAAGAGAGCGGACTACCCCTGATGATGGATCTAACAAGATCACACCCGACGGCACCGCCGGAGACCCGAAAACCATTTCTCGAACGGTTCTCTGAACCTGGAGTTTGCCTTGATGCTGGTCGGGAAGCATCATCCATGCAAGCGGCAATGCAGCCACCATCCCCGCATCAGCAGGGCAGGGGTATCAAAGGAGCCTCGACTCATGAATATTTGATACTACCAGTTCAAAAATATTTGTCAAGGGGGCCGCCTGATCACGCATCCCCGGATTGCAAGAAACTTTTGCTCCGCAGCAGGCGCTGGTATGCGATGGCGAAGCGGTGCGCCTCGTTGCGGATGCGCTGCATCAGATGTAAAGCAGCCGAGGTTTTGGGCAGTCTGAGCGGGTACATCGTATCGGTCGTGTAGAGTTCCTCAAATTTTTTGGCAAGCCCCGCCACCGGCTGGGTCACGCCGAGCTGCCGAAAAACCGACAGCGCCGCGGAGAGCTGCGGCTTACCGCCGTCCACCAGCACGAGGTCCGGCAGCGGGATTTTCTCCGCCAGCAACCGGCGGAAACGGCGTTCGATGACTTCGCGCATGGCATCGTAGTCCGACTGGCCGCGTACGGTACGGATTTTAAACCGCCGGTAATTATCTTTGTCCGGATGGCCGTCGCAAAACGTCACCAGTGACCCGACCAGATTGGTCGGACCGAGATTAGAAATATCAACGCATTCGATCACCCGCGGCAGCCGCGGCAGCCGGAGTTTTTCCTGGAGTTCCAGCAAGGCACTGTCGCCGGCCTTCACGCTCACGGAAATGTTTTCAGCCAGCAACTCCAAAAGCCGCATTTTTTCCCCTTGCTGCGGCACGGTAATGGCCACGCGACGACCGGACTCCTTTGCCAGATACTCCCCCACCAAAGCGGCTTCGGACAGAGCGATTGGCGTGATGATTTCCTCCGGGATGTCTTCCGTGTAGTAATATTGGATGAGAAAATCGGTCAGCAGTCGCTGATCGCTCTGGCCCAAAGTGCGCCGCACGCTAAACTCGCGCCGCCGGGAAATCACCCCGCGGCTGATGTGAAATATCTGCACCACCATTTTCGACGGGCTGGCGACAAAATTCACCGCATCCTGATCGTACGCGCGGCGCGGTTTGCCCACCGGATTCACGCCGAGGTGGCGCAGGGCGCGGATCTGGTCGCGGCGCACTTTCGCCATTTCGTACTGCTCGCGGGCGGCATAGGCGCGCATTTCTTGCTCCAGTCGCTCCAGCAGCGGCTGTACGTCACCGCGCAAAAAGCTTTCGGCTCTCCGGATGTTTGCCCGATAATCTTCAACAGAAATTTTTCCGATGCACGGCGCCGCGCATAGCTTCAGGTGATAGAGCAGGCATGCGCGCTTCGGCAGACGTTTGCATACGCGCAACTTGAACAAAGTATTAGCGAGATGGAGGGCCTCCACCCGCGCTTCGCCTGACGTGTACGGCCCAAACACCCGGTCGCTGCGCAATGGCTTGCGCGTGGTCACCAGTCGCGGAAACGCATCATTGGTCACCTGAATATACGCATAACGTTCACCGCCCTTGAGCGCCACATTGTACTTCGGCTGATGCTCCTTGATAAGCTTTGCTTCCAGCAACAACGCCTCGACTTCGTTTCGGGTAACGGTGAATTGGAGATCGGTAATTTCCCGAACAAGTTTCGCTGTTTTTTCATCCGCGGTTTCGCGCAAATAGCTTGCCACCCGGCGGGCAAGATTTTTTGCCTTGCCGACATAAATCACCACGCCTTCGGCGTTGAGAAACTGGTAACTACCCGGGGCATCGGGCAAAGTAATCGTTTGTAATACCTGCGAAAGCATAACGGCGTTAGAATTTTACCACGCCCGGGTGCAGCGGACCACGCCCAGGCCATTTTTTGAGCTGTCATGCGACATCCTGTACCAGATGCACGCCTTTGCACGAATATCATTAAGCAAATATGAACGATTTCCTTGACTATATTTCTGTACGGGTGTAATGTAACGGCACTAAATGTTCCTTGAGGGAAAAATCCCTCCAAAGCAGCTGCGGGCAATCTATCGGCCGCAATCATCAATCAATCAGCCCACAACTGCCCCAGGGGTGGCCAAGTAACTCTCGTTACGAGGCCACCCCACTTTATTTTACTCGGTTTACTTGACAATATGTAAAATTTGTTGTATATTGCTGCACAATAATCGTTATTTACTTTCGTTCAACCTATTTTGGGAGAATGGTGATGGAAAGGTTGAAGACTCCAATACCTGCGCCAGCGCAAAAGCAGGTACTGTCGGAACCGTCGGCACAACGGCCCCCGGATATCCGGCAGAAGCCGCGTCTCCAAGGTGTTCGCTGCAGTTGCGGCGGGCTGGTCGACGACGGAGGGGTTTGCAATCGATGCTTCTTCGATTTCGAACTCCAGATCTATCTCACGGGATAAACAGCACATCCCCGTGCAAGATACGAGGGTCGAACCATCCGTGGTTCGACCCTTTTTTCATTGACCCAAGATTCCACCCTTGAATATAATCTGATCTATCCACAAGGTAAGTCTTGACAACCAACTACTGCCGGACTAGACTATCTACAATTTGGGTGCGTAAACCTCGGTCTTTAACAAGAGGAGAGAAAACAAAATTCGACGTGGCGGGCTGCACAGAATTTTCCCGCGCCGCCGTCCGCCATCAGCGGATATTTTTTTAAAATCGGAAGAACCTTGCGTTCCACGAAGAGGAGGGTGCGATGGACGTTCATGTTGCCTTCTGCCATAACCCGAACTGTCGGGTTCCCGTCGTCCCCAACGAGAAAGGAAAATGCCCGGCCTGCGACCGCAGCCTCCAAATCATCTCGTCCCTCACGGAAATGATCCGGCTGGGGATATCCATCCCCCCGATCTTCCTTGTGAGCACAGGGACGAACGGCAGCACGAAGCTGACGACTGCCGCCTTACAGCCGGTGCCTCACGAAGAAGGGTAGTTGTACCTTGCGTTTCCCACGGGTCGACCGCGCGTCGACCCCTCTTTTTTTCACACTTCCAGCGGTTCGCGGTAATCCCGCAGCGGCCGCCGCTTTGTACTGGCGGCGTGTTTTTGTTTCTGAACGGATTTGAGCAACGGCTTGAGATACTGTCCGGTGAACGACCACCGGCTGCATTTGGCAATTTTTTCGGGCGTGCCTTCGGCAATGACGCGGCCGCCGCGATCGCCCCCTTCCGGACCGAGGTCAATGATCCAATCGGCTGATTTCAGGACGTCCAAATTGTGCTCAATCACTAAGACGGTGTTGCCCTTGTCAACCAGCCGGTTCAAAACCTCCAATAGCCGCTGCACGTCAGCAAAATGCAGCCCCGTGGTCGGCTCATCCAAAATGTAGAGCGTCCGCCCGCCTTTGCGGGAAAGTTCGGAGGTGAGCTTGATGCGCTGCGCTTCACCGCCCGACAGGGTGGTCGCCGACTGGCCCAGGCTGATATAGCCCAGCCCGACGTCGTAGAGCGTCTGCAGTTTGTGCGCTATGCGCGGGATCGGCCGGAAAAAATTCAGCGCCTCCTCCACGGTCATCGCCAGCACCTCGGCAATGTTTTTTTCTTTATACAAAACCTTGAGTGTTTCGTGGTTGTACCGCAGGCCCTGGCAGCGTTCGCACTTCACGTACACGTCGGGCAAAAAATGCATTTCGATTTTTTTAACGCCGTCCCCTTCGCATTCTTCGCACCGGCCGCCCGGCACGTTAAACGAGAACCGCCCGGGCTGGTATCCCCGCAGTTTGGATTCCGGCGTTTGCGCGAACAGCTCGCGGATCGAGGTGAACGCGCCGATGTAGGTGACCGGATTGGACCGCGGCGTCCGGCCGATCGGCGACTGGTCCACCAGCACCACTTTATCAATTTTTCCATAACCTTTGAGCGCTTTGTAACGCCCCGGACGGATACTGGCGGCGTTGAAAATCTTGTAGAGCGCCTGGTACAGGATGTCGTTGACCAGCGTGGATTTCCCGGATCCGGAAACTCCGGAAACGCAGGTCAGCACGTTCAACGGTATCCGCACGTCAATCCCTTTGAGGTTGTGCTCGGCTGCCCCGATGACTTCCAAATATTCAAACGCCTTGCGCCGCTGCTCGGGAACCGGGATCTTCAAACGGCCGGCCAGATACTGGCCGGTTAGCGAGTCCGCATGTTTTTCCATTGCGCGCGGCGTGCCGGAAAATACCACCTCGCCGCCATGGATGCCGGCTCCCGGTCCGAGATCCACCACGTAATCCGCGGTGCGGATCGTTTCCTCGTCGTGTTCGACCACGACCACGGTATTGCCAAGATCGCGCAGGCGCTTGAGCGTGGCGATCAATTTGGCGTTATCGCGCTGGTGCAACCCGATGGACGGTTCGTCTAAAATGTAGAGCACGCCGCGCAGCTCGGAACCGATTTGCGTGGCCAGCCGGATGCGCTGCGCCTCGCCGCCCGCCAACGTTCCGGCTTGCCTAGCTAACGTCAGGTAGCCGAGCCCGACATCCTGCAAAAAGGTCAGCCGGGCGATGATTTCTTTTATGACGATTCCGGCGATCGCGCGCTGGGTCGCCGTGAGCGCCAAATGAGCGTATGCATTGAGCAGCGCATCCACCGAGCTTTGGCTGATCTCCCAAATATTCTTCCCCTGAATGGTCACGCTGAGGGCTTCCGGCTTCAGCCGCCGGCCATCACAGACCGAACAGGTGCTCACGCGCATGAATTTCGCCATTTCTTCCTGACGATAGGCGGAGGTCGTCTGCCGGTACAGCCGTTCGAGCTGCGGTATGACGCCTTCGAACACCTTGGTGAATTGCCAGGATGAGTCGCCGGAATACGATTCCCAGTTGAAATCGATCGCCTCCTGGCTGCCGTACAGGATCACCTGTTTGAACTTTTCCGGAAGTTTTTTCCAGGGCATCCAGGGATCAACCTTGTAGTGCCGCGCGACGGCTTCCAGCATCCGCGCGCGCCAGCTGTCCAGGTGCGTCTGCCACGGCTTCACCGCGCCCTCGGAAACCGACAAATGATCATCCGGGACAACCAGCTCGGGGTCGAATTTTTGGGTAATCCCCAGACCATGGCATTCCGGGCACGCCCCGAACGGGGAGTTGAAGGAGAACAACCGCGGTTCAAGCTCCGCGATCGAGATGCCGCAATCCGGACAGGCATTTTGTTGCGAGAATATCCGTTCGGGCGCTTTTGCACTCTCGCCAAAAATCGCCAGCACCAAGCCCTTCGCCAGTCCGAGCGCCGTTTCAACCGCCTCAGTAATCCGGCTGGCGGCTTTCGAACTGATGGCCACGCGGTCAATCAAAACTTCAATCGTGTGCTTTTGCTGCTTATCCAGATTGAACCGTTCCCAGGTTTGCAGCTCCTGAATTTTTCCATCCACGCGCGCGCGGGTGTACCCCTGCTCCACGAGATCGGCGAAAAGCGCGCCGTACGTGCCTTTCCGGCCGCGCACCACCGGGGCGTAGATCGTCACCCGGCTTCCCTCGGACTGCTTGAGCAGCGTCTGGGTGATGTCTTCGGCCGATTGCGGACGAATTTCCCGGCCACAATTGGGGCAATGCGGGGTACCGATCCGCGCGTACAACAGCCGGAGGTAATCGTAAATCTCGGTCACCGTGCCGACGGTCGATCGCGGATTTTTGGACACCGACTTTTGCTCGATCGAAATCGCCGGTGACAGTCCGGTGATTTTATCCACGTCCGGCTTATCCATCACCCCCAAAAACTGCCGCGCGTACGCCGAAAGCGACTCGACGTAGCGGCGCTGGCCCTCGGCATAGAGGGTATCAAACGCCAGGCTCGACTTTCCCGAACCGGATAAACCGGTGAGCACGGTCAAACGATCGATGGGAATGTCCACGTCGACGTTTTTCAAATTATGCACGCGGGCGCCGCGAATTTTTATCCATTGGTCGTTCATAACGCGCCTCTCCTGATAGGTCAGAGTAATTTATTGTTCTTGAAATACCCAAAATTGGCTTGACAAAGTCAAACTTCGGTGATATCCTAGCACATTCGCTGTAGCTTGACAATTGACCGGCAAAAAAACAAAACCAGGAACAGAAAGGACGTACCGCAATGAAATCGTCGGAACTATTCGAACGCCACGCGCTCGGCAACGGTATACCGGTTTACATCTACCGCCGCTACCAGGATGACAGCAAGAAAAAGGGGGAGGAGAAGTCTGCTGACGAGGGAAAAAAGCAGATAGAAAAGGAGCAGGATGAACCGTGCTGGATATACGCGCTTTTACACCGCGTGGGCAGCTGGCTGGACCCTCCTGATGCACTAGGGACAGCGCATTTCCGCGAACACATCGGATACCAAGGCACGGTGCACTGCCCAAGCTTTGAAGCGCTTGCCGCCGTATTCGATGCGAGCGGCAATTGGCGCGATGCACGCACTTCGCAAACGTACACCGAGTACGGCCTGCACTGCAAAGCCGAATGCTTCCTGCGCCTGTTGCCGGTTTTCGCGGAAATCATCACGGCTCCACGCATCGACGCGTTAAGCACAGCCCATGAACGCGAAGTCATCGCCGCTGAGTACCGCGAAAGTCACATCCTTCGCGGACGGGTGTATTTGGAGGAATTCTTGCATGCACTCTACGGGGACCATCCATTGAACCATTCCCCCATCGGCACCCCGGACTCCATCCAGCACATGACGCCGGAGACCCTAGTGGAATTCCAGCGGCGTTACTACCACGCGAGCAACCTCGCACTTTTCTGCTGCGGCACCCTGCCGCCGAGCGTCCAGCTGCTGACGCATCTTGAGACCGCTTTCGGAACGCTCACGTGCGCACCTGCCGTCGAACCAATCGTTCTCCCCCCGCTGCCTTACGGCAAAGAAATCGAACTGTGCGGCTCGGATTTTCGCATTGATAGCATCAATGTCAATTTCCCCCTGTCGCGTCCCGATGCGCGTGCCCGTGTTGCGTGGGATAAATTTTGTCATTACCTTGGCGGTGATGATGCAAATCCGGTTGGCAATGCGTTGCGCGAAAAACACCGGCTCATCTATTCCGCACAAAGGCTTGCACGGTTCGAAATACAACCGCACTTCTGCTGCCTGTCGTTTCGCCTGCCGGTCCAACGGGATCATTTCACAACCGCACTCCAGGTTATTCGGGAAGCGGCCGAGGAACTCACTACCGCAAAATGGAGCGCTTACCAAAACCGTAATAAACGCCGACATCATTCGCGGTCAGACAAACCCCTCAACCCAGGAACGGCCAACGAGCGTATCAAGCAGGCATTACGCCTTGGCGAACAACCAGCGGACGCACTCGACGAGGAAATAACGCTCGAACAGCTCACGTGGGATGAGATCGACGCCTGCCGCGATCAACTGCTGGCAATCAAACCGTTCATCTTCCGCGCACTCGCCTGAACGCTCTATCCCGTTTCGCCCTTTCGTCTAACGCCACCTCACCGTGGCGTTATTTTTTATTTACCTCAACTTGCGCTTTCAGCTGCGCGATCTTATCGCGTATTTCAATCGCCTTTTCAAAATCCAGCGCTTCGGCGGCGTTTTGCATCTGCATATCGAGATCTTCGATGATGACGGCAAGCTGTTTGGCCGACTTCGGCGCGCGCGGTGCAACCGCATGCCCCATCTCACGAATCGCCTTCCGGATAGTCTGCGGCGTAATACCGTGTTTTTCGTTATACGCCAGTTGAATCCGGCGGCGCCGGTTTGTTTCGTCCATGGCTTCGCGCATGGAGGAAGTCACGGTGTCGCCGTACATGATGACTTTCGCATCAACATTGCGCGCAGCACGGCCGATGGTCTGGATCAGGCTGACGGTATTGCGCAAAAACCCCTCGCGGTCGGCGTCAAGTATTGCCACGAGTGCCACCTCGGGCAAATCTAAACCCTCGCGCAGCAGGTTGATGCCGACAATAACCTCAATGATGCCGGACCGAAGCTTGCGGAGAATTTCGGTCCGCTCGAGGGTATCGATCTCAGAATGCAGGTATTCGCTTTTAATGCCGGCGGCGACCAAGTACTGGCTCAATTCTTCCGCCAGTTTTTTGGTCAGCGTCGTGACCAGCACGCGATACCCTTTGGCAATGGTCGCTTTAATTTCTGCCGTCAGATCAGGAATCTGGTTAGCGACTGGCCGCACTTCAATCGGCGGATCCACCAGGCCGGTCGGACGGATGATTTGTTCCACCACTTGCGTGGAACGAGATACCTCATCAGCGGACGGGGTGGCTGAAGTATAAATGACGTGGGAAAGATACGGTTCAAACTCCTCAAACTTCAGCGGACGGTTATCGTATGCCGAAGGTAACCGAAAACCATAGTCCACGAGATTTTTTTTCCGGGCGAAGTCCCCGTGGTACATGCCGGATACCTGCGGCAGCGTGACATGCGACTCGTCAATCACCATCAGCCATTTTTTGGCGGCGTAATCAAAAAAATCCAACAGGGTGAACGGATGCGTACCCGGAACGCGTCCGTCAAAATGCCGCGAGTAATTCTCAATGCCCTTGCAGTACCCAAGCTGCTCAATCATTTCCAGATCGTATTCGGTGCGCTGCCGCAGGCGGTAAGCTTCCACCGCCCCGAGCTGCGGCAGCCGCTGTTCCAGTTCGACCCGAATAGCCGTCATGGCGGCCTGACGCCGTTCGAGCGGTACCACAAACGATTTTGCCGGAAAAATCATCACGTCAGACAAGGTGCCGACCTGGCGACCGTCGCTTCGCAGCAATCTGGAAATTTTACCAATCGCATCTCCATCCAGCTGGATCCGGATAATTTCGGAAAAGGCCGAACCGGGCAGAATGTCAACGGTGTCGCCCCGTACGCGGAATCTTCCCGGCTTGAGTTCAAGGTCATTGCGCTCGTACTGCATGGCGACCAGCTTACCCAGTAGCTCCTGGCGGTCAATCCCCTGCCCGACGGACATTTGCATTCGGCCGGCTTCGTAGTCTTTGGGCCGGCCGAACCCGTAAATGCAGGAAACCGACGACACGATAATGACATCCGGTCGGGTCAGCAAACTCGTCGCGGCTTCCAACCGCAGCTGTTCGATTTTCTCGTTGATCAATACATCTTTTTCGATGAACGTATCCGACGCCGGCAAATAGCTTTCCGGCTGGTAGTAATCGTAGTACGACACGAAGAAACACACGCGGTTTTGGGGAAAAAATTCCTGGAATTCCTGATAGAGTTGCGCCGCTAACGTCTTGTTGTGCGAGAGGATCAGCGTCGGCCGCTGCAGGCGTTCGATGACCTGCGCGATCGTGTACGTTTTCCCCGAACCGGTCACTCCCAAAAGCGTCTGGCCGCCGGTTTTCTTCGCTCCTGCGACGAGCGCGGCAATCGCCTTCGGTTGATCACCGGACGGTTGAAACGGCGCACGCAGAATGAATCTGCCGCCCTGGGGGTCGGCGGATGTAACGCGCGGCGATACAGTAACGCCCGCACGGCGCGGGCGCGTTAAGTCTTTTTTTCCCATAGCTGTAAGCGGGAATATATGCGATTCCCGATATTGCATACCTTGCATCCACACGTGCGGCTCATCCAAACGGTCGCCGGTCGCGGCGACTCTACGGTTCAACAATCAGCGTACCTTTCATGTTCTGGTGCTCCGAACCGCAAGGAACGCCGCAGGAAAAAGTGAATTCGCCCGATTTGTAAGCGAACAACTTTACCGTCACGGACTGCCCGGGCACGAGCTTTTCATCGATGCTAAAATCCGGCAAGACAAATCCATGGGCGCCCTCCGTATTGGTGATGGAAATCACGACCGAATTCCCTTTTTTCACCCGCAGAACGTTGGGCGAAAATTCCCAGTTTTTCGCCGTCATACTGAACGAAACGCCGATCGCTTCCGGCGCCTCGGAAGGGTTAGGCTCCGACGTCTGACTGCCGCGCAGTTCGTCTGGAGTCATCACCACCACCTTCACCTCTGACGACCAGTAATTCTTACCGCCGATCACCGCATGCGCACGCATATACAGGGTCCCCGTACGGGTGGCCGGCACTTTCATGGTAAACGCGCGGGGAAGTCGGTCCGAAGTTTTGGCAAAGTTGGTGGCGATGGAAGTATAGCCCGCGTCCGTCGCGGTCACCGCAGGACCGAAGCTCCCGGGATGGGAAATGGTATCATAGTGAAGGTACGTAGCCGTGAGCGTCGCATCCTTTTCTGCCGGCTGCACCCGCCACGTCACTTCAAACGGCTGTCCGACCAGCACGTTTGTCCGCACGCCAAAAAAAGTAACGACATCGCCCGTCACTGACCCGGCCGGCGTTGGCGTGGCGCCTCCAATCCCCGCACCGCCGCTGGGGTTTTCATTGGGGTTGCCCGGTGTTGGAGTCTGTCTTGCGCAGCCGCCAAAGACCGTACTCAGCAACGCCGTTGCGAGCACGATGCGAAATCGTTGGGTATGTGGCATAAATTACGTCTTGCGAATATTGTGCAAATTATTCGTCGCGCTTGCGCCGCGATGCTCCCGGCGCATCTCCAACCGCAGAGAATGCTTCGGCCACTCTATTCCAATCAACCACCTTCCACCAGGCGGCCAGATAATCGGCCCGGCGGTTCTGATACTTCAGATAGTACGCATGTTCCCAGACGTCGCAGACAAGAATCGGCTGCGCGCCTAAGACCAGCGGATTTTCCTGATTCGGCGTACTCAGTACTTCCAACGCGCCGTGGTGCACCACCAGCCATGCCCAGCCGCTCCCGAAGTGCGCCAAAGCGGTTTGCGTGAACTGCGCCTGAAACGACGCCAGGCTCCCGAACGCGCGGGTGATTCCCGCCAGCAGCGCGCTCGATGGATTGCCGCCGCGCGGCGACAAATACTGCCAATACAGCGAGTGGTTCAGGTGCTGGCCGGCGTTGTTGCGCACGGCCGTGCGAATTTTTTCGGGCACCTCGCTGCTGCGCAAAATAAGCTGCTCGAGCGTCCATGCTTGCAGTTCGGGATATGCGGACAGCGCCTTGTTCAGATTATCAACGTACGCCTGGTGGTGTTTGCCGTAATGAATCTCCACCGTCCGCGCGTCGAGATGCGGCTCAAGCGCGTCGTATGCAAATGGAAGTTTTGGAAGGGTATGTATCATACGACAGTAAAAGTACCACCTTCGGATTAAGGAAACATGAATGCCGCCCGTCCCCGCTCATTCGCCGAGCGCCCAGACGATGCGTTCGGCAAATTCACGCGTGTAGGTGGAATCCTTGGCCGTAATGAGCACGCCGTCGGACTCCACCGGAAACCCCGTATACTCCGCCCCGCGATCGCGCAACGCCGTCTCTTCGGTCGGGTACGCCGTCGCCCGTTTACCCATCAGCAACCCGGCGTTGGCAAGAATCGTCGGCGCGCTGCAAATTGCCGCCACCACCTTTCCCGCGCGGGCGAACTCCTGGACCCGCCGCAGCACGGTCCGCATGGCAAACATCTTCCGCACCCCGGGACCGCCAATCAGCACGAGCGCATCAAAATCCTTCGCCCGCAGCTCCTGCAGGGTCAGGTTGGGAAGCGCGATCGCGCCGAATTTGCCGTGCGCCGGTTCCAGCGTCTCCGATACGACCGTGATCATAAAACCAAAACGCTGCAATATCTCGCGGGTCTGCAGAAATTCCTCGTCACGGAAATCCGCTTGCGCTACTACAATGGCAACTTTTGGATTCATAGTACTGCTCAAAATATACCCCGAAACGAAGCCGGTGGCAACTGAGTCAAACCCTGAATTTGCGACGCCCCTCGGGCTCATTTGCCGTGACGCAAGAACGGCCCAGCCGGGCCGTTCTTGAACGTACGAATAGCAATTTTTAGCTAGCGCGTAACTTCGATCGTTTCACTCCGCTCTCCGGCGCACGCGCCGATGGTGATTCTGCCTGAAGATGTTTTGACGATGTAGTAACCGGTTTTCGTTTGATCCCAGGTTCCGCTTCCGGGTTCAACCGGCATTTGCGCGATATAATCGGGCGCCAATGTCGTGCCAGTCTCGCACGTGGAGGCCCCCAGATCCATCACGGCGGTAGTCCCTGCTCCAGCGTGTGCATCGGTGCAACCGGCGAAACTCGTACCGCTCCCGATCATGTAGTACGTTCCGGCCGTCGCGCTCCCCACGGCAGACGGCAGGGTTCCGTTATTGTCCACCGTGCATTTGAGGATCGCGTTGAGCACCGCATTCGCTTCCGACCAGCGCTGCGCGTTGCGGGCTTCCGCAAACCGCCGGGCAGGATCCACGGCGACAAAGATTATCGCCGCGAGCACTGCAATGATGCCGATGACAATGAGGAGTTCAATGAGCGTGAACCCCTTTCGTCGCAAGTGGCCTACACGTACCATAGGTTATGAATATTAATGATGTTATCATTTATCGGCGGCTAAGTTTTCTGCTTAACCGCTCATTGATTAGCAAAAAATATAAAAAATTACAGATCCCTCGATTGCACTCAAAGTGATTCCTCGGCGGAATCACTTTTCCACAGCCTGGAGTGACGATGTTATTATAACACGAATTTGCCGTTGCTCCAAGTCAACACCTTCCAATTGATAGCTCACCGATTCCAGCTGCTGCTGCGTTATTCCAAACTCCCGCGCAATAACCTCCTGCAGCGACCGCTCCGAAGTCACTAACCCCCCGACCGATTGCGTCAATGCGGCGGAAAATTCCACAACCTTAGCCCCTGCGGCTGCGTCCGGCGCATACTGTTCCTCGCCAAGCGGAATATCGAACGGGAGCAAATATTCCCCGACCGCAGCTTGCGGCACAAAGGTATCCTGCGCTTTTTTGCGGAGCGCGGTCTGCAGTTGAAGGCGCGCCGCCGTGAGGTCGTCCGCGGTCACCACGGGGTCCGAGCCCGTTCCGGTTTGCAGCACTTCGCCGTACACCTCATCCTGCAAATCCGCGCGCAACCCCGGTATCCGCAGGCGGCCATTGGGCGGAACCGCACCTTCCGCGAGCGGGATCTCAACCGCCAGGGTACTGTCCGCTGGGACAACCACGGCTTGCGGCAGCCGCACGATACTACCGTCGGCCGACTGCAGGCGCGTGCGCAGGACCAGCGGCTGCTCAACGTCGCGTTCATTGACCAGCCGCACGGAAACCGCATTGAGCAAAGTTGCCGTAGTCGTTCCGGTGGTACGGTGGTTCCCGGTCACGGTGAAAGTTCCTTCGAGCAACCGCCCGGATAAAGATTCCGACGGAGTGGTGGTGCCATAGGAAAAAACCAGATGATAGGTACGGGGCGCCTGCAGCGCCTGCCAATCCACCGGCGATAAATCAACCGGCGCACGCCGGGCCGGTGACGGTGCGGCGTATCGAAACCATACCAATCCGGCGAGAACCGCGAGGCTCAACCCGAACGCGACCATCAATCCGATGAGCTTGCGGTCAAGCTTTGGCCGGGTGAAGAATTGCTGAATTTGCTCGCTGCGAATCCGATCCTGGGCCTGCGACAGCAGATTGAGGCCGCCCCCGACGGGGTCGCGCATCAGCCCCCGCAAAGCCAGGCCGATAACATTACCGTACAAAACCGATTCGCGCTCCGGCAATTTAGCCGCCCCCAACCGGACCCGCTGGAGCGGATTGCCCAGCGTCACGGGCAACCCCAGCTGAGCCGCCAGGTACTCGGGAAAACCCGGCAGGAGCGCCGAACCGCCGGCTAAAATGACTTGTTGCACGGTCAACGAACGGTGCTCCTCCGCATACGCGATGTACCGTTTGATCTCCTCAACGATCGGACGGGCGGCGGCAACCAGCGTCGGTAGCAGTTCACCCCGACCGCGTTGCGCATCAAAACCGGAGGCAATCTTTTTTTCCTCCGCTTCCGTCTCTTTCAATTTCAATGCGGTCGCGACCGCCGCCGTGAAATGGCTGCCCGCGCGCGGGATCGTGAGACTTCCCACGACCGTGCCCTGGCGCACGAGATGCGCGTTGGTCGTGCGCGCGCCGACATCCAGCAGCAGCACCATGGCCCCGCGATCCGTCAGACCCCGCCGCGTCAACGACCGCGCCAGGCTGGCGGATTCCGGCTCAAACGCGATCGGTAAAATCCCGGCCGACCGAAAGACTTCCAGGTACTGGTGCACGAGGCTTCGCCGCGTCGCCACGTAGTACACCTCCTGCGCATCACCCGCTTTTCCCAGCGGCAAAAAATCGTAATAGCTTTCGCGCAGCGGAATCGGGGTGAACTGCTCGGCCTCCAGAAGGATCGCCCGCCGCACCTGGTCGTTGGCCAGCACCGGCGACTCCGCAAACACGTGCGAGAACACCTGTGACTCCGGCAGGCAGAGCACGCACAGGCGTTCGCGGATCGGCTCGGGCTTTGCCTGGCGCAAAAGCGCGCGCAAGCATTCGGCGAGCTCGGACGGCTTGAGGATCCGTCCGTTCTCCACCATGCCCGCGGGGAAAACCTGGCGGCTGTACGCGGCCAGCCAAGGTTTGCCGAACTTCCGTTTCAGTAAAACCGCCTCAACCGTCCGGTCGGACACGTCAATGCCGACGACGCTGTGCCGTGGCCAGTGAAACATAGATTGCATGCTAACGCACCTGCAGACTGCCGGAAATTTGATAGATCGGCGTAATGATGGCACTCACCACGAGCGCGACGATCAGGCCGATGAACACCAGCAGCGCCGGCTCGAGAATCACCGATAAATCTTTCATGATGCTGTCCACCTCGCGTTCGTAAAAACGATTGAGATACAAAAGGCTTTCATCAAGTTTGCCGCTCGTTTCCCCCACGCGCACCAGGCTCAGGGTGAGCGGAGAAAAAAACATGCGTCCGGACCGGCCCGCCATGGCGGCCGCCAAACTCTGACCGGTCGCCGTCGCGCTGCGCAGCTCAAAAATTTCCTGCTGGTACGCAACGTTCCGGCTGGTTTCGGCAGTGATATCGAGCGCCTCCACGATCGGTACGCCGCTCTTCAATAATGTGCCCAGCGTCCGGCACGTGTTCGCCAGGTTGATGTTCCGCACGACCCGCCCGGCCACCGGCATTCTGACCAACGCCCGATGCCACGCCAGTCGAACCGACGGCAGCAGCAGGCTCGAACGCAACAGTACGATCACCGCCACGGTTAATATAAACGCCAACACCCCGGAATTGCGCATGAACGTCGCCACCCACAGCAAAGCAACGGTGGTCAGCGGCAGTTTAACTTTGAGCGATGAGAACAACGGAACAATTTTTGGCAGCACGAAATACACCAGTACCGCGCCCAGCACTGCGGTCACCATCACCACCACGCCCGGGTACGTTGCCGCGGCCCGGACCTTGCTGCGCAGGTTCAGACGTTTTTCAAGTTCCTCCGACAAATACTGTAAGTTTTCCTCCAGGGTCCCGCTGCTTTCGCCGACCCGCACGAGGCTGACAAACAGCGGATCAAACGAGTGCCCCTGCGCCTCCAGCGCTCCCGCGAGTGTCGTTCCGGAATCAACGGACATGCGCACGCGCGCGATGACCTTGCGCATCCGCCGCGTCCGCGCCTCATCTTCGATGACCCGCAATGCCTCGAGCAAGCTGACGCCGGCGGACAAGAGGGTGGCCAGGTGCTGGGCGATCAACATCCGCTGCAACAGCGAGATATGAGAAAAATGCACGGACCACTGCCGGACCGCTGCAATCCGCACCACCGACAGCTGCTCATGGGCCAGCTGCACCGCCGCCGATTTCCGGTCAGCCGCTTCCACCAGACCGGTTTTGATTTTCCCCTGCGGCGTGGCCGCAGTGTAGGAAAACTTCATACCCGAAACGTTTTCTTTTAAAAGTGTATTTATTTTTTAACGCGCAGCGCTGTTCATTTCCGTTCGCCGCGCTCATTCCTGCGTCGCGCGCATGACCTCGTCGATCGTCGTCTGGCCCTCGATGGCTTTGGTGATACCGTCATCGAACATGGTGCGCATGCCTTCGGCCACCGCTTGCGCCTTGATGCGATCCGCATTCGTGTGCTCCATGATCAGCTGGCGCACGGATTCCGACACTTCGAGCACTTCAAAAATGCCGACCCGGCCGTGATACCCGCTCCCGCCGCACACTTTGCATCCCTTGCCGCGGTAGAGGCGCACCGACTTGCGCCCTTTGCCGAAATGCCGCTGCACTACCGTGGGGCTCAGCATCGTGGCCAGCTCCGTCGGTTTCACAAGATAGCTCACCAAACACTGACTGCAGATGCGGCGCACCAGACGCTGTGCCACGATCACATTGACCGTGCTGGCGATGAGGAACGGCTCGACTTTCAGATCGAACAGGCGCGGCAGGGCGGTCGCGGCGTCGTTGGTATGGAGCGTCGACAGCACCAGGTGGCCGGTCATGGCCGAATTGACGGCGATGCCGGCGGCTTCATCGTCCCGGATTTCGCCGACCATGATCACGTCGGGATCCTGGCGCAGGATACTGCGCAACCCGGCGGCAAACGTCAGGTTCGTTTTCGGGTTGACCTGGATCTGATTCACGCCCGCCACCTCATACTCGATCGGATCCTCGATCGTGGAAATGTTGATCTCCCGCGTGTTGAGAATTTTTAAAATCGCGTAGAGCGTGGTGGTTTTGCCGCAGCCCGTCGGGCCGGTGGCCAATACCATGCCGTAGGGTTTGCTGAATGCCCGTTTGACTTTCCCGAGGTCGGCCGCGCCGAACCCGAGGTCCTCCAGGCTGAACTGGCGCTGTTTGGAAGACAGCAACCGCAGCACCACTTTCTCGCCGGCGGCAATCGGCAGAATCGAAACGCGCACGTCCACGTCCTCATCGGGAACCGTGAAACGGAATTTTCCGTCCTGGGCCGCGGCGTGCTCATCGGTCCGCAAACGCGACAGCACCTTAATCCGCGAGACGATCTGCTCGTGAATGGCCTTGGGAAAATCCACGACGTCGTGCAGCACCCCGTCAATCCGGAACCGGACCGCCACCGCCGTCCGCTGGGGTTCCAGGTGCACATCCGACGCCTTATTATCGTAGGCGTACGTGAGCAGCTGTTCGACAATGGAAACGACCGTCGTCTCATCCTGATCGGTGGTCCGGCGGGAGGCTGTTTTCACCTCCGCCGCGGCGCGCTGCATCGCCTCGGCGAAATCTTCCCGCAAGCCGTGCCGGTAACGCCCCAGCGTGCCGAGAATATCGCGGGCGGTCGCAAACACTACGGACACCATTTCCCCGGTGTGCTTCTGCACCAGCGCGACGGTTTCCATGTCATCGGGATCGGCCATCGCGACCGTCACGCCGTTGGCGTCGCGCTTGAGCGCAATGACCCGCCGGCTCTTGGCGACCACTTCGGGGATCAGCCGCAGCACCTCGTCGCCAATCTGCATCTTGCGCAAATTGACGAACGGTACGCCGGTCTGTTCGGCGGTGATCCGGCCGAGATGTTCATCGGTGATGAGGTCGTCGTTGAGCAACACCTCGCGAAACGGCACGTCCTGCGCGGCCGCTTTCGCATACGCCGCGTTCACCTCTTTGGCCGGTATGAGCTTGCTGGAGATCAGGACGTCTTTGAGTTGCTCGTCGGATAAATGCATACAACGGAATGCGGCAAATTCTTATTTCAGGTATTTTTTCACCTTAGCCACCATGGCATCAAGGCTCAGGTCGCTCTTGACGATGTAATCCTTCGCCCCAAGTTGCAGCCCCTGCTGCACGTCTTCCTCCTGCCCAAGGTTGGATACGATGACGACCGGAATCCGACTGGTGGCTTTGGCCGCCTTGAGTTTGCCCAAGATCGAAAACCCGTCCAGGTCGGGCAAAATCACGTCAAGGATGATCAGCTTCGGCTTGACGGATTGTGCTTTCCGCAGCCCTTCCCGGCCGTTGCCGGCCAGCTCGCATTGCAATCCTTCGCCCTCCAGCACCCGCGCGATCATTTTGGCCAAAAATTCATCATCTTCGATAATGAGAACGGAACCGCTTTGCTTAGGCCGAGCGGATGTGGCTGCTTTCAATGCAGCGGCGTTCTTTTTTGAGCCTTTGGGCATAAATATTTGCGATTATTCTTGCATCTAATTATACCATAATCTACCCGAGTCAGCTAATCCTCGGTTTACGGCACTCCGCCGTGTTCGTCCCGACTTTCCCGTCACCAAAAAGCCATCGCCGGCGAAAACCGCGCGCCGGCGCGTCACGCTTTGGAAAACCGGGTAATTGCATCCCGCAAAAATCGCCAACGGAATATGTACCCGCGGCCGTACCGCAGCGAAAATTTTACGTGGCGCTGGTAGAGCTTGGCCAGTTTGGGCGGAAGTTGCGTACGCACACGGCCGGCATAATCTTCAATGTTGTCCCACGACACGCGCTTGGCGGCCTCGGGCCCAAGCTGGGCGAGCAATTCCCGGTTGATGTCCGTACCGAAGTACGGCACCACGACGTTGAAGTTCATGGCGGAAATTCCCTGCTTTCGCAAAAACTGCATCGTCTGGCGGATCGTCGCGGCGGTTTCCCCTGGCGCGTTCAGCAGTGCGTACATCCCGAGCTTCAGCCCGAGCTTTCGGCTAACGGTAATCGCCAGCGCCAGATCATCCACGGTCACCCGTTTTTTGACCGCTTCCAATACCTCCGGGGAGCCGGATTCAAAGCCGATATTCACGCGCACGCACCCGGCGGACTTCATCTGCTCGAACAAACCGGGCACGCGGAAATCGTTCGCCCGCGCATTGCATCCCCAGACGATACCCAACGGGTCATGCTTCAGCAGCTCCGTCAGCGCCGTCACGAACGGCTTGTTGATGGTGAATTCCCAGTCCTGGAAAAATACGCCGCGCACGCCGAAACGCTCGGCCAACAATTTAAGCTCGGCGTACACGTTTTCGGGACTGCGCGACACGTGCGCGCCCTCCATCATCGCGCGGCAGCAGAACGTGCAGCTAAATGGGCAGCCGCGGCTGGCCAGCACGATGGAAAAGGGTTGCGGGATGTCGCCGAACGTGTAGCGGTATTTTGCCATCGGCAGCAGGTCGTACGCCGGAAACGGCAGTGCATCGGGATCGGTAATCCGCGGTGCCGGCGGGTTATGCACGAACCGCGCGCCTTCGCGGTAGGACACGCCCGCCACCGATGCGCCGTCACCGCCTGCGGCAAGCGCCCGCACCAGCGCGGTACTCGTGCGTTCGGGCTCGCCGCGCACCACGTAATCGATGCTCGGACATTTCTTCAGCAGCCAATCGGGCTGCGTCGTGCCGTGCGTCCCCGTCACGATGATCACGGGTCGAGACGGCAGCTGCCCCACCGCGTTCAGCCAAACGAAAAAAGAATCCACGTAGGACTGCGGACACTCCCACCGGTTGACCGGCGTGGTCGTGGTAATCAGCAGGTCGGGCGCGTACTGCCGCACCACGCCGGCCATTTCAGATATGTCCATCCCTTCCACTTGTGCATCCACCAAACGGACGTCAAAATCACCCCGCAACAGCGATGCGATATAGGCCAAATCCAGCGGAGGGCGGTGGCGGGCCTGCATCACCGTGCGCCGGGAAGAGGAAAGATTTGGATTGATGATGCACACCTTCTTCCCCATAAGACGATGGATTACTGCTGCACCTCGGCTTCACATCCGCTCTCGCGGGCAAGAACTTCCAATGACTGTTCACCGACCAGCTTGCGGCCATCGGGCAGCACCCACGTCGGGTATGACTCGATGCCCGCCTGGATGCAGCGCTGGGGATTATCCGGGCACTCGACGTACAGCAACGCGGACGTCGACGTGCCGAACATCTGCTTTTGCGCCTGGCAGTGCGAGCACCACGCCGCACCGTACATCGTTACTTTGCGCTGCGACAAGCACGCCGCCAACGCCGACGGGTTGATATTGCCGGCGGAGTTGGTCGGAACCGTACACCCGCTCAGCCACACCCCGCCCAATGCCAGCACCGTAAAACCCATGATTGATTTTTTCAACATAGATCGTAGCACTTACTCTCCGCAGCAATCTACCAGTTTCGCCAGGAATTCTTCGACGGCTTTTTGCTTGGGGGTTGGCGCTTGGGGTGCCGTAGTTTTTCCGCCCAACGTCTTGCCCGTTGCCATCTTGAGTTTCAGCGTCCAGAAATACGAATAGAGGGTGAACGCGTGCTGAAAACAAGCCTGCGCCGCCTGGGGATCTTTCTCCTGGCGCTTGGTGCCGACTTCGATCAGCCGCATCGAAGCGGCCAGCAAATGCTTGCAGATGCACCACACCTCGCCTTCGTAATCCGGCAGCAACTGCTTGAGGTAGGTTTTGCGAAGCTCACGGACGGGGCCGATGAGGTCGTAGTATTCACGCGCGCTGGTCTTTGACCCCGAGAATACGAGGTGCTCCTCGATGCTCACGAGATTCATGACCGCCAGGCTCAAATCTTCATCCGAGGAAAGATCGAGCTTTTTTTCCGCCACCAGGCGCTTGGTGGCTTCGAAGAGTTCTTTGAGTTGAGGTAACTCTGGCATACGTCAGTAAAACTTATGATTAAATTTATTTAAGCGACGAAAATGAGCAAACCGATCGCCAGCAATGCCAACCCGGTCAGTAATCGCATCTGCTGCTGGTGGCGTTTCTGCCAGGCGGAGAATTTCTCCAGTAAGCCGCGGTCGCTGGCGACCAGCAGGATCACCACGAGCGGTGAAACGAACAGCAAATTGTACAGCAACAAGTACCCCATCCCCCGCCAGTACGCGGTGGCAAACGTTTGGCACTCGTTGAGCAGCATGAGAATGGCGGAGTACGGACCGCCGGTGCACGGAAACTCGAACAATCCCACGACGGCGCCGAGCAGAAAGAAGGCGGGGAACGACACGCGATCCACGAGCTTGCCCATCACGTGGTGGCTGGCACTCGGGATTTTCAGTTTCACGGGGAAACGCGGGAACCAGTAATTGATGAGGTCCAATACCCCGAGGCCGATCAGCAGCGCCGCCCCCAGCCGGGAGAGGAGGTGCGGGGCGCCGAATAACGACATCGCCCTGAGGAGACCCAGGCCGAGCAGGAGGTACACGATGTACAGCCCGAGGATGTAGGTAATCCCGAGCGCAAAAACGTGCCGGCGCAATCGGCCGATACTGAAGAGGAACGCGATGCTCAAAAGCAGCACCGAAAATGCGCACGGATTGAAGCTGTCCACCAGCGCCGCAACGATGACCAGCGGGAGCAGCCAGGTCGTGCACGACGGGGCACTCCCGACCCAGAGGGAGTGGGAGACATTTCCGAACCGCAGAACCAGGACCAAAACTGCGAACGCCGCGGCAACAAACAGGACGATCTGCGTTTTACGAAACATACGGGAAAGCAATGATTAACCGGAACAAAAAAATCCGACGCACGGCACAGCTTCTCCCGGCAATGAACGCATCCGCACCGGGTATTTTAACCCGGTCAGGAGAAGCTACGCGCAAGCGACGGCATCGCAACGTTCGTGCAACGCGATCCAACGACAAAACCGCCGCTGGATTCTCCATGGCCTGACCGCGCGGTGTGGGCTCCACGGCGGCGGACGCACCGGGATGCGGGCTGCGTCCACCGCAGCCGCACCGATCGCCAACCACCGCAATAACCAACCGAACGCCAAAAATCCGAACGCCAGCGTCAGACCGGTCATGACCACGGCGTTCACAAGCACCCGGTAGGCATCCAAATGAAAGCGCACCATGCCCAACGGCGCCGCGTCATGACAGGGCTCTTTGGTCACCAGGCTGGCGAGGCAGCTGGAGGAAATCGGTTCCATGGAATTCGCGCGCATATCCAAAACACCCAGGACCGCCATCCCCAATACACCCACGGTAATCAACGCAATTGTTTTTCTCCGAAACCGCATACGTCACACTTTACGATATACTATTACCAAGCAAATGGCAAGGCAGGCCGGCGGCCGTTCCCCGCGATTTCCCGGCTTCCGCTATGGTATGCTTATACCGCCGGTAGTGACGCGTCGCGGGCAGCCGTATGACCGAAAACCATCGCCTCATTCGTTTCCGACTTCCCGTCGGCCGGGTCTTGCAACGGTACGGGATGGTTTTGGCTGTGGCGGCGGTGTATGCGGCGGTCTTTTCTGCGCTTTCGATCGCGCGCCATCTGGCGTTTTACACGCAGACCTGGGACTTGGGAATTTTTGAACAATCGTTCTGGAATACGCTGCACGGACGGGTGATGTTCAACACCTTTGAAAACGTCAATCACCTTTCGGTGCACTTCAGCCCGTTCCTTTTCCTGCTGCTGCCGTTCTACGCGATCGCGCCCGGACCGGAGATGCTTTTGGTGCTGCAGAGCGTCGCGCTCGGCAGCGCCGTCATTCCCCTCTACCTGCTGGCGACCCGATGGTTGAACCGGGCTACCGCGTGGGTCATTGTGGCCGCTTACCTCTTCTACCCGCCGCTGCATTGGCTCAACCTGTTTGACTTTCACGAAGTCGCCTTTGCGATTCCGGCATTCCTCTGGGCGTTTGCGCTGCTCGACCGCGGCCATGCCATCGGCGCCGCCATCGCACTGGCACTGGCCGCCGGCACCGCCGAGAACATGGTGCTGGCCGTCGCCGGGGCGGGCGCATACTTTATCCTGACGCAACCATCGCACCGGCGCTTCGGTGTAATGGTACTGGGATCGAGTCTCATTTACTTTCTGCTCGTCGCAAAAATTTTCATGCCCGCACTGGGCGGAAAAATTTATCGGCTGGACCGCTATGCCAATCTCGGTGCCACGCCGCCGGCGATCGCCCGCACCGTCCTGACGCAGCCGGCCCTTGTTTGGGAAACCGTCACGCGCCCGGCCAAGCTCCGTTACCTGGGACGGCTGTTCTCGCCGCTCGCGTTCTTTCCGCTCGCCGCACCGGCAACGCTCGTGATGCTCATCCCGGGGTTGAGCCAGAACCTTTTGACCGACTACGGCCCGCAATTTGAAAATTCCTACCAGTACGACGCCATTCTCATCCCGTTCCTACTGTATGGCGTCACGGCTGGATGGCGTGCGATCGCCCGCCGGGCGCCGCGCCAGCAACGTCTGCTCCGGTACGCCGCACTCGGGACAAGCCTGGCGGCATTTCTCTGGTGGTCACCGGCGGGATTGAAAATGTACCCGTGGGCGCAGTTCCGACCCGACGAACGCGCCGTGGCGCTGGCCACCATCCGCGATGCCTTGCCCGCGAATGCCGCCGTGGCAGCTTCCTCCAACCTCGTGCCGCACCTCACTCACCGGGGTGAAATTTGGATGGTGAGTACCGAACCAATCGCCGCTCCCGATATCATCGTTGCCGATCTTTGGGACAACACCGGTTTTGACTCACCGGAAGAATTTCAACAGTACCTCGATCGCTACACCCAGGAATTGGGGTACGCCGCTCAGCTGGCTGAAGAACGGTACCTCATCCTGACCCGTCCCGCGCCGAAGGCAAACCTGCCGTCGCACGATGCGACAAAATGATCACCCATTAACCCAGCCCCCATCGGAACCACGCCGCTGCTACTCGGCGTTTTTTGCTTTATCCCAGGGGCCCAGCAGCGGACTCACCTGACTGACGCGGTACACCGCGAACGCCGGCGTCCCATTGATATCGGCGATCGTCGTCTCCGGCGCTTCCCCCATGGCATCCAACTTCTTGCGCATGTACCAGGCCGGCGACCGGTCATTATCGGCCACTCCGTACCGTTGAAGCAGTTCGGGCTCAACAAAAATCATGCGGAAATCCCGGAAACCCGCTTGTTCGATGTATGCGACGCCATGCAAACGGGCAACTTCGGTCAGCTTTTCCATCATCATCGCCGGCTGTAAAAGATACACGTCGCGCCGGTACATGGTCCAACGCACGGCGGCAAAATCCATCCGCGGATCGAATATCACGTACGGCGGGCGGGAACGAAACACCGGATTATCAACCCCGAAGCGCTCTTTCGCGCGACGCTGCAGGTACGCTTTCAGCTGTTTATCGGCAGTGGTGGCGTACGCCGGGTCTTTTCCGGCAAAAACGCTGTCCAAATACGCATCCAGCTTCTGGTACGCATACGACGTCGGCCGGAGCGGCAAATAACTCAACCCCGCGGTTCCCACCGGTCGCGCCAGCACTTGCGTATTGAACGTTATGCCGCCCAGCACCAGGAGCAGCATGCTAACGATGACTGTGCCATACCGTAACCGGCTCAGGTACGCAAGTGCGAGGGCCGCCACGAGTGCGACCGGCACGATGGCAAGCGCCACGTACTGTTTTCGTCCCGGCGACAGGCACAAGAAAATGCCGACCGAAAACACCAGGCTCAAAATCGTCCAGCGCGCCGGCGGGGCAAACGCCACCGGCGATAACGGACGCCGCCATAAACCCAGAGCAAAAACTATGCCGCCAAAACCGGCCAAGCCGAGTAACAGCAACCCCAGTCCGTCCGGCATCCAGTGCCACCAGTTCAAAAAATTCGACCACGAGCTATACGCATGGTAATCGCTCCAGAAATCCGGATGCTGCTGCCCCAGCATGGCCCACAAGGTCGCGTCGAAATGGCCGCGCGTGAAAAACAGCATGGCGTTGTAAACGATGACCGGCGAAAACAGCACCAGACATATTCCGGCCCCCGCGGCGGCGAAGACGGAGCGCAGCACCGACGGCTTCAGTACCGCATACCCGCCCAGGATGACGGGGACAAGCACGATCGAGGAATATTTTGTCAGCAGCGCCAACCCCATCGCCGCACCGACCCCCAGGCAATACGTGGGATTTTTTATCGAGCGGAGGAAAAACCACAGCGCCAGCAGCAGCCACACCTGCAAAATCCCCTCTTGGAATCCGGCGCGCGACAGCCAGACGGCAAAATTCGCCACCGAGATGACCGCCGCCGTCAGCAGTCCGAACCGCCGGCCCGCCATTTCGCGTCCGAGCAGATACGCTAAATACACCGACACCATGCCGGCGATCGCGAACGGCAAGCGCAGGGCGAAAACCGTCGGCCCAAACATTTGAAAAAATTGGTGCTCGACAAAAAACAGCAGCGGCGGATGATCATGGAACGAAAACTTCTGCCACCATTGTTCGGTGTCGAAAAGATCCACCGGCGTCTGCATGCTGCCAAACCAGGTATCCAGCCAGCCGATGCTGCGGAACGCCATCAAAGCTTCGTCGTCAATCACATCGTGCTGTGTGAGGTTGGGAAATCGCAACAGCGCCGCCAGCGCGAACAGAGCGATCAGCGCCAGCCCGGTCCGGTGGCGATAGAGCATTCGGAGAACGGACGATCCTACCGAAGAAGTACCGGAATCCTTTTTCTCCATAATCATTGCATGATTCCCGTCGCCTGTTTGATAGCCACTAAGAGCATACCACGATATTCGCACCACAAAAAACCCGCCCCGGAGTCCGGGGCGGGTGATCATTCCAAGTTCAAGGCGCCTACTTGAGGTACTGGTTCACCGACGCCTTCAGCTGTTCAAGCGGTTGTGCGCCGGAAATGACGCCGCTCTCACCGCTCCGGGTGAGCAAAATCGTTCCCGGCGTACCGGTAATGCTGCCGGCTTCGCCGCCCGACATCATGTCCTGCACCTTTTGGGCGTACTTGCCGCTGTCCAGACAAGTTTTGAATTTCGCTTCGTTCAATCCAAGCTCCTTGGCCAACGGGGCAAGTTGATCAAGCGCAAATCCGGTCCCGCCGGTCTTCGTCCGTTCGTAGATCGCATCGATGTACTTCCAAAACACCTGGTTACCGCCCAGCTCCGCCGCACATTCCGAAGCTTCCGCTTCTTTCTCCGCGTTGGCGTGGAACGACAGCGGGAAGTGCCGGTAGACCCACGCGACATCCGTACCGAACGTTTTCATCGCTTCGTGCATCGTTGCATGGAACCGCTGGCAGTACGGGCACTCCATGTCCGAATACTCGATCAAAAACACCTTGGCTTTGTTGATATCACCCAGAACGTGATCGCTTGAGGTCACCGGCGTTACTTCGCCGGCTGCCGGGAGTCCACCCGGCGCGGGCGTATTCGCCGCCCCGGCGACTTTTCCCGGACTGGGGGTCGCTTTAGCGGCAATCACGGTATCGTTGCCGCCGGATCCGCCGGTACCGGCCAGCACCATCGGTAACGTCACGAGAAACCCCACCGCCAATACGGTGAGCATTCCGCCGACCGCCCCGAGCCAAAACGCGGTCTTGGACGGCAAACCTTCGATAAATTTCATAGGTCGCATGTTCCCTTAATAATTAACCTGTTGGATTACCAACATCGGCATACGATATACTACGCCAAACCCGGCCGGTTTGTCAACATCTGGCGGTGACCGGCAACCATGTTCCAGGCGCCGGCACACTACCCCGCAGACCGGAGCATGATCGGGAGCATCACCCCGTACGCGGCGGTTGCCGCCGCCACCCCGCAAGCGTCGGCGCAAATATCGTACCAGTCAAAACTGCCGTGACGCCACAGCCAATCGTACAGCTCTTTGGCAATACCGAAACTCAAACTCAGGGCTGCCGCCTGCGGTAACGGCAGGATGGGCAAAAAAATTACGGCAATAGCGGCGCTGGCAAAAAAATGGACGAGCTTGTCATACCGCCCGTAACGGACGCCGGAAAATATTGACGATAACTTCGGCATAGTCCTAGTATATCGGAAAAAAGATTTATCGGCCACCAAACGTTTGCGTTTTTTACATAAAACCAGTAGGCTGGTGGGCAGATCGTTGACCTTTTCGGAATTTGCGAATCCAACCTACGGCTCGTGAAGGGAGGTGGATCATGACGCCATCCACGGTTTCCGTGGAACTGCCGATCGCCAACATCGACCCCAGCCCGTACCAACCGCGCCGACGGAACGCCGCGGACGGCATCGGATCGCTCGCGGAGAGCATCCGCATCGAGGGGCTGATCAACCCCGTCATCGTACGCAGGAAGGGCAACCGCTTCGAACTCATCGCCGGCGCCCGTCGCCTGCAAGCGTTCGTCCACCTTGGCCGGGACAAGATTCCGGCCACGGTCAAGGCTGCTGATGACGCCGAAGCGGCGTCGCTCGCACTGACGGACAACGTCGAGCGCGAAAACCTCACCATCATGGAGGAGGCCGAGGGCATCCAGCGGCTCCGCGATGACCACTGCGCAGGCAGCGTCGAACGCGTTGCCGAACGTCTCGGCAAGTCCCCGATCTACGTGCGCGAACGTCTCGCGCTGCTGGAACTCGCACCCCGCGTCCAGGACCTGCTCGATTCGGGCGAGATCGGACTCGGGCACGGGAAGATGCTTAACGCCATGACCGGTGACTCGGTCGTGCAGGAACGGGCGGCCCAACTGGCCGCCACCCGCCGGTGGTCGGTCAGCGACCTGGAAGGCTTCCTGCAAACCTCGAACCGGGCGAAGCCCAAGCGCCCCAACAAGCCAAAGCGCCCCAAGACCGTTTCGCTCGAGCGCATCACCAACCTCGTCCAGGAACTCTACGACGCGCTCGATGGCGCCTGGAAAGACCTTCCCCGCGGAAGGAGGGAGACGCTTGGCCCCGAGCTGCGCACGCTCGTAGCATTCATTGAGGAAAAACTCAAATCGTGACGGTGCGGCGCACGCATGCGGAACCTTCAACGTTGAGCGGAGATCACCGTCCCCGCTCTTTTTTTATAAAAAAATCTGGCACAGAGGGGTATCTGTGCCAGAGAATGTTCAAAATGCGGCGTCACTTGGTACGCTTGAGCCAGCTATCCATCTGGCCGATGATCTGCCCGAACGCGTTCAGGCCGTCGCTGGCCCGTTGCAGCACGGCAACGATCGTTGGAAAGCCGAGCGGCTCGAGGTATTGGCAGATGACTTGCAGCTGAGTGCCGACCTGCCCGGGCGCCAACGTGCCGTTCGGTCGTGCGCCCAGGAGCTCTTCGATCTGCCGCAGCGCTAATGCGGCATCGCTTGGCGCAACTGCCGGTGTGCCGGGAACACCCGACGGTTTCAGCTTCGGGCGGACTACCCGCTCAAGCTCTTCAAGCGACCTCACCAGTAACCGGCGCGGTTGCGTGGTGCCGCTACTGGGGCCAAGCACCCCGAGCTTTTCGAGGCGCAGCTGCAGCGCATGGGCCTCTGCGATGGGAATTCTCCCTTGTTTGGCGAGCCAAATTTGTCCCGTGTTCGCCTTGCCGTGTTCCTGGAAATCCATAACCATGCGCATGGCAGCTTCCCATGCCAACGCATCGATTCCCGTCAAACGACCGTCGGCTGCCGCATCCGCCGCGGGAACCGGCAAAGGATTTGTCAAAGAAGGGTTCGCCCGGCTCGAAACTCTTGCCCGATGCAGCCCGCAGAGTTCCCGGTACCGTCCGGGCGCGTGCGCCCGTGCAATGAGCGGCGCGTACTCATCGCCGCCGTAGGTTTTCACCGCACAGCGGCGGCAGTAGCCGTCCTGGGGATAGCACACGGGAAATTCCTTGCACCCGCATACGCGTGCGGGTTGGCCGCAGCCGAAGCACGACTTGGCGCTGCGCAGTTGCCGCCGACGGCAACCGAACACTTTCACTTTTCGTTTCTCAACGAGACACCAAACGATCCGTTCGTCATCCAGCTGCGGCTGGCCGCGGGATTTCTCTTCCGCCAGGAAGAACTCCAGGCATTCCGCGCACAGCTCCAGTTCGGCCATCGCAATCGGTTGCAACCAGCAACGATGGCAGAGATGGGAAACGGCGCTGCAGCCCAGGCACTTGGGGTCGAACTGGGACGCTAAGCACCGGCGCACGGAAATCTCTTCTCCGTGCATTTTACAGTAAACATTCTCGGGAACTTCGGTTCCCAGCGCCCTCTGCTGGGCTGCAAGAAGTTCCGTCCTCCGTTTTGGCCCCGGAGGAGGCGAAAGCTCATCCCAACGCGTTGCGATGAGCAATGCGTTCGACGGTTGTTCGAAGGTCATGGCTCCTCCGCTACCGGGTTTACCGAGCAAAATGACAAGGTTCAAAAAACGCGTTCCCGTATTACCATGGAACGGAAGTGACGTCAATCATGGCCGCGCAATGCGCATTAAAAAACGCGCCAACGACTATGGGTCGCGGCGCGAGTAACGCGGTGAAGTATTTGCCAAGGTTCAGTGGCTACGCTCTTCGACGAGCTTCTGGAACAAAACGATCGTCTCCTGGATGATTTTTGTGCCGGGCGTGTCGCCCAACACCAGGCGTTGGGCAGCCAGCAGCTGCCGTAATTTCCCGGACAGGCGTTCGAGATCCTTCGCCGAAATTCCGGGTGCGGCAAACCCCTTGTCGGGCGATCCGACGTCCGCCTCATCGGGCAGTGGTGCCGGCGCGCGAGCGGCCGGTAAAGGAGACGGGGATGGCGACGTATGGTTGCCGTCATCGATGATGAGTTTGGCGAACGGCGGAAACCGCCTGCCCAGCGCCTTGAGGTCCGGTACCAGCACTTTCCGTCGGCCGGGACCGTTGCGACAGCCTTCGATCACCTCGTGATCCTCCATCCACCACTGGAGATTTCTGGCCAGTGCCGGCGCGATGTCGAGCTCTGCCGTGAGCGACTTCACTCCGCACTCCCGTCCGTGCACCACGAACTGCGCCGCCCGGCACAGCAGCCGCCGCTCATCGTCGGTCTTGGGCAGCCAGCGCCGTTTGTTTTTCTTATTCATCACAACGTACCTCCTGTAACTTGAATTCCTGGTGGCTTGAAATGTCCAAAACAGTAACACTTTTTCAACGAACCGAACGAGCCACCGGCAGTCTACCGTACCAATCGTGGAGTGTCAAAAATTTTCCTTCGTTTTTTTGTTATTAAAAAAAATCGGCATGCGTTTATGCGCATGCCGTATCGAAAGGTCATTGCAACGCGCGATGGTCGGGCACGATCAGCGTGCCCGGATGTTCCGGCCGATCGGTGTCGCGAAGGTTGAGGAGAAGGCCGGTCTCCTGCACGACCGCCAGCGCTTCGGCAGGGAAAATCTTCACCCCGCCCTCCGGCAGAGCTTTGAATGCGGCGTAGGTCATCCGCCCAACCGGTTCTGCGCCGGGGGCCGGGCAAACAAGTCCTGCCGCGTCGGTCCAGCACTCGTAGCGGGCAGCATGCACGGAGCCGGCCACCAACGCACCGGTGATGTTCGACCCGCCGCGGGGAAACGTCTTGAGCCGCCCATCCGGCAGGCTGCCGTAGAATCCCGGCAGGACCGCGTGTTCGACCTGCGACAGTCGTTCCGCGATTGCCGCGTTCGTGGCCGCGCTGTCGAGCGCACCGTCCGCACTGAAGCGAATGACCTCCGTGGCATCAATGAACGGCCACCCCAAAAAGTTGGCCACAACAACGGCCATGAGGTACTCGCCGCGACTGGCGGCGTAACACTTATTACCTTCGGCCTGCGTCATGATGCCGGCCTCGACTTCATCCAAAAGTCGCTGGATATCGACTTCCAGCTGCAAGTCACGAACGATGGTACGAAACCGTTCGGCAATGGGCTTGAAAAACGGGTCGAAACGGTAGCCGAGCCGGACGTGCGCATCGCACAGCATCAGCAAGCTGGTGCAGTCGTGATCGCTGTGAGTGTATTTCCCGAACGCCGAGACCACGACGAACCGCCGCAGCGGGTCTGACCTCACGATGTCGCGCACCCGGCGCAACCGGTCGGCGTTCGCGGTCGCCGTACCGTCGAACTTGCAGACGATGGGTCGTAAGTCATTGGCCTCTACCATTCCACCTTCTCCATTGTCAATTAACGTATCGGCTATCGGGTAAACAAAGAGCTATCAACGTAAACTTCGTCTTATCATGCATGCTACTGCATTGTCAAAAAAATCCGCCCGGGCAGGGGGCGGAAACGGAAAGGAGCGTCAGGACTGCGCGGGCGCTGATGGCAGCGGCAGCAGGCAATTCGGGTAGAGTTGCGCGGGATGCCGCAGCGGTGTCGGCGACTGCTCTGCACTCGCGATGGTTCGAAAACGGTCCGGACCGAACCGCTCGCAATGGCAGCCGCTCATCGAGCGGGAGAAAAACATGCAGGCATTCCCGCCGGTGCCGATACCGCACTTGACGGGATCCGCCACGGCATGCTCCGGACCGACCACCTCGAGATCCTCGGTGAACGTCCCCTGTCCTTCCTGCTCGCCATCGAAAACCACGAAGGTTTCCTCGGCGATACAAATATTGAAGTGGTCGGGTACCGTCACGCCGACCCGGCCGGATAGCCGGTGACGGACAACCGTCTGCATGGGAATTCGCTCCACATCAACCTCCAGTTTTTCCTCATATGCAAGTGAATTGCCCCAGCCGATTATTCAAAGACCTGACAATTACATCCAAACGAAAAAACATGCTACCACGCCGACATGGTTCTGTCAATGCGGGAGGGGCAACAGTAAAATGCGCGACGCCTTACCGTTTCCTGGCAATGACCACGAGATTCCGCTCGGCGTTGCGCCCCCTCTTGGCCGTGTAGAAAGATTCTTTGACGGCAAAACCGACCGCGGCTACAGCCCGTCGCATTTCGCCCATGGTAAAACAATGGCAGTAACGGCTTAGACCGGAATGCGCCCACGGCTTCAAAATGTCCTTAAAATCAAGCTCTGATTTACCGAAAATTTTTCTGATGGTAAATTGAGCGATAATTTTTCTTTCAAATGTCCGGTTGAAGTAATCCCAGTTGGTCATAATGAACACACCACCCGGTTTGAGCACACGCCGCACTTCCTGCAAGGCACGCTGGCGCAATGCGCGACTTGGGATATGATGCAGTACCGCGATCATGAACACTGCGTCAAATGACGCGTCGGGAAACGGCAACTGCAAAGTATCGCCCACCATAAAGCGGCCGACCGGATGGTTTTTTCTCGCCCAAGTTACCTGCCCCTCGCTCGCATCTATTCCCGTATAGGTGACGGCGTGGTGCGCGAATAATTCCACCAGCCGACCGTTACCGCAGCCGACATCAAGCACCTGGGAATTTTTTGGCACGTACGCCAAAAACTTATCAAAACCGGGCCACAGATATCCCCGCGTAGCATTAAAGTCACTCGCGATCGAGTTATACGTTTCCTTGGTCTGCTGCAATATTTTTTGTGCCGTGGCTTGTTTCATAGCTCTCATGTATAATGGTATCCTTTACCTGTGGAACTATCAACCGAAATGGACACTGCAGCAAAAAAAATCGCCCGCGCACTGGCCCAAAGCCGGCTCAAACTGCCGCGCGACATTGTGGCGAAAAAGGATCGTCTGGCCGGAAAACTTACGCGCACAACGCCGTCGAACGCTGCGGTGCTTTTAGCATACCGCCGGATGGTTGAACGAAAGGAAGTGAAGAGAAATCCGGCAATCGAGCAGGGATTGCTCAAACGCAGCATTCGAACACTTTCCGGTGTTGCGCCGGTCACGGTGATTACCAAACCATTCCCCTGCCCGGGTCGCTGCGCGTACTGCCCCAATGTCTTGGGCATGCCGAAAAGTTATTTGCCGAATGAGCCGGCCATCATGCGCGCCGTGCGGGAAAAATTTGACCCCTACCGCCAGGTCCGCGGGCGTTTGCAAATCCTCTACGGCAACGGCCATGCTACCGACAAGGTCGAGCTCATCATCCTCGGCGGCACGTGGTCGGCATACCCACGGAAATATCAATCTTTGTTTATCAAGCGCTGCTTTGACGCCGCCAACGGAAAAACGTCGCCAACGCTGACAGCCGCCCAGCGCCAAAACGAGCACGTACACAATCGCATCATCGGCATCAGTATCGAAACTCGTCCAGAATACGTCACGGAAGATGAGCTGCGGTTTCTGCGGCAGCTTGGCGTGACGCGCGTGGAAATCGGTGTCCAGAATATTGACGACCGCGTGCTCGAAAAGAACCGTCGCGACCACACTGTGCGGGAAACGATAACCGCTACCCGGCTACTCAAGCAGGCCGGATTCAAAGTCCACTATCACCTGATGCCCAATTTGCCCGGTTCCACCGTCGCAAAAGACTTGGTGATGTTTAAAAAAATATATACCAGTTCAGATTTCCAGCCGGACATTTTGAAAATCTACCCCTGCGTCGTGACAAAAGGCACGTTGCTCCACCGCTGGTGGCGGCAAAAAAAATTCCGGCCGTACACGGACGCCGAATTAAAAAGAATCATTATCGCCATAAAAAAAATCACTCCGCCGTATGTGCGCATCACGCGGCTGGTGCGCGACATTCCGGCCCAAAGCATTGTCGCCGGTAACAAAATCACCAACCTCCGCCAAATGATCGCGAAAGAGTTCACCGGCTGCCGGTGCATTCGCTGCCGCGAAGCCGGCCACCGGATGGGAAAACAGGATGCAGGAAACAGACCGCAAGGAATCGTTTACCGCAAGCAAACATATCGGGCGTCGGAAGGAGTGGAGCACTTCTTGAGCTACGAATCAAAAGACGCCAAAATCCTCTACGCTTTTTTGCGATTGCGTTTCAACGACCATCCGGAGCAAAACTTCATACCAGAATTAAAAAACGCGGCGATCATCCGCGAACTGCACACCTACGGCGAACTCACGCCGCTGTCAAAGAAAGGCCCGGTCCAGCACACGGGACTGGGCAAAAAGCTGATGGCCGCGGCCGAAAATATCACCCGCCGCCGCGGCATAAAAAAAATCGCCGTCATTTCCGGCGTCGGCGTGCGCCCCTACTACCGCCGTCTCGGCTACCGCCGAGCGGGTACGTACCTGGTGAAGGACCTCGGGTAAAATTTCCGTGCGGTTTACTCCTCCTGCACGATAATTTGCTTCGGGCTACCATCGGCGGAAAATCCGACGGTCACCAGATACGTCAGCTTCCCGCCCACGTCACCGACGAATTTAATCGCGGAAAACATCGCTTGCGGTTTACCCATCCGGTACGGCATCCGCAGGCTGTACGCATCGCTTTTCTCGCCCGGCAAATCATAGACGGAATCATAATGATGCCCGTACTCTTTACCGTCGTACGCAATCAGCGTCCGGCCTTTTTTTTGAACGAGCAGCGCCAGCTTCCCTCCGACCGGCGCGACTTCGAGCACTTCGTCGTACTCCGCGCCGAGCTTCTGCCCGTCATACCACGCGTATGACCGGTCGGTTCCCATATCCACCGTCACGGCCTTGCCGTTGAAAACCGCCTGGTCCCGGGCGGTACCATTATCGTAAACAAACACGACGCGACCCGCGGCATCTTTCACTGCCGGGACGTCAAACTGGCTTTCCGGCAGTATACTTTCCTTGCCGTCGTAGACGGTCACCACCATAAAGTCCGCGCCGCGCGTGGCAAAAAATGCCAGTTTCCCTTCCAGCGCGAACGGAGTTTCCACCTCGTCGTATGCCCGGCCGTACTCTTTGCCGTCGTAGACCACCACGGAGCGCTGTCCGCCCGGACGGGTCGAATCCTTGATTATTCCAACATACGCTAGTTTCCCGCTGATGCTCGCCGGATCCCGCACGTACGCATACGACGCACCGATGCGCTGTCCGTCAAAGAAAATATACGACCCAAAACCGCCCAACGGCGAAAGGTCCGATCGCAGCGCGAGGAACGCCGGCTTCCCGCCGTTATCCAAAATTTCCAAAATCCCTCCAAGGTCAGGAAGATCTTGCCCGATCATGCCGCCGCGGTGCACGACAAACAGTTGATTCCCTTGCCGCGCAGTGTACGCCAGCGTGCCGCCGACGTTAGCGTACCCGCCGAAAAACAGATCGCCCGCATCGCTATACTCCCGTCCGTACTCGCGGAACGTGCGCCCGAATTCATTAAACGTGGCGGCCGCTTGACTTGATGGCGTTGGGGCCGCTACGGGACTCGTCGCGGGGACGGCTGCCGCCGGGCTTACCGCCGGCGCCACCGTCGCGCTGGGCAACGCGAACGGCGCCGGCGCCGGACCCACCGCACGATGCAATTGCGGCAAAAACCATACCGCACCGATTGCGCCAACAACCACCAATCCACCGACCACAATCAACCAGACGCTTGAATACCGCGTGGGCAAACCCAAACCTGACCGCGAGACTCCGTCAAACGGGTCGCTAACTTTATCATTCCTTTTCGGCATAACGATATCCTGTTTTGTGATTGCCAAAATATTCCATCTCCCTCATTTTTATAGTATAGCACATCAGTCCCCCCGCCGCTTCTCTCCATGTGACTTTCAGCGATCGCCCGGGTTGCGCCAATCACGCATTCATCCTAGGATGGTAAGAACCGCTACCTATGCCAACCATTTCCCGCGCCCAACACTTCGCGACGCTTTTCCCGGACGCGCCGCGCTATCGATTGGCACAGATCGAACGCGCGTTCTTTGACCCTGCCGTTAACGGCTGGGACGGCATCACCGTTTTGCCGCAAGCAATGCGCCAGACGCTGAACGCGGCCATACCATGGGTTACGCACACGGTGGTGCGCACGCTGGAAAGTCAGGCGCATGATACCTACAAGTCGGTGCTGCAGGCAGCCGACGGCCTGCGCTACGAAACCGTCCTGATGAAAAACGCCCGCGGCAGTTGGACGATCTGCGTCTCGTCACAGATCGGCTGCGGTATGGGCTGTTCATTTTGCGCCACCGGTACCATGGGCCTCAAACGCAGCCTCACCGCCGACGAGATCGTCGACCAGTTCCGCAGCTGGCAAAAATTTCTCCACGACCGCCCCGACCTGCCGCCGCGCATCAGCAATCTCGTCATGATGGGCATGGGCGAACCGCTCGCCAACTACGAAAACGTGAAAGCCGCAGTTGCCGCCTTGTTAAAAAACACCGATCTTGGCCCCACGCATCTCACGGTATCCACCGTCGGCCTGCTGCCGATGCTCGAGCAGCTGCTCACCGACCCGGGCTGGCCTCCCGTGCGCATCGCGATATCGCTCCACAGCGCCAACGAGAAGCTGCGAAATAAAATCGTTCCGTCCACGGCGCAGAATTTCCTGCCGCAGCTTGCCGAATGGTCGCGGCGCTACCAGCAGACCCTCGGCAACCGCCGCCGGTACCTGACCTTCGAATATATCCTGCTCAACGGGGTCAATGATTCCGTCGCCGATGCCACGGAATTGGCGGCATATTTGAAAACCACCGGCGCAAAGAAAATCAACGTCATCCCGTACAACCCGGTGTCCGGCAAACCGTTTACCCCCAGCCAGCGGGAACGGATCGACGGTTTCAAGAATATCCTGCTCACTGGCGGCTGCGACGTGACCGAGCGCCACGCGATGGGTGCAGACATTGCCGCCGCGTGCGGGCAGCTGGTATACCAGCCGGCAACACCCGCATAGTATATTTTCACCCACAAAAAAATCGCCCGCACGTCGGGCGCTTTTTTACATTCGGGCTACCGCGGATAACCGACGGGAATGATCGCCAGGGGACGCTTCGCCTCATCAAGCTGCAGCACCTTGGCCACTTCGCTTTCTTCGAAAGCGCCGACCCAGCATGCGCCCAAACCCGATGCGGTCGCCGCCAGAAACAGGTTTTCCGTTGCGGCTGCCGCGTCTTGCACCGCATAGAGATTTCTTCCGCGCTCGCCGTATTTGGCCGCGCTCATGCCTGCATCGGAGACCACGACGATGACCACCGGTGCGTCAGCCAAAAATTCCTGATTGCGCGCCGCGGCCGCCAGCTGCGTTTTCACCGCAACATCCCGCACGACGACAAACTCCGTCGGATAAATTCCACCCGCTGACGGCGCATGCCGGGCCGCATCCAGCAGTTTGGCAACAAGGGCATCGGTAACTTCGCGGCCGGCATCAAACGACCGCACGCAGTGGCGTAGTTCTACAACCTCCCAAAAATCCATACCGAACATGCAAATGGATCGTGTAATTTCCCCGATGTCATTTTTGCGCCCGCGGGGATCCAGAAAAAAGTATTGTTGAGATTGGTGCTGGGATTTTCACCCGCGTTTTCTTCCGGCGGATTTCTCGACCGCCAGGACGGCGGCGCGGTAATTGCAAAAATCGCAGTCTTTGGCGGGTGCCGGCAGCTGATCGCTCTCCAGACAGCGCAGGATTTCGTAGAGCGTCGGCTCCACCCATGCATCGTTTCCGCGGTAGGGCAAAATCTTTACGTCAAACTCGAGCTTGCCGTCAAACGCCTTGCGATCGGTTTTGCCGTTGACGTACACGAAGTAACCGGCGTCCGACACGGTAAAACCATTTTGCCGAAACAGCCACTGGTACACCTCCATCTGCCGCTTGTAACCGATCTGCCACGCCGCATCAATGTTCACCTCGCTGTCTTTGGCTGTCGCCTTGTAATCCACCACGGAAATTTCCCCGCCGGGGTTCACCCAGAGGTCATCAACCCCGCCGGTTACCAAAAATTTTGTCGGGGCATGAAAGTACCGGATGCCGCCGCCCAGACTGTCGCGCCACTCCTCCATCTTCGGGTGATCGAACGGAACGGCGTCAATTTTATAGGCGCGCATCAGCGGGTGTTGGGTGCCCTGCGCACGGTGGATATCAAACTCTTTCTTTAAAAGTTTATCCACGGCGGCATTGAGCGAAAATGGAAAACCGGGCGGCTGCGCCACGCCCAGCCGGCGGTCGAGGTAGAAACACCGCGGACAGTTGAGGAAGAGGTCGATCTTTGACCGGCTGACGCGGAATGGCTCGGCGCTGCCGGGCGTATAGAGATTGGAGCTCCGCCGGGGGCGGTAATACTCAGACATAGTTATGTAAGACAAGCACGCACAGATCCCTGTTTTCTACTCTATCTTGAGCTCCGTTGTCGCGCGGCAGGTCTGATCGATGCGATCAACGGTCGGAACCACTGCGAAAATGAGCTGTTTGACCCGTTCGGCATTCTGCTGCATCCGTTCACAAATAATCTCCCACGTTACCGGCTCCTCACCCTCCTTCCAGCAGTCGTAATCGGTGGTCATGGCAATCGTCTGGTAGCACAACCCCAGCTCACGTGCCAGCGTCACCTCCGGCACCGTGGACATATTAATAACGTCGGCGCCCCAGCTCTGAAACATCTTTGATTCCGCGCGGGTGGAAAACCGCGGACCTTCAATCGTGACGATAGTCCCGTTCGGGTGATGGCGCAATTGCATGGTCGTCGCCGCCCGCATGAGCAGCGCGCGCAGCATCGGGCAGAACGGATCGGCCATGGCCGTATGGATGACCTGGTCCTCAAACAGCGTCAGCGGCCGGTGTTTCGTGTTATCGATGAACTGATCCGGAAACACGAAATCGCCGGGCCGGATTTCTTCGCGCAGCGAACCGCAGGCGGTGGTGGCCAGAATATGCGTGCAGCCGACCTCCTTGAGCGCCCACAGATTGGCGCGGTATGGCACTTTGGTCGGCACGATGGAATGGTCTTTCCCGTGCCGGGACAAAATCGCCACCTTTGCGTTTCCCAACCGACCGACCGTCACCACCGAGGAGGGCTGCCCGTACGGCGTCTCCAGCGCGATCTCCTTGAAATCTACAAGCAATTGCGGGTCATCCAACCCGGAACCGCCGATAATGCCGATAATTATTTCGGGTGTCGCCGAATCAACTGACTTTTTCATGGTCGTAATCAATCAAGTAGTGCACCGGAAATCCGCGTGCCTGCAATTTTTTCAGGCCCGGCAAAAACGTCAGCGCGATGATAAAATCAATCCCCATAATCTTTCCGCCCATCTGCTCGACGAGCTGAACCGTGGAAAGCATGGTGCCGCCGGTGGCCAGCAGATCGTCGGCGATCACTACGCTCTCGCCGGGCTTAATCGTTCCCTCGTGCATTTCGATGACATCGGGACCATACTCCTTTTCGTATGATGCGGATTTCGTTTTGTACGGCAATTTGCCTTTTTTACGTACGATCGAAATGCCGGCGTTCAGTTTGTACGCCATGACCGAGGCCAGCAGAAAACCGCGGGCGTCAATGCCCACCACCTTGTCAACCTTTTTTCCGGCGTAATTTGCGGAAAGCACATCCATCACTTCACGGAATGCCTGCGCATCCTCAAACAGCGTGGTGATGTCGTAGAACAGCACGCCGGGTTTGGGAAAGTCCGGAATTTTGCGGATGCGCTGGTCGAGAAAATTTCTGTCCATGAGGTTACCGTCAGATGCGCGCCTATATCTGCGCAAATAGCACTACGTAATTTTTCCCGTAGGCCTTCGCACAGTGCGGGCAGGTGGTGTACGAAAAGTACAATTTTTTGAGCGTCTTGCCTTTCGCCTTGACGTACTCGACCATCTCCTTGGCCCACACGCCGGCCTGATTGTACGGACCTTCAAATACCTTGGTTAAAAACGTGCCGGAAATTTCTGCCATCTGCGCGCCGGGGACGTCTTTGGCAACGTCAATGTAGATGTCGGATCCCCACAGCGACTTTTCATCCGTCAGCATCAGTTGGATTCCTGATTTCGCACCGGCCGCTTCAATCGTCTTCATGTTTTTGACGACTTTTGCGCCCATGTTCAACGGAATGTGCAAAAAACTGGTGACGTGGTCTTTGACAAACCGCCGCTTGTCCCACGTGATCTCTTTGTCCTGCCACGGCGCCGGATCGAAACGCGCGCAGCAACCGGTCTCGGTCACTGGTTCATTTGGCATACGATGTTCGTACACTTAATTAAATAGATATCTTTTCTTGATGGGCCGTGTAATCTTCCAGGTGCATTTCAGGCCGGCCGGAAATACCACCCAGTCACCCGCGCCAAAATGCGCCACGGCTCCGTCCGCCTCGATCACCTCCGCCTCCCCTTCCAAAATGTAGCACGTCTCTTGCGTATCGTACTCCAACGGAAATTCAGAAATTTCTTTTTCCCAGGTTCCCCAGTTTTCCGCTGCCGTAATTTGCTGCGGCGTCGGCTTGGAAATTTTCGTTTGCATATATAAATTACCGAGTGGTCGTGGTAAAACGATCGCCGCCGAGATGAAAAAGACGTTTGCCTTTGCTCTTGAGTCTGGCCTTCAGCACCTTGGCGATAAATACCACGTGATCGCCGACGTTTACCGAACGCACGGTTCGGCATTCCAAATACCCGAGCGCCTGTTTGATGCGAGGAGCTTTCACCTTTTCCGCCTCCTCTTTATCCAGCCCGCTGGCGGCAAACTTATCCATTTTCTTTCCTGATTTTCTGCCGCATATCAACACCGCCGGTGCGGAACTCTTCGGCATGAAATTGACGACAAACACTTTTGACGCCCGCACCAAACCGCAGGTGAACCATCCGCGGTAGATGGCGACCGCATACATCGGGGGATCGTAGCTCACCGGCGTATGCCAAGCCAGTGCCATGACATTGTCGCGGCCCTTGGCGCGGGCGGTGAGCAAAATGACTTGCCGTGGATTTACAAGGGTGGAAATTTCCATAGCCAGCCAAGTATCTCTATTCTACCACACCATAAATATATTCCTACTGGACCGAAGAGTAAAAAATTCGCGCCCAACAGGATGACATGGCTGTAAGTAAACCCTTGACAAATCAATGATATTTGTGTAGGGTACTTCACTATGCTGCGCGCGAAATCGGTTTTCGCGATGATGGCAAGCACTGTTCTTTGAGGAGGCAAAGATGCCGGAAACAACCTTTGGCGAGCCCAAAGACGAAGAGGCTCTGAGCGAACTCAGCCGGGAAATCCGTGAACTGGGGCAATACCAGTGCAGCCCGGCGTGGGTACTGCGCCAGCTCCAGCACACCGTCGAGGCCGGCAGGATACTGGGCACGAGCTGCCAATTCCTCTTTTGGCGGCTGCGCGACCCCCGGCAGGGCAGAGCGATGGCGGATGCTCTGGGGCCGTTTTACACCCCGCCGATCCCCGATCTGTCCATCCGGCCGCTGGACAAGGATGCCGTGCATACCTGCATCCTGAGGATGCGCGAGTGCGGCGGACGGCGCCTGCTGCCAATCCCCAGCACCTACGACTTCGTCGACGTTCAAGCTTCTACTCCCTCAGCGGTGGACTGCACGCTCGCGCAGGCACTGGCAGACTCGCTGGTCGGATGGCTGGACGATCGCGACATCAAAAGCGACGAGATCGCCCTGCTGATGGGCGACGTCGAGGAAGTGGCGTACCAGCCGCTCCAACCCAAGCTGCCCGCCTCTCCGTCAAATCTCTGGCAGCAGAATCTCCGGCAGCTGCTCCAGGCGCTGGCGTTCGCCGTCTACTTCGATGACGCCGGCCTCCGGGAAGGCATCGCGGCTGCCCTGACGCTGTGGCGTGAGTCGGGCAATCCGCTGGCCGGCTTCAACAAGGAAGGCGCCTACGTCTTCTTCCACTGCTCCGGCCACATCCAGTGACCTTCGGCAGTCCCAGTTCTTTTGCCACGGGGTGCATGCACCCCGTTTTTTTTTATTTTTTTCACCGAAAAACTTGCCGCTGATTGCGGAGCGCAAGCGCCAAAATTATATCGCGCTAAGGTTTTTTGCGCTTGTGCGCCGCAGCGAACCAGCGTTGCACCGCGGGAAATTTAAAGCCTTCCAATATCAGGATGATCATGAGGGCGGTCATCATATTGAGCGCATAATCCATGGGATGCAACGTCGCAAAACCGAATATGGCCCGCAGCCACGGAATGGTGAGTGCCGCAGCGAGAAACCCCACCCCCCCACCGGCCACCCACCAGAGCGCGGGATTGGGCGTCTTCAGCGTTGCCCAGGTCGATCGCGTCCACGAACGGTTCACCACGATCAAGCCGAGATTGCCGATGAGCAAATTGACGAACGCGAACGCCCGCGCCTCCCCCGCCGGTAAGCCCAGGGCGAGCGCCAGCGCATACTCGCCGGCGACCATCGTCAAAATCCCCAGGCCCTGGGCGAGCCCGAGGAAAACCATGGCGCGCCCGAACAGCGGTTCCTTGAGATGCCGCGGCTTGCGCCGCATCACGTCCTTCTCGCTCCGTTCGGCCTCAAAAACAATCGAACAGGCCGGATCAATGATGAGCTCCAAAAACACGATGTGCACCGGGAGCAGCGCCAGCGGCCATTTGAACAAAACCGGCAGTAACGACATGCCGGCGATGGGAATATGCACGGAAAAAATGTAGACGATGGCCTTCTTGAGATTATCATACACTCGGCGGCCCATGCGTATGGCTGCGACAATCGAAGCGAAGTTGTCGTCGAGCAACACCATTGACGCCGACTCCCGCGCGACGTCCGTGCCGCGGCCGCCCATCGCGATACCGATGTGCGCCGCCTTGAGCGCCGGAGCGTCGTTGACGCCGTCACCGGTCATCGCCACCACCTCGCCGTTCGCCTTGAGCGCGTTCACGATGCGCAGCTTCTGCTCCGGCACGACGCGGGCGAAGATGCACGCGGTATGGATGCGCCGCTGCAGCTCGACGTCATCCATAGCGTCAAGCGCCGATCCGGTAATAATGTGGTGAACCGGTTTCAGTCCAATCTGCTGCGCGATATTTTTTGCCGTCCCCGGATAATCGCCGGTGATCATAATGACGCGGATTCCCGCCGACGCGCATTCGGCAACGGCTTCCGGTACGCCGGGACGCACCGGATCGGCCAACCCCAGCAAACCGAGAAATGTAAATGGAAAATCGTGCTGCGTCGGCGGGAGCGCGGAATGGCGGAAGTGCGCGCTCGCCACACCGATCACACGCAAGCCATGGACGACCATCTGCTCGATCTGCCGCTCCAGGTCGGCCAAACGCGCCGCATCGAAATGACAGAGGTCGGCAATCGTTTCCGGCGCACCCTTGGCCGCGATAACGTAGTCCTCGCCGTCCGGCGACTGCCACACGCGCGACATCGCGAACAACTTATCGGTAAGCGGATACTCGCGGAGGAGCTTCCAGTCGCTGTGCAGGTGCTCGGTGTGCGCCAGGGTACGCGCGCCGAGCTCCTGCATCGCCCGTTCCATCGGATCAAACGGATCGCTCGGGCTGGCAAGAATGCTGTACTCGACGATCTGATGGAGGTTTTCCGCCAGGCTCCCCTGGTCGGTGCCCACGTCATGCACGTGCCCCTCCACGCACACCTTCGCCACCGACATGCGATTGAGGGTGATGGTGCCGGTTTTGTCCACGCAGAGCACCGTCGTTGCACCCAGCGTTTCCACGGCCGGCATGCGGCGGGTCAACACTTTCCGCTTGGCGATCCGCCACGCACCCAGCGCCAAAAAAATGGTCATGACTACCGGAAATTCTTCCGGGAGCGTCGCCATGGCGAGCGTCAATCCCGCCAGCAACCCGTGCAACCAATCGCCCCGCGTCAAACCGAAACCCACCACGACAAAAAAACACAGGCACAGTCCGACGAACGCGAATATTTTGACGATCCGATCCGTCTGGCGCTGGAGATCGGAACCCTCGGGCTCAAGGATTTGCAACGCTTTCCCGATTTTTCCGATTTCCGTCCGCGGCCCGGTCGCGCGCACCTGCGCGATGGCTTGCCCGCGCACCACCATGGTGCCGGAGTAGATGAACGGAAGGTCGTCACCGCCGGGACGGCCGATGGTCAGCTTGCCGTCCCAGACCACCTTTCGCACCGGTACGGATTCGCCGGTCAGGAGTGATTCATCCACGCTGACGTTGGTGGATCGCAGCAGCACCGCATCAGCCGGTACGCGATCGCCTTCGGACAACAGCACGATATCGTCGCGCACGACCTCGCGGCCGGCGATCCGCTGCCGCCGGCCGTTCCGTACGACCAGCGCCCGCGGACTCGACAGTTCCCGCAAGGCGTCCAGTGCCCGCTCGGTTTTTCGTTTTTGAACAAAGGTGATGCCGATGACCACGAAAACGAAGCTCAGCAGCAGCAGTGCCTCCGTGATGTCTCCGAGCACCAGATAGAGCGAACCGCAGGCGATGAGGAGCAAAAACATCGACTGGCGGGCGATTTCTAGAATTAAACGCAAAATTGACTGCCGCTTTGCAGTCGGCAGTTCATTGTACCCTTCTTCAGTTAACCGTTTTACCGCTTGCTCATCGGATAAACCCCGGGCAAGGATGCGCGCATCGAGATCTGGCATATAAGGCTAAACATACCAAAAAAAACTCGGCAGGAAAAGCCGCGGTACGTGGAAAAGTTTTGGTTACTCATCACCGAACACCTGGGCGGTAAACACGAACAGTTCCGTGCGCGAGTCCTTCCAGCAATCATAAGCGAGCCCGGCTTTCTGCGCGCAGAGTTCGCCCAGGAAGCGATCCAAATCCCACTGCGTATCGGTGGCGACCTGCGGCAAAAAAACGCCGGAGCGTGCACCGGCGCGCACCATGACGCCGTGCTTGCCGAGCTGAATCCGGCTGGCATCACTGATCTTTTCGTTGTCGCCCAACACGGAAATCTCGTAACGGAGGGCTCCGAGTTCGGCCGGTTCCACCGGCAGAAACCGCTGGTCCTCCGTGGCCGCCGCCATCGCCATCTGCGACACTACCTGCCAGAGCGGGGCGTCAGTGGGAGAAAAACGTCCGATGCATCCGCGCAACCGGCCGTTCTCCTTCAGCGTGACGAACGCGCCGACGTGCGCTTGCAGCGCCGGCTCAGTCACGTTCAACTTTGTCGTCTTGCCGGTACGCACGTACGTTTCCACTGAAGTCTTGGCGATTCCAAGCAGCCGCTGCTGCTCCGCCGTGCTCAATGCATTGCCGCGGCGCGGGCCGAAAAAACCGATCGCGGCGTAACCGACCACGCGGCTGCGGTCGCCGGACACGTCGCCGGAGTTGGCGGCGTTCAGCAACTTGATTTCATCCGCACCGGCGGCTTGGGCCACCAACATCACGGTCTTGATGGCATCCTCGCCGCAGGCAAACGTGGCAGCCGCGGGAATTTCTTGCGTCTCCAAATCCGCGATAACTTTTTCCAATTTCTGACAATCGCCGCCCAGAATTCCCTGAATTGTTTTTGCGTCAACGGTTTTGGCGTCGCGGTAACCGGGGTAATGAGACAGGTCGGAACTCGCCACCACAAGCACGTTTTTGCCCTTGACCGCCGTGATGATCGCCTGCGCCAACATCTGGTAATCGGTTTCACCATCGTTGCCCAGCATGATCGGAACAATGTTGAAATTCTTCAACGTTTTCTGCAAAAACGGCAGTTGCACTTCGAGCGAATGCTCCTCGACGTGCACGGATTCAATGAACCGCACCCGCGGTGCGGCGGAAATGATCGCCAAAGCAACGTCGCGATCGACCGCCACATCGCCCAGCGGCGTGCGCCAGCTGCCCTCGGCGTAAATGGACGCGCCCGGAAACCTGGCGGTGTGGCTGCTCCCGACGAGCACCACCGTATCGATGTGCTGACCGACGAGCAGTTTATAGCCATAGGCCGCCACTTGGCCGGAATACTGGTAGCCGGCATGAGGAACGACGAGCGCTAAAATCTGCCCCCTGGCTTGCGGCAGTGTGGCGTTTGCCAGATACCGGTCCACCGTGGCGGACAGATCCTTTGGTTCGCCGGGGTAGAAACTTCCCGCGACCGCCGCCAAGCGGACCCGCCCCGCCGTTTCCGGCGACGACGCATTTATATCGGACGGTACGGCGCGTTTACGCAGCATGATTTTTCCGGTTACCGATATTCCGAAAACTGCAAGGATGATCAATCCAAACGTCAAGATATGTTTTCTCCGCATAACGGCAGTGCCAATCCAAAATGATCCGCTACCCGAAAAATTACGCGGGACAAATTCAGTTTACTGCGGCCGTTGACGCGATGCAACCGAATTTGCCGCCGCCAGCGAATACCGGCAGCCGCAGTAACGCTGCCGGTAAAAATTGTGTCGCTGGGCGATCGCCAACGTTTTTTCGATCCCGTCTTGTTTTTTAAAATTCTCCTCCAGAAATTTCACCCCCTGCAGCCGGGCAACGTCCCGGCCGATCCGGTTGACCACCTCCGCACGCTTCTGCCGGCCCATGGTCAGGGTGGTCGTAAAGATTTCACAGCCGTGCGTTTTGGCGGCGGCGGCCGCCTGTTCAAGCCGCAGCCGAAAACAAATCGCGCACCGTGCACCGCCTTCCCGTTCCGCTTCATGTCCGCGCACCGCCGTCTCCCACTCCTTTGGCCGATACTCGCCTTCCATCAACGGCAGCTGGTATATCCCGGCCAGTTGCCGGGCGACGGCTAACCGCCGAAGGTATTCTTCCGGCGGATAAATGTTGGGGTTAAAGAAAAACAAAACCAGCCGGTCATACTGGGATTGCAATTTCTCCGCCACATACGCACCGCACACGCCGCAACAGACGTGGATCAGGATACCGCGTGGTTCCATATGTCAATAAAATATTTCATTTTCATTATAGCACCAATACCACGGCGCCAACGCGGAAACCAAAAAACAACCACAAAAAAATTGCCCGGCGGATACGTCAGGCAATTATTCTGCAATGAGCGCGACCGATCAGTGCGCAAACCACCACACGACTCCGGCGGCAACGACGAGCGTGACGCCGCCGGCGATCAGGGCGGGGGTGGACCCCCAGAACAGCCAGACACCGCCGGTGACGAGTGCGACGATAATGACCGCCGGGATGACGAGGATGAGGAGATACAAGAACGCCAAAAACCCCGAGGGGTTGTCGGCCAGACTGTCGCAGTCAGGCTCGCTGCATTGGCGCGCGCAACCGTCTCCTTCGCTATGGACCATAACCACATCCTTTCCCGAAAAGTTCGAAGGTGCGAAGCCCGTCAATGTAAGACAAACGGACTGGTTTGTCAATTTGATGAGATACTTGAGACAAAATAAAAAACAACGTTTGGGCGTTACAGATTCCACGGCCGCCACCCCGCGACTGGCATCAAACGGCCGTATCTCGATCGCGGGGCTGTGTATCCGTGGATTGTTGCTTACATGCGCCCATTGGGATCGGCAACCGAGTCTCCATGGAACGCACTTGAAAGAACGATGCACTCGCTGGCGCCAGTGGTGCGTGTGAAAAACTTCCGATCATACCGACATCATGCGCTTGCGCATATCGTGCTCCGATACGTCCATCTTGTGCATGTTCTTCGCATGCGACATCGCCATCCCCGTTACTTCCTTTTCATCGTGGCTCTGCACCATAAATCCGCAAGACGGATCGCACTCTATTTTGTTCATCGTTTTGTCCATAGTTCTCACCCCCTCACTCGCGCTCCGAGATGCCTCAAAACCCTTCAGGAAACAAACAGCGGACAATCCGCACATTGCTCCTGCAGCCGACAGAACACATTCTTCCCGACGCGCGTTTTCTTGACCAATCCGGCCTCCGCCAGCGCATTCACATGAAACGTTACCGTCGGCTGGCGCAGCCCGGTCAGCTCCACCAGTTTTGACACCGTTGCCTTGCCCCGTAATTTCCGCAAGTACTGGAAAATATTAAAACGCGTCTCGACCGCCACCGCTTGCAGGCACCCCAGGCATTTCTGCTTCATAAATGATTTGTTATTATATATAGATGATTATCTATGCCACACCGGCAGTCTACCGCAAATCACTGGCGTTGTCAAGAGGAGGCGAAATAACGCAAAAAAATGCCCGGCAACTGCCAGGCATTCGACGCTTCGCAAGGAACACCGTTATGAACGGATAAACCGTTTAAAGGCAACGATCACCGTGATCGCCGCCAGCGCACCGGCAATTGCCGCGCTCTTGAAGCCGATGAGCAGCCACACCAAGAGAAACGTAACGGGCGGAATGAGCGCGCACACGACACAGATGACGCACAAAGCGACAACGGCGAACCCCATGAGCCGTTCGATAAACCACAACGGGTTGTCGAACATACTCCCGCCGGGTTTCCCCCATTCGTGATACGGGCAACGGGGTTCAACGCCACCGGATCCCAACTCACCGACCATCAGTACCATCCTTTCTGGCCAAACAAGGAACAACCGCCTCGAATGGATTTCACCGTAAACCGCGAAAACAATAACGTAATGTACTTGAAACCACGCGGTTTGTCAACGGTAAAATTGTATCCCGGTCTACCACGAAATAATCCGGCGAGCGGATTACCTCACGACACTCTTGAAGATGGGTGACTCCCAGCGGCAATCCCGTCCGACTTGTGTATTGGCCAAACTGACCTTATAATGCAAGCATTCCACCCGGACGCGAATTTTTTTCAAGCAACCGCTATGGTACAGAACCGTTGGAGATACGCCACAATCCTGGCGCTGGGGACAGCGATCATTTCCGGAACGGCAAACTTTTTCAATAAATTTGCCGTCACCGCTGTCCAGGGCCCGGTGCTCTTCACGACGCTCAAAAATGCTACGGTTGCGATTTTCCTGGTCGGCCTCATTTTTGCCGCCAAACAATGGCGGGAGATTATCCGCCTGAATATACGCCAGATGGTTGTGCTGCTCACGGTGGGGGTGGTCGGCGGCGGCTTGCCGTTCGCGCTCTACTTCACCGGTCTGACGCAGACCTCGGCCCTCAACGCCGCCCTCATCCACAAGACGCTCGTGCTATGGGTGCTGCTGCTGGCAATCCCGCTTCTGCGCGAAAAGACGACCCGATTCCAATGGTTTGGCATTGCCGCAATTTTTGCGGCCAACCTGCTGGTAGGCGGTTTTTCCGGATTCCGTTATAACGCGGGCGAATTGATGATCATGCTCGCGACGATGTTGTGGGCGGTGGAAAATATCATCGCCAAGATTGCCCTCCGCGACGTGTCCGCGCTCACCGTTGCGACCGCCCGCATGGTAATCGGCTCCGTTCTCCTGTTTACCGTCGTATGCTGGCAAGGAGAGGCGTCCGCGATGCTGCAATTGACCGCGGTGCAATGGGGCTGGGTGCTTTTGGCCGGCGGGCTTCTGGCCAGCTATGTGCTGACCTGGTACACCGCGCTCAAATATGCGCCGGCCACGTACGTCGCGACGCTCCTGGTGCCGGCGACGCTGGTCACCAACGTCTGGTCGGCAATTTTCATCACCCATGCCATCAGCGTGCGCGAAGTGCAAAGCGCGCTTCTGTTTACCGTCGGTGCGCTGCTGATAGTCCGGTTTGCCCGCCACCCGCAAATTAAAATCCAATCGGACCGAATGACACACGCGGTTTGAAAAGGTATGGACGGCGTTTTGCGCTGCAGCCGCTACTCGTTTGGCCCCAACCGATTGCACTACTGCGGACCGGACCGCAATCGGGAGATGCTGCAGTATTTGCGCGCAGACGCGAGTGATCCGGGCTTGCGCGGAATGCTGGAACAATTTTCCACTCTCTACCCCTACCTGCAGCGGATCGCCCAATCCAACCGGATACCGGATCCGTTCGACGAACGCGTGGTGGAAGCGTACTGGATCGGCAACGATCTGCTCGAAAACGTTTCGCGGCAGTCTTTTTTTGAACATCTCCGCGACGGCGTCCGGCTCAAAGACCGGATGAAGGGGAAAGAATTCGACCGTCTGGGGGATAAAATCCGCCTCGGCGCGCTCCCCCATCACTCGTTCCATGTGCTCGACGTGTGGCTGCGCACCGGACACGTTGAGCGCGAGCACACTATCGAGAGCATGGACAACTGCCGCATCAGCTGGGGCACCGTCGCGCATGTCGCGGGGCCAAACATCACCCTGATGTCCGAACCGTTACGCTACGAGAACGGGAAACTGTCGCTCTCTGCGCCGGAGAAAAAAACGGTTATCCGCGCGCTGGATGCGCCCCCCGACCTCGAACAGCTCGAACCTGGCAATATCATCACGCTGCATTGGAATGTTCCGTGCGAGGTAATCACCCCTGCCCAGGCCGCCGCGCTTCGCAAGTACACCATACGGCACCTGCAACTGGCTAATCTCACGCTCTAATTTATTTCCCCCGAAGTTCTCGTATGCCAACCAACCAACCGCAGGAAACACCGGAAGCGAACAAGTGGGAAGAGGCGGCGAAACTCGAAACGCTTTTCCGCCAAAACCCCAAGGAGTTTACCGCAGCCTACGCAACCCTGGTGAAAACGCAACCCGGTTCACCGCTCGTGAAGTACTGGGAAATCCGGCTCGCGTATGATCGTCCGGCTGGTCTTCAAACATCAGCCGTGTCCGGGCCGTACGGTTGGGCCCTCGGATGGCTGGTTTTGCTGCTGGCGATTTTTGCCGGGACGATCGCCAAACTGCCTGATTTCCTCCAGCTCGCGCAACCGGAAAATTTTTACCTGCGCAACGCCGGTCTGATTATTTTTCCCGCTCTGGCCGTCTACTTCGCCATGACCCGCCCCGTTGATCGCCGCACCCTCGCGATTGCCGGTGGCGTTTTCGTTGTCTCAGCTGTCTATGTCAACCTGCTGCCGGACGTACCGAGGTCGGATACCCTCATGCTCACATACCTCCACCTCCCGCTCTTGCTGTGGACCGTCGCCGGTTTGGCGTTCACTGGCCGTTGGTCCGCAGGTGCCGCGGCACGCGTCGAGTACCTGAAATTCAACGGGGAATACGCCATCTATGCAGGAGTCCTCATGAGCGCCGGGGTCATGCTCACCGTACTCACGATCGGATTATTTTCTGCGATTCAAATTGACATTGCTACCTGGTATGAACACTGGGTGGTGATCTACGGTGCCGCGGCGGTGCCTATCGTCGGCGCCCACCTCGCATGGGTTCGCTCACGCTCCGCCGCCAGAATCCTACCCGTCATCGCAAAAATTTTTTCCCCGCTCGTACTGGTAACACTGGTCGCGTACTTGGTGATAATGGGCGTGAACGGGAAAAGCCCGTATACCGACCGTGAATTTTTGATCATCTTCAATGTCATGATGCTGGCGGTTCTCACCATCAGTATTCTTGCGCTCACCGAACGGCAACGCCGAACCATCCACGACCTCGTCACGCTCGGCTTGCTGGTGGTGGGATTGGCGGTGGATGTCGTAGGATTAAGTGCCATTCTCTTCCGCCTGGGCAGTTACGGTTTTACGCCCAACCGCATCGCGGTGCTCGGCGCCAACCTGCTGATCTTCGGAAACGCCGCCGGCCTGCTGCGCTGCTTTTTAAAGGACTGGCGGCGGAATGCGGAACTCACCGCCACCTACCGCTGGATCAGCGGTTATCTACCGGTATATGCGGTGTGGACCGCCTTTATCACGTTCATATTCCCCTTCCTCTTTAGGTTCCGTTGAATGCGCCTCAGCGAAGCTTCTGATAATGATTGATCATGGAAATATTCGTCTTTGGCAACCCCGATCTTCCCGGCGACGCGCTGCCGCTGCAACTGCTGCCCAAACTTCGGCAGCAGTTTCCCACAGTGCAATTTCAGGTGGTTGACCCCAACGAAGAGTGGGCCGTACCGGAACGGCTGGTGGTATTGGATACCGTCGTCGGCGTTGACCGGGTCACGGTTTTTTCCGATTTGAAAAAATTCGTCCCCGCGCCGAACGTCACGCTGCACGATTTCGACGCCTACGCAAACCTCCGCTATCTCCAAAAACTCGGCCACATCAAGGAAGTGCTTATCATTGGGGTTCCTCCGGCCGCAGATCCCGAACATACTTTCCGCGCGGTAACAGAAATTCTCAAGCAGGTCAGAGCATAGGAAACTACCCTGCACTCGACAATAAAAAAATCGCCTTGTCGGAGATCGGCAAGGCGATTGCGTAATTGGGGTGCCGTGGTGTCGGAGAACGGCGGCGACTACTAGAAGATCTCGCCGTCGCTGTGTTTTCCGGTGAACACGACCTGCGGCTCGTCGTCGGTGCGAGACTCGACCGTTCCGATCATGTGTGCGAAACGATCCTGCACCACCGATGGACTATCTTGGGACACGATGGAAACGACCTGGACTCCCTGGTTGAAGACGCGATCCATCTCGGCCTCGCTCACGTGGCCCATCTCCTGGGTCAGGCGGAAGATGAGCGGACGTCCCCACCGGCTGCGGTCGATGACGACCTTGCAGTCGGGAGGCAGGATGCGCGGAATGTTGCCCGGCATGCCGGAACCGGTGATGTGTGCGTGGCCACAGAACCGGACGCCGGCCTTGCGCTGCCGCTCGATCTCCTGAATCCAGATCTCCGTGGGCGCCAGCAGGGCCGAGTGCAACGGCAGCGTACCGAGCTCATCGTACTCGCGCAAGAGTCGCCGACGCGCCCGGGCCGGCTCGTCCTTGAGCTTGAAGACCTTGCGCAGCAGGGAAAAGCCGTTCGATCCCGGCCCGTGGGACGCCCAGCCGTACACGGCCTGGCCCGACTTGACTGTCCCGAACTTCAGCTCCTCGGCGGGAAAGCCGATGGCGTGCGCGTTGACGTTCACCATCCACGGGTGTCGGAACAGGTCGGGCAGCTCGGCGGTCTCGCCGCCGATGAGCTTGCAGCCGGCACGCTGGCAGCCGCGGATCACGCTCTCGATGACGGCGATGTGGAGATCGGGATCCAGGTGGCCCACGTCCAGCGTGTCCAGCAGGTACGTCGGACGATTGCCGGACACGTACATGTCCACCGCGGACATGGCGACCGCATCCTGACCCAGCCCGTCGAACTTCCCCAGCAGCGCGGCAAGAATCGCCTTGGTGCCGGTGCCGTCGGTGGAACCCTTGAGGTGAGTGGCCCCGGGCGGAATGGGACCACCGCCGGCGAACCCGCCGATCTCTCCCCCAGTATCGGGCCACGTCGCCGCGACCCGCTCCTTGATCATGTCTTCGAACCGGTCGGCCGCATCGAGGTCAACCCCGGCGGCTTTGTACGTAGACGCTCCTTCTGGCGCCATGACGTCGTCCTCCAAAAAATGCCAATGTGCCTGCGTTGAAAACTGCTCCGCGCAGCTTCCGTATCGAAATCTTGCGGGAGGAAAGCGAAAAAGTCAAATCAAACGGCGCGGCAGTTGCCGCGCCGCTGCCGTAAACACAAAAATATTCTGTTGCCCTCACGCCCTTCCTTTCCAGAATGCGTCCCCCTCTTTTTCCATTGTATCCAGCCGCGTGTAATAATCCGGAAACTCGTTCAGGTGGGCAAGCGCAATTTTTCCCGTCGTCAGCGGGTCGTCATTGGTGACGTTGGTGTGGGGATCGCGCAGGCCATGCTCGAGCTCCACATCCATGCCCATCCGGAACTGCTCAACGTCGAACTTGGACCAGTCGATGCCGAGTTTTCCGCCGACCGCTTTCGCCTCATCGGCCGTAAATGACTTTTTGGCCATACGTTATTACGGTTACGCGTCCCGGTCTTTGGAGAACCGGGACGCGCTACTCATGCGGGAATCGTTCCCCGGATGAGCATAAATTTTTGTACCTGTCCCGAGTTTACCGGGATCATTATTTATTGGGACGGCGGCACGACGACCGACGGCACGCTTTTCTCCAATGTCCGGATGGGCCCGCCGGAATTCGTTTGCTGCAAGAGTTCAGAGGCCAGCGGGATCACCACGGCTTTGCGCCAGAAGTACGGCTCCGGTGACTTGGCGATGGGAAAAACCAACGCCGGCACCAGCAGCTCATTACTTCCCTTCTCGTTGTACTGCCACATCTTCAGGTAAGCCGTCTGGGGTGCACCCACCGTCACGTCAACGATCTTTGGCGCTTGGGCGTCGTACCCGGCATACTGCCCTCCCTGCCCCAAAATCTTGAGAATGGCATCGGCGTTCTTTTCGGCGGCGTAGCTGGAGCTCTCGTACGTCTGCGTGGCGATGTTGTACGCGCCGGACACCCGCTTGAACCGCACATCAACGGTGATGTTCATGCCGACCTTCCGGCCGCTGTCATCATACACCGGTTTGCCGTTCACCGTCAGCGGGTACAGGACATTGACCGCTTCCGGGAAATAAAAGTCTGTCTTGACCGTAGTTTGGGCGTACAGCACGCGCCAATCGTCCACAATTTCCGGTGTACCGTAGTCGCTTTGCGCCAAATTGTGTTCGCGGACGAACGTATCCGCGATCTGGATGGCTGCCGTGTCGGAGAGCATATCCGACTCCTTGAGGCGGGAGTTCTGGTAGCACGCTTCATCGCTGCACTTCGGATAGGGCCAACGCTCGTAGTTTTGGCCGATGCCGACGGTCCCTTCGGGAATGTTCACGTCAACGGTATAGCCGTACTCTTTATCCTCGCGCAGCGAAAACGACTGTACCTGCAGGCTCGTAAAACTCTTGAGGTCGGCCACACCGAAATTCATACCCTGCAGCACGGCTGCTACCGCGGCGCCATTTCCCGCACCCTTGGTCCGTCGCAATACTTCAACCGTGTCGTCAGCCAACATCAACGGATCCCCCTGGTACACATAGTGGTAGGCCGTCCACTCGGGAGCAAAGCCGGGAACCGGCGCCACCATAGACGACCGTTTGCCGCTGTCGGCGGAAACCGCCATCGGGGCGCTGCCGCCGCCGCCCAAACCGACCGCTTTGCCAACGGACGTACCGGATTGTTCCGCTTGGGAAACGGAGTTGCTGGCAACCAATTTACCGAACGCTTCGTTACCCCGGGCGATGATGCTCTGATGCTGTTCAAAGACCGGCGACGCTGCGCCCGGCGCAGTCGGCGACAAAATCTTCATCTTGCCGCCGTACACGACGGCCAACAGCACGGCCAGTGCACCGACCGAAGCCGGGATGAGTGCGTACAATGCTTTTTTCATATAGGTTAAGAAATAGTTTGTCTGGCGAGTACTCGCAACCGCCGGTGAAGATCGGGCGCGCAGCGCCTGGGCGATGGTTTGCCGCAGCGCATCGTGAAAACGCTGGTCGAGGACCGCATCCGGCCGAGACGCGATCAGTCGGGCAACGATTTCGTGCAGCTCTCCATCGTGCTGCCGCAGCGTGCCGTCAATCTTGTAGAGGTCGCGGAGAATTTTTTGGATTTTTTGTTCCATACACTAATGATAAACGCGCCACAGCGCCAAAAGTAACATCCCCAGCGGCAGATCCCGGCGCAATTGCGCGATCGCACGCGAAAACATCATTTTCAAGCTCGGAACCGACTTGCCCGTGATGTCAGCGATTTCCTGGTAGCTCAGCTCGTCCCATACGCGCATGATGATCACGGAGCGCTGCTCGGGTTTTAAATCTTTAAGATACCCTCGCACGCGGTCCAGATCCTGCCGGACATCCACCTCCTGCGCGACGTCATCGTCGGTTGAGAGGTCCCATATGCTTTCCATATCAACGGTCGGGTGCGCGGTGCGGTAGTGGTCAATGACCACGTTGCGGGCGATCCGGTAGAGCCACGCGCCGAACGTTCCTTTGGCGGCATCAAAACTCCCGATCCCCCGGAACGCCTTGAGGAACGCCTCACTGGTCAAGTCTTCCGCCGTTTCCTTGTGGTAGGTCCGGTAGTAGATGAACAGGTAAATCCGCCGCGCGTAGGCGTCATACAAATGATGAAAATCATCAAAATCTCCGGCCTGAATCCTGCGGATAATTGTGCGTTCATCCAGCTCCATGCACTGATGCGTCATGATAATTGACTTCGCCCGCCCGGCACTACGGCCATACATGGCGATAACCACTCTGCGGTTATTTTACCAGCTTTTTCCCGTACTATAAACATACGATAAATATCAGAAAGGTAACACACTTTGTTCATTCGCCCTCCACCGCCCAAGATAAACTCTGACACCTCCGTGAGGCGTCAGAGTTTCAAATGTGGCGACCGGCCCGGTAAGCAAATTTATCACGCGTCCCAGTTCACCTTCAAGAAGTGGGAAGCGCAGCTCATGCACGGATCGTATGCCCGGATGAGCTTTTCGATTTCATGCGTCAGTATTTCGCGCGTGACATGCGGCAGAAGATCCTGGACCAGCCGGTGAACGTCCTCTTCGATATTGATCTGGTTTTGCCCCGTCGGGACCACGATTTCTCCGTGGGTGACCACGCCGTCGGCGCCGATTCCAACCTCATGGTAGAGCGTACCGCGGGGCGCTTCGATAACGCCGACCCCGACGGCCTCGCGGTAGACCAGTTTCGGTACCGGTTCCGGTTTGAACTGGTGCGTCGTAAGCATCTCGATAGCATCGTCAACCGCATGGAGTATCTCAATCGCCTGGGCCAAATTGTTGTGAAAGACATCCGTCGATGGGAAGTGTTTCAATACGTGTGCGGCCGACTCTTTGGTTTTGGGATGCAGGTGATCGCTCGCGAGGTTAATCCGCGCAAGTGACCCGACCATGTACGACGATGCCTGGTGCTTGTACGCCGACGCCTGGGAGTACGGGAGCACAACGCGCTCAAGGTGCCGCCGGAACTGCTCCTCCTGGATGCGATCGCCCCGGCTGGTGACGATCACGCCCTTAAGAAAACCGTACCGCTCGGGAACCAGCGCCATGAAATTGGTCTGCCGGTCAAAATGGAACGGTGCCTGCGCAAAAATGTCGATCAGGCGCAGGACCGCCGGCCGCACCGCCGTTAATTTCTTAACCGCCTCCGCGATACCTTCGGCATCGGGAGTGCGCAGGTGACCGCCGATGGCCGGATACAGCGCGTGTACGGAACGGCCGGCGACCAACGTCGCGAGGTAATTGCCCGCCGCCTTGACCTCGAAGCCGTCGTGCAGCATCTGATGCTGTTCCGGGTTGGATTCATCAAGATCCAGAAATGCATCCTTGCCGAAGATATCCGGCATGGAAAACAAATACAAATGGAGCGCGTGGTCCCGGATCATGAGACCGTACATCGTCAGCATGCGCAGCAGCATCGTCTGCGGCGACGGCACCACCCCGAGCGCATGTTCGCACGCTTCGATCGAGCAGAGGAGGTGAGCGTTGGAACACGTGCCGCAAATGCGCGACAAAAGCTGCGGCAACGCCGCGATCGGCTTGCCCAGCATCGCCTGGGTGAAGAACCGCTTGTACTCGGTAATCTTGAAGCGGACTTCCTGCACTTTGCCGCCGCGCACCTTCACGTCCAGCGACGCCGAGCCTTCCACTTTCGTCACCCGGTCGATGGTGAAATCAAGATCGACGGTATGCATAGCACACGATGGGTTATGACCGCCTCTCCGCCCGCACCCGAGCGACGGCCTGGTTGACCACGCGCAAAAAATTCGCCGGGTCCATCGGGCAGCCCGGAACTTCCGCGTCCACGGAAACGACCTCCGCCACTTTCAGCACTTTCGGCAGGGCGGCAAATTTCGCCACCAGATGTTCGATTTTGGCGCGCTGAATTTCCGTAAACGTGTTGCGCTGCCCGGCCGGCAGACCGACGCAGGCGCACGCGCCAACCGCCACCAGCAGCTTGGACCGCTGCCGGATTTCCTTAAGCTTTTGGGCCTGCTCTTCCGAGGCGATCGCCCCTTCGATGAAAACGATATCAAGGGCGTCGAGAATATTGTGGGATTTCAGCATCCGGACGTGGCGGAAATCAAACATTTTTTTCCATTCCTGCCAGTGGTCGTTCATGATCTCGGTCATCACCACCGTATTATCCTCGCTGCACGAAAAGGTAAACCAGCCGATCCGGATCTTTTGTTCCTCGGCCGGTACCGGGACCGCGGCAGTTTTCTTCAAAACCGCCGTCTTGGCTTTCTTCGGTCGCGCGCGGAGTTTTTTGATCGGCATAGATCTCAGGATACGAGCTTGTGTAAATCGAACGCCGGATCTTCCAGCTGCGGCCGGATCGGCGATACCTTCACGTTGGTCTCGATCAGCTTGGACACCGGCGCCATCTCCGGCGTCTTATTGATGAACGTCGCGCCGGCAATCTCATCATGATCGTCAACGATCAGACGGATGTAGAATCCCTGGGCGGAACTGCCCCGCACGATCACCTGCCGGTCTTTGGCCCGGACGTCACCGACAAACGCGATCGTTATATCGAATCCATTGGCGGTATAAAATGATACCATCTTGAACGCCGTGCGCCCGCCGACCATATTGCCGCCGGCCAAGGCTCCCTGCTGCCGGCTATTGGCCCAATTCCCCAGCACCAACTGCTCTTCAAGAATAAGGTCGTTGAACTCGGCACAGTCTCCCGCAGTCCAAATATTGGAGAAATTCGTCTCGAGATATTCATTGGCTAAAATGCCGCGGTTCACCGCGACCCCGCCTGTTTTCACCCAATCGCACGGCACGTACGTTCCCACGCCGGCGATGACCATGCTGCAAGGAATCTTTTCGCCGCTTTCCAAAGTGACGCCAGTGACGCTCCTGCCGCCGTCCACCGTTTTAACCAGCGCCTGCCGGACGATTTTCACGCCGCCTTTCACCATCGCCTGTTCAATCAAGCCGCCTGATACAGAATCCAATAGCGGATCCCAGTAGTGCGGCTCGCGCATCACCACCGTGACGTCCACGCCGGCCATCCGCAGCATGTCGCACATCTCAAAGGTCGTAAACCCGCTGCCGATACAAACCGCGTGTTTCACCCGCTTAATCCCCTGGATAATGACTTTCGCATCGTCCAGAGTGCGCAGCTGATTGACCCCCCGGCGGTCTGACCCCGGAACTTGCCATGCATTGGGCAGCACGCCCACCGCGAGCAGTAATTTTTCATACCGGAACACCATCCCGTTACTGAGCGTCACCTGCTGATTTTCTGCGTCAAGCGTCTGGGCCCGCGTGCCAGGCATGAACGTAATTCTCTTGTCGGTGTACCACGACTCAGATTTTAACCAGATCTGCTCGAACGGAATTTTTCCAAGGAAAAAATTCGGTTTGGACAGCATGATGCGGGAGTACAGCCGGTAAGGTTCGTCGGAAACGATCGTAATACTGCCGGTAGCGTCGCGCTCCCGGATGGTTTCGGCGGCTGTGGTTCCGGCCACCCCGCCGCCGATGATCAAATATTTCACCTCGGTGGTCTTCGACTTAGGGAAAGATTTGTTTTTCCGCTGCATCATAGAGGAAAATCGCGCGCGTGGGGCACGATTGCGCCGCCGCCAGGATCGTTGCATCCGCCACCGCCGCGTCTTTAAGAACGGCTCGTTTGGCAGGACCGGAATTTTTCGTACCACCCTGCTGCAAAATGACGGCTTTATTTTCGCCGTCAAGTTCGAACACCGTGCCGGCGGTCACCACGCACGTGGCCGCACCGATGCACAGGTTGCGATCGACCACAATTTTTGCGATTTTTTGTTCTGCCATATGACGGGAATCAATTGACCCGACCGGGGTGCGGGTATATAATGTTCTCTCCTCATTAGTATAGCGGAGGAGAAAAATCCCCACAAGTACGCGCGAACGGTCCCAAGCGGCCGTGATGACGTGAGTGCGCGGGAGGCCTGGGTATGAAATAAATTCCGCTGCGTATGGTAGTACTATTAAAGGCTATGGCTGAGCGTACCGATGAAGACATCGCCATCCAGGTGCAGCGGGGTGACGGGCAGGCATTCGGAATTCTGGTCGAACGGTATGAATCCAAAATGCTGCGGTACGCGCGGCGCTTTCTGTTTGGCTACGAAGACGCCGAGGACACGGTACAGGAAGCCTTCCTGAAAGCCTACGTTAATATCCGCAGCTTCGATCCGAAGCGCAAATTTTCGCCCTGGCTGTACCGCATCGCCCACAATGAGTTCATAAATACCATCAAACGGAAGCGGCGGGAACCGATCCCTTTCTTCGACCCCGACGTACTGTTCCCCCATCCGCACTCCCGGGACCACGCGGACCGCGACGTCATCGCCAACGATCTGAAAACCACGCTGCATTCCAGCTTGCAGCGCCTGCCGCCCAAGTACCGCGAACCGCTGGTGCTGTATTACTTTGAAGAGCTCGACTACCGGGAGATCGCCGAAATTTTGCGGATTCCGGCCTCCACGGTCGGCGTTCGCCTCAAACGCGGCCGGTCTGCGCTGCGAAAAATTTATGATACGTTGAATCCAACCTATGGAAAAACATGAAGCGCCTACCCCGTCCGTCCGCGAGCAGGTGATTGAAAAAATTTCCGCCGGCCAGGCCAAAATGCACCGCCGGGCATACTTTGCCGCCCAGACGGCGCTCTTTGCCGCCCTGATTTTCATTCTGTTGGTTTCCCTGCTCTACCTCACGAGCCTGGTCATCTTTGAACTGCGGGATTCCGGTTTATGGCTGGCTCCGCGCTTCGGCTGGAGGGGGGTGCGGGTGTTTCTCATGTCGCTGCCGTGGCTGCTGGTAATAGCCTGCCTGGGATTTCTTATCGTGTTGGAAATTTTTGTCCAGCACTACTCGCTTGTGTACCGGCGGCCGCTCGTCTATACCGTTATCGCGATGCTCATCATTGCGGTGATCGGCGGATGGGTGGTTGCGCGGACCCCATTGCATCCGGCGCTGCTCAACCGCGCGGAGCGCGGCGGTCTGCCGTTCGCCGGACCATTCTACCGAGCTTACGGAGAAAAAGGATTTCCGCGCGTGCATCCGGGTACCATCCGGGAGATTACACCGGGCGGCTGGCGTATGGAAAGCCGTCGCGGTGAAAATCTGCGCATTGACGTGACGCCCGAAACCCGGCTTCCCCCGCACACGCAATTTTCAACCGGCGATGAAGTGCTGATATTCGGGGAACGCCGCGACGACACCATTCAAGCGTTCGGAATTCTCCGTATGGATGACGCGCCCCCACTGCAAGTGCCGCCGCCCGTTTCACCCTTGCCGCTCCCTTCGCTCCGATGACCTCAAGGGTGGGTGAAATAAAATGTTTGATAATGCGTATTACCGTTTAGAGGGCCAGGCGAGCAGAGGGCCGAAATTAAATATATTCACGCTCATCTCTTGGCCCTCTCTTCGGCCCTTGGCTGAAATATATTTCCGGAGGCGTTGTAGTAATTGTTGTAGGGGAATTGAAGAACGATAGCCGCGCGGCTTTGCAGCGGCAAAAAAAACTCAGTATGCATAACTTAACTTACGTAATCAATACTCTATGAAGAAAAAAATGTTCGCGTATCTTCTGGCACCGGCAATGGCATTTGTACTTTTGGGCACGGGCACGGCGTTCGCCCGCGGATGGTTTTGGGGCGCAGGTAACGCCACGCCGGAAGAGATGAAATCACGGTACACCGCGATGTTTCAGCAGCAGGCCGATATGCTTGGCCTCACTGTTACGGAGGTCAAAGACGCCTGGGCGCAGGGAAAAAACCTGAGCCAGCTCGCGCAAGAGCACGGTATCAGCACCGCCGACCTCCAGACACGGATGCGCGACTGGCAGCTCAAGCAGATGAAAAGCCAGCTCCAGGTGCTGGTGGATCAGGGAGTCATCACGCAGGCGCAAGCCGACGCCCGCGCGAAAATCATGGAGCAGCAACCCCAGAGAGGCGGAAAGAGAATGGGAATGGGGATGATGGGTCTCGGCAAAATGCATTGGTAACCCCCCCGGTACCGAGCCGCGAGAAGTGACAACACGAGCGTTTGTACGCTCGTGTTGTGCATTGGGCCGATATTTTAAATCTCAATTGGAAATTTGGAAATACTTGGGCGAACCGTTCCAGCCGTCAGTCGTTGCCGCCAATACGCCGGTGCCGCCGCCTGCGGTCGGCGCGGTGATATTGGTGATCGTTACCGGCTCGCCGCCGTTTTCCAGGTTGGCGTACAACGCACATCGCTTTCCGTCACCGGTTACCACATAGCGGTAAAACGACTGCGTCGCGGTTCCCGTCCGGGGATCCCTGGGAGCATACGCCATGCTGCTGGCAAATTGCGGGTATTTGGTGCGCATCTCGGACAGCAAATCGGCGATATCATAATCGCCGCCGCCGGCGTCGGGCACATAGCAACTGGCGGTTATCAACCGGCCGATTTGGTTCACCTCGGCCTTGCGCTTCACGTCCCGGGCGCGGACGCGCACCGCCATGAGGGAAACCAGCGCCAGCGTCGAAATAATGCCGATAATGGCAACGACCACCAGCACTTCCATCAGCGTAAATCCGTCACGTTTTTGCATACATGGCACCGCCCATGGTTATTGCATTCGCCTCTGCCACCCATCATACCATAAGGGCAAGCAGGGGGCTTATCCCTGCTTGTCCGTTGTTTGCCGGCAGGCTCGCCATGCGCGGGCACAAGATACCAGCTTATTTCACGCTGCGGAAAAAATTCTCCCGCAATTTAGCCAACTTGGGTGCGATCACGAATTGGCAGTACGGCTGATCGATATTGTTCTCGTAGTAATTTCTGTGATTACTTTCGGCTTCGTAGAACGCGGTCAGCGGTTTGATCTCGGTGACGATCCGCCCCGGGTAAACCTTTTCGGCCGTCAGTTTTGCAATCGTAAATTCGGCGTCGCGCTTTTGCGCTTCGTTTCCGTACAAAATGACCGAGCGGTACTGCTCACCGACGTCGTTGCCTTGCCGGTCTTTCGTGGTCGGAT